>JANQKU010000118.1 GCA_028280955.1 Opitutaceae bacterium
TTGTCAGTGGAATCGTTCGGCTGAAGCTTTATAAAGGAAACATTATTACTTGTGGTCGGAAGTCTGTTTATTCACTCTACGATCCGGATATCGCATCAATGGAAGGTGTGGAAAGTGATTACAATCAGAATGATGCGGCAGGCTTTATTCGGTTGAATGGGCTCCGTTTACAGGCGCGTCACTCTGCTCAAGGCGCCGGTCGTCCAAAAACGAAGGCAAAATCTGCAAAGAAAAAATCAAAGAAGAAGTGATTTCAGTTGAAGCTTTTCAATCTTAAGCGATGTTAGGTGCTGAAAACTCACTGTATAACATTATGAAATCTTCACGTCTTTTCCTTTTAGTCGTAGCTGTCCTTTTTGGTGCTGTCGCGAATAGTAGTTTAGCTAATTCAGAAACTGTCATTGAAATCGAAGGTAATGATCAGATGCTTTTCAGTGTAACGGCCTTTGAGGTTGTGACAGGTCAAAGCGTAAAGATCGTTTTCAAGAATGTGGGTAAATTGCCCAAGGTAGCCATGGGTCATAATCTGGTTATTCTGGTTGAAGGGGTTACCTCTGCGCAGTTTGGCACGGAAGCGATGACTGCAGCAGCGACAGATTATATACCGGCCTCAATGAAGGATAAGATTGTTGCGCACACGAAATTATTGGGACCTGGTGAACAGGATGAGATTGTGTTCACGGCTCCGGCTCCGGGAGAGTATGAATTTCTTTGTTCATTCCCCGGGCACTTTGCTTTGATGAGAGGTGTTATGACCGTTACGGCAGAGTAACTTGGCTCTCTTACGACTTAATCGAAGAAGCGGCAGGATGTATTCCTGCCGCTTCTTTTTTAGAGAGGGTCTAAAATTCAGATGTCATTACAAACAAAGTTGAACATACAGTAATGGATGAAATTGAACTTAGGCAATTTACGTCAAATGGAATTAATTATAGATAGATTAGAAAGAGCATTCGATTTAACTTATGATTTATTTGAATCATTGTCTGAAAGTAATTTAAATTTAAAACTAAAGGATCTACCTTCAAATAAAATTAGAGATCAAGTTTGGTGTGTAATAGGAGCAAGAGAAAGTTATCTTAATGCGATCAAAAAATCCAAATGGAGTGGATTTAATTGTTCATTAGAAAGTGGATTTATTAGAGCAGAAGTTTTGGCTCAACTTAAAAAAACTCAGGAAGAGATGATAAGTTATTTGAAACAGAATGAACCAAGTGAAGTACAAGTTGAGATAGTATTGGATTTATTAGAACACGAAATTCAGCATCATGGTCAGTTAATTAGATATGTGTATGGGAATAAATTGAATTTCCCTAACAGTTGGAATAAAAGGTATACAGTTTAGAAAAATGGTAGAACTGAAGTCAGATATTTGAGGCAATTTTGATCGCGACTAGATAAAAACACTATCCTTTCATAGAATTTAACTATTTCTTTTTACTGACAGGGATGGAGAGAATGACATAAGAGTTGGATTCTGCGTGAAGAACACCTGATTGACCCGAAACTACCCCTATGAAAATTTCTGCTGTTAAGACTTTTTTGGTCGAAGGAATTAAGTACAATTGGACGCTCGTAAAAGTTGAAACAGATGCAGGTATCCATGGTTGGGGAGAGGCGACCAATTGGCCCGGCTCTCCTTTGGTTGAAGCAGCCTGTCAACATCTTGGGAAGACATTAATTGGACAAGATGCCCGGCGAATTGATTTCCTTTGGACGAAGGCATATCGAGATATGCATTGGCTTGGTCAGGCTGGTCCATTGCTTTCGGCCATCAGTGGGATCGATATCACCTTATGGGATATAAAGGGGAAAGCCCTGGGAGTGCCTGTTTATGATCTCTTAGGCGGCGCTTATCGACAAAAAATAAAATTGTATGGAAATTACTGGTTTGTTTCTGGAAGTCATACGCCAGAGGATTATGCGAGACAGGCGCTTGAGACTGTGGCAAAAGGATTCACGGCTCTTAAATTTGACCCATTTGCCCATGTCAACTACCTTTATGGAGAAGATTTGGCGGATAACAATGAGTTAACTGAAGCACAAAAGCAGTTGGCTCTGGATGTGGTGGCAGCTATCGGAAAAGCCGTGGGTAAGGATGTTGCTCTTGCCATTGAAACGCATGCTTTCCTGAATGGTCCGACCGCCATTGAAATGGCTCATCGTTTAGCTGAACTTGATTTTAATTGTATGTGGTATGAGGAGCCGGCCTTGCCGGAGTTTCCCGATGCAATTGCTACCATTCGGCAGAAAATTCCGCTTCCGGTCTGTGTGGGTGAGCGTTTGCATAGTCGATATATGTTGCGCACTGTCTTAGAAGAAAAAGCAGCGGATGTGGTGATGCCGGATATTACTCGTTGTGGGGGAATCTCGGAGATGCGCAAGATGGCGACTTTGGCAGAATGCTATAATGTTCCCATCGCTCCTCATAATCCAAATGGTCCTGTCTCTACCATCGCATCAGCTCATACCATGGCGACGGTCCCCAATTTTTTCCGACAGGAATTTATGATTTCAGATGTTTTCTGGCGCGATGAATGTCTTTCGTATCCGCTTCCGGTAGAAGATGGGTTTTTTCATTTACCGGATCGGCCCGGGCTTGGCTTTGACCTTGATGAAACAGTACTGGAAGCCCATCCGGGAATTCGAAAACCTCCTTCTGATCGAGTCTTTTACGTCTAATCGGCAACTTTTAACACGATTTTCTTATGACACCTCTTTGGAAGACTGACGCCGAACTCTTTACTCTGGCAAGACGGGAGCTTTTCACCGCGGTGGTGGGAGACATCATGGATACGCTAGGTCTCCAGCGACAGTTTCTCTCGCCAAAAATCAGGCCTTTGCAACCGAAGATGGTTACCATTGGAAGGGCGATGACGGTACTGGAGTCGGATACCGAAAAAGTGGCTTCCAGTGGTCACAAAGAGCTCCTGGAAAAACCGTTTGGTTTGATGTTGGAAGCTCTCGATGATCTAAAAACGAACGAAATTTATATCTGTGCAGGGGCCTCTCCTTCGTATGCTCTCTGGGGAGAGTTAATGAGTATCCGAGCTATGCAGTGTGGGGCGGTTGGCGCCATTGTCGACGGATACTCCCGAGATACGGCTGGGATTATCGACTTGAAATTTCCAACATTTTCCTATGGACCTTATGCTCAGGATCAGGCTCCTCGAGGAAAAGTAGTCGATTTTCGAATACCGCTTGCTGTCGGTGAGGTGGACATTCAACCGGGTGATATTCTTTTTGGCGATATCGATGGTGTTTGTGTGATTCCTCGATCTGCAGAGCAAGAAGTTTTCCGTCAGGCCTTGGAAAAAGTGCGCGGTGAAAAAACAGTCAGAAGAGCCATTGAGAATGGTATGAGCGCGAAGGAAGCTTTCGAAACCTACGGAATTATGTGATGGAAAGATTAAATAAAAAACTCCCTAAGGTTCTTATCACAAATGCAGTTCCGGAATCTGATTTGGAACCTCTTTTAGGCAAGGCAGACATCATCATGGGGCCTTCCGGTGGAGATTTGATGCCTCGTAAAGAGGTGCTCTCTTTGGTCCCTGAATTAGCTGGTGTTATCAACCAAGCGGAATTGATGGTAAATGAGGAGTTGTTAGCTTTGGCGCCGAAATTGCGAGTTGTGGCAAATGTAGCTCTCGGAATCGATAATCTTGATTTGAAGCTCCTGTCGGAGAAGAAAATCTGGGGAACGAACACACCCAATGCTTTTGGAGAATCGACTGCGGATTGTACCATGGGCTTGATTCTGGCAGTCACTCGTCGGATTTGCCAAGCGGATGCTTATGTAAGGTCGGGTAAGTGGAAATCGTTTCAACCTGGGATTTGGGATGGGGATCTCCTGGGAGGTCGAACCTTGGGGATAGTCGGTTATGGGCGTATTGGTGAGGGTGTTGCCAAGAGAGCAAAAGGCTTTGGAATGAAGGTTATTTTTCATCGGCGCACGCAGATAGATGATCCGAGATATCGAGAATTACATGACCTTTTAAAAGAGGCTGATATTGTGTCTCTTCATACACCTCTGAATAAAGACACGGAAAAATTAATGAATGGTGAACGTTTGGCGCTGATGAAGCCGGATGCGTATCTTGTCAATATGGCACGAGGTCGAGTGGTGGATCAGAATGCGTTGATTGAAGCGCTACAGGCTGGTCAGCTTCGAGGAGCGGCATTGGATGTTTTCGAAGATGAACCACAGGTTCCCAAAGAATTATTGGAAATGGCGAATGTGGTGGTTACTCCGCACATTGGAGGAGGTTCCAGAGAATGTCGATTGGCAGCACGCCGACTTTGTGCAGCCAATATCGCGGCAGTTTTGGATGGGCAAGAGCCGCTGACTCCGGTCAATCGTTTTTAAGAATGGGAGGAACCGTTTCTCTCAAAGCAAACTTCACCAAACCTATGGGCACCAAAAAAAGAGTAACCTCTACTGGCAGAAAAAAGACTTTTTCGATTCCCGGAACAAAAGGAAGCGGAAACTGTGTGGATTCACGGCACTTATCTAATGGTTTTGAGATTCCCACAGAATCGTACAGTGATCAACCTTATATCGTCAAAACTCTGGATGGAGCTTGGCTTTGCATTCTTACGACAGGAAGTGGTCACGAAGGTCATGCGGGCCAACATGTCATTACCACGCGAAGTACTGATATGGGGCAAACTTGGTCTAACCCTGTTAGAGTGGAGTCACCCATTGGGCCGGAAGCTTCCTACGCGGTTTTGCTTCGGGTTCCTTCCGGTCGAATTTATGCATTTTATAATCATAATACCGATAACATCCGAAAAGTAAAAGCTGACAATCCGCCCTATACCGATGGTTTCTGCCGCCGAGTGGATTCTTTGGGGTATTTTGTTTTTAAATACAGTGATGATCATGGGCGCAGTTGGTCGAAAAAGCGGTATCCTCTGGACATTCGTGAAATGGAGATCGATCGGAAAAATGCAGATAGAGGGAAACTGCGTTATTTTTGGAATGTGGGCCGTCCGTTTATTGCCGAAAAAGCGGCTTTTGTTTCATTGCATAAAGTTGGGGGTTTTGGAGAGGGTTTTTTCACTAGTTCGGAAGGAGTCTTGTTGAAAAGCTCCAATCTTTTGACAGAAATCAATCCGCGCAAGATTACCTGGGAGACACTTCCGGATGGGGATAGTGGACTGCGCACTCCTCCCGGAGGAGGTCCTATTGCCGAGGAGCAGAGTTATTCGGTTCTAAGTGATGGGTCTTTCTATTGTGTTTATAGAACAATTGATGGGTATCCGGCATATGCCTACAGTAGAGATGGCGGGCATACCTGGACGGAACCACAGTATAAAACCTATGGGAATGGACGAAGGATAAGGCATCCGAGGGCAGCAAACTTTGCCTGGCGCTGTCGTAATGGGAAGTATCTCTACTGGTTTCATAATCATGGAGGTAATTGGTACGATGATAGAAATCCCGTTTGGTTGAGTGGCGGGGTGGAAGTGGACAGTCCGGATGGGAAAATCATTGAATGGTCCCAACCGGAAGTCATTCTTTATGAAGATGATCAGGAAATACGAATGAGTTATCCGGATATGGTGGAGGAACGCGGAAGGATTTTCCTGACGGAAACTCAGAAGGATATTGCCCGGGTCCATGTGATGGATAAAGAATTGATCAAGGGCCTTTGGAATAGAGAGAAAGCCAAAAGCATGGTGAAAGAGGGACTGGTTTTTAACCGGAAGTTTCAAAAGGCAGCGCCCAAGTCTGTTAAAATGCCAGAGTTGCCACTTTTTCTGGAACGTGATGCTACCATGCCGGATTTTCGAAATAAGGATTTGCGGACGGGATTTACCATCGATCTTTCTCTTCAATTTGATTCCTTAAAAGGAGGCCAAGTTATTCTGGATTCGCGAATTTCGACTAGACAGGGATTGGCCTTACAAACAACAGGAAATAGAACTCTTGAGATTATTCTCAATGATGGCCGGACGGAGAATCGATGGGAATGTGATAGGGAAATGTTGGAAACGAAAACTCAGCATCATATTTCGATTATTGTGGATGGAGGTCCCAAACTGATCTCATTTGTGATAGATGGGATTCTCTGTGATGGGTCCGGCCAACGACAATTTGGATGGGGTCGCTATAGTCCCCATTTGCGTCATGCCAATGGAGCAAAAAATCTTCTGATAGGTCCGAGTTTAAAGGGGAAGATTTTCTCACTGCGGATCTATGATCGCTATTTGCGAACAGCAGAGGCGATGGCAAACTATCAAGCCCTTCACTTGTGAAAGTTTTAAGATGACTGTGTCGCCTAAGGGAAAAAATCTTCCGGACTTTTTTTTCAGCTGTGACTGGGGAACATCGAACTTCCGACTTCGCTTGGTTTCAACCAAGGATCAGGCTGTTGTGGCAGAATTGAAAGAAGAGTGTGGCGCAAAAGTTGTTTCCCAAGGATCGAAAGGAGGAGCGAAAGGGGATCCTGAGGAGAGTCCCTTTGCATCCATTCTCTTGCGAGGCGTGGATGAGCTTTGCCAAAAAGTGGGTATCCGCGAATCATCCATGCAGGTGGTTGTTTCGGGCATGGCGAGTTCTTCGATTGGATGGGTTGAACTCCCTTATGCGCGATTGCCCTTTTCGCTGGATGGTTCGTCAGCGATTACCACTAGGTTTTCGTTGAGGAGACCAGAAGGAGGCGATCTTTCAGTCTTGCTCATATCCGGAGTCCAGAGTGACGATGATGCTATGCGGGGCGAAGAAACGGAAATTCTCGGCTTTTGTGCTCTCCAAGAAGATTCTCAATTTTCACCAGATAGTTGGTTGATCCTTCCCGGGACCCATTCAAAGCATGTTTGTCTTGATCAAGGTGGGATTGTCACATTTCGAACTTTTTTAACTGGAGAGTTGTTTGAGTTACTTTGTCACCAAAGTATTTTGAGCCAGTCAGTTTCTTCGCGGTCGATTTCTCTTGAGGGATCAAAAGAAACTTTTTTTTGCGAAGGATTAAAAACGGCACAGTCTCTCGGATTATCTGCCGGACTTTTTAGTGTGAGGACAAATACGCTTTTAAAGCAGATCTCAGTGGAGCAAAATACGGTCTTTCTCAGTGGGCTTCTAATTGGGAGTGAGGTTCTCGGATCTCCTGCTCTGCAAAAAGATTGCCCAGATGCCATTTTTATCGATCGGCGCACCCAGCTATCTCCGATGTATGAAAAGGCATTTTCGTTTCTGATGCCAGATCATCAAATTTGCCTTCTTGGTCAGAAAGGTGAACTTCCTCCGGTTGTTTCGGGGCATATGCTTTTGTTGAAAGCAGGTACAGTTATTTGAAGTGGTTTTGCCTCATTAAAATGTACCTGCGGAAACGTAAGGAAATTGACGAGATGATTTCTTGCCACATTGTTGGCTGCAAATTCCAGACATTCGATGAAATTATCACAAATAGCGGCTCAACTTTATACACTTCGAGATTTTCTCAAAACTCCGGAAGATATCTCTGCAACCCTGAAGAAGGTGAGAGAGATTGGTTATACTGCGGTGCAAGTCAGCGCGATGGGTCCCATTGCCGAAGATGAATTGAAGCGGATGTTAGCTGGAGAGGGTTTAACCTGCTCGTCTACACATGAACCAAGTGATCTTATTCGAAAAGAGCCAGAAAAGGTGATTGAGCGTATGCATGCATTGGAATGCAATATTACGGCTTATCCGTACCCTCTAAACGTGGATTTCTCCAGGACAGCAGATATAGAAGAGCTCATCACCGATTTAGAGAAGGCAGGCGCAAAAATGCGTAAAGAAGGGATAACACTGTGTTATCATAACCATGCCATTGAATTTTTGAAAGTCGATGGAAAGACGATATTGGATCATATATATGATTCTGTCTCGAAAGAAAATCTTGCGTCAGAAATCGATACTTACTGGGTTCAATATGGAGGAGGAGATCCAGTAGAATGGTGTCGCAAATTAAAAGGCCGGCTCCCGATTGTTCATTTAAAAGATTATAAATTTACCATTGAGAATGAACCAACTTATGGGGAAATCGGATATGGTAATCTTGACTGGAAGCGCTTGATTGCCACCGCTGACCAAGCCGGGTGTGAGTGGTATGCGGTGGAGCAGGATACCTGCCCCGGAGATCCTTTCGTATCACTGCAAATGAGTTTTGAATACATTAAAGAGAATTTAGTAGAAAGTTATGACTAAAAAGATTTGCCCATTGGATAAAGAGCAATTGGAGGAACTGGCAGAACAGTTTCCCACACCTTTTCATCTCTATGATGAAAAAGCGATCTGTGCGAATGCGCGACGGTTGAAAGCAGCTTTTGCCTGGAATACAGGCTTTAAGGAATATTTTGCCGTTAAGGCAGCTCCGAACCCCTATTTAATGAAGATTCTGCAAGCAGAGGGATTCGGGGCAGATTGTTCTTCCATGGCGGAGTTGATTCTTTCAGATAAAGTTGGCATTAGGGATGAGGAAATCATTTTTACCTCAAATGATACTCCAGAATATGAATACATTAAGGCGGTGGAGTTGGGAGCGATCATTAATTTAGATGATATATCGCATATCCAGTACCTGGAGGATTGTGCAGGACTGCCGGAGCTCGTTTGCTGTCGCTATAATCCAGGGCCACTCAAGGGAGGAAATGTTATTATTGGTCATCCGGAAGAGGCCAAGTATGGTTTTACTCGTGAGCAACTCTTTGAGGGATATCGCATTTTGCGGGATAAAGGAGTCAAGCGTTTTGGGCTTCATACCATGGTGGCTTCCAATGAACTGGAGGGCTCTTATTTTGTCGAGACCGCGGACCTATTGTTCGATCTTGTGGTTGAGATTTCACAAGAACTGGGAATTCACTTTGAATTCGTTAACATAGGTGGCGGGATTGGGATTCCCTATAAACCTGAAGATGAAGCGGTTGATCTGGAGTGGGTTGGAGCGGAAATCCGTAAGAGCTACGAAGCCAAGATAGCAAAGATTGGTTTAGACCCACTGGATATCAGGATGGAATGTGGTCGGATGGTTACCGGCCCTTATGGCTATTTGGTCAGCCGGGTTTTACATAAAAAGAATACCTATAAACAATTTGTTGGTTTGGATGCCTGTATGGCCAATTTAATGCGTCCTGCCATGTATGGGGCTTATCATCACATTACCGTTGTTGGTAAAGAGACACAGGCACATGATTTTCTTTGCGATGTCACTGGATCACTCTGTGAAAATAATGATAAGTTTGCCATCGATCGTGAGCTGCCCGATGTGGAAATAGGGGATCTTGTGATTATCCATGATGCGGGCGCCCATGGACATTCGATGGGTTTTAACTACAACGGAAAATTGCGTTCAGCAGAATTGTTGCTACGCGAAGATGGTAAGGTGGTTCAGATTCGTCGTGCCGAAACGGTGGAAGATCATTTTGCCACGCTTGATTTCCAAGGACTGACAACGTTTGAAACGTAAAAAGTCGCCGGAGTGATGATATGGAATAAGCCCTGAGCAACCCCACGAAAAAATCCATGCAGAAACTGACTCCTGAACAAATCACCCAATACCGCACCGAAGGTTATCTTGTTCTTGAAAGTCTTTTCAACACAGAGGACCTGGCTGCCGCCGATAGGTGTCTTTCTGAATTGACGGAGCAGGCCGTTGCGTCCGCTGATCACAGTCAGATCATGGAATTGGAACCAGAATCGGCAGATGGCCATCCCACTCCCCGTCGCATCTACAATCCATTTATCCAGCACGAACAATTCCGTAAGATGGCGACGGATACGCGAATCCTCGATCGGGTGGAACAGCTGATTGGGCCTGATCTTTTCATCCAGCACAGCAAGTTGAACATGAAACCGGCCAGAGTTGGCTCAGTCGTCGAATGGCATCAGGATCTGACATATTTTCCGCATACAAATGATGATTTAATCACATTGCTGATCTATCTTGATGATGCCAACGTGAAGAACGGTTGCTTACAGGTGCTGCCGCAAAAACACCATACCTATCTGAATCACTGCAATGCGGACGGCTCCTTTGCCGGCATGATAACTGAACCGATTGAGCAGGAGCCTGTTTCACTGGAAGCTCCTGCTGGCAGTGTGATTTTAATGCACTGTCTAACGCCGCACTACTCGCTCCCAAATCATTCAGATCATGCGCGGCGGACATTGATCTTTGAATACCGCGCCGCTGATTCCTTTCCGCTTTACATGGGGCCAATGACCGTGCGAAACGAAGAACATGCGGTGTTAGTGCGCGGTAAACCAGCTTCTTTTGCCCGCTTTGGCAGCATCAGCCCGTTGATTCCACATTTCGCCAGCGAGGTTACCTCGTTATACGACCTGCAAAACCGGACCAGATCGCGTGGCGATTTTGGGGCGGACGTGCCGTTAGCTTAGATTCTATAGATTTTAACAAAATGGCCCGCTTAAAGAAGCGGGCCAGTGGCGTAAAAAATGAAATCGAGGTTTCTATTTTTAGAAGAGAGCCTGGGCGGCAACACCTACAGCGGAAATGGGTCCTTGATCACCAAGTCCGTCAAGTGTTCGATTGGCTTTGCCGATGACAGATTTTGCTTCAAGATAAAGGGAGTCATCGTTGATCAGTTTGCCCAAGGTTCCTTGGTTGGAATTCAGTTTTTCACTGAGTTCGCGGAGGTTTGTCGTGGTGAGTTGAATCTGTTGAGCGATGTCGTCATCGTAAATCAGAGTACCCAACGCGCCGTTACCGGATTTGATTTGCGCAAAAATGTCGGAAGCATCGTCCGTCAATTTGGAAGCTTGGCTTGCTGCGGTTTTTATTTCCTGAACGGCTGCGACGAGATCGTCGTAAGCGCCTCCGTCGTTGACCAGTTTCCCAATAGTGCCTTCGCCGGTTGCGATTTTGTCGGTTATGGTGCGGAGGTTTTCGATTGTCTGAGAAAGATTTTCACTGTTTTCATCGACAAGTTTATCTAGCTTGGAGAAGAGTCCGCCTTCACCACCACCTGATATCCCACCCAAAGAAGAACTCAAATCTTCCATCATGGTTTCGATTTTGTCTCCAATCGAACCGATTTGGGCGAGGACGTCGTTGAGATCAGATGTTTTTTGGCTTTGCAGGCGACCTCCATCGGAAAGAAAATCGGCTTCCTCCGAACCGAGAGTGAGTGAAAGATAATGGTTCCCCAGGAGTCCGGCCATTGCGATGCTAGCGACAGAGTCCGAAGCCACTTTTACATGGGGAACGATTTCAAGGACCACTTCAGCGGTGCGACCCTTAAGGCGTGTGCTTGAGACGGCTCCGATCTTGACGCCGGCCATGCGGACTTCATCTCCGGCCTTAAGATCTTTTACATCGGTAAAGGCAGCGACGAGAGTGTAGCCGGGTTCCTTGAAGATGGATTTGTTTCCCAGGGCTTCAAAGATTACCCAAATAAGAGCCACACCCAGTATGAAAAAGAGGCCGACTCGGACGGATTGCATTGTTGTATTCATTTTTTTACTCCAGTGTTTTGTAACGTGGGTTATCTAAATCAATTTTAGGGTTTAGAAACTCTGTGATGAGGGGATCCTTGTTGTTTTTTATTTCTGTAGGTGTTCCGATAGCCTGAATCTCGCCGTTCATGATAATGCCAACGCGGTCAGCGATGGTAAGGGAAAGGTCACGATCATGGGAAACGACAATGGAGGTGACGTTTACTTCCTTTTTCAAGCAGGCGATGATTTCACTGATGGTGGCTGACATGGTGGGATCGAGTTCGGAGGTGGGTTCATCGTAGAGGATGAGGTCCGGCTCCATCACCAAAGCCCGGGCGATGGCCACGCGTTTTTTCATCCCTCCACTGAGCTCAGAAGGGTGTTTATTGGCGGCGTTTTCGAGCGAAAGAATGCGAAGGGTACTCATTACTTTCTCTCGGATTTTTTGGGGAGAATAGAGACGGTGTTCGCGTGGATAGAGGGCAAGGTTGTCGAAGACGGTCATGGAATTGAACAGAGCGCCTGCCTGAAAAACCAAAGCGATCTTTGTCTTGGCAAAGGTATCTGGATCGGAGGTTTCGGCACTGTTAAGTGTCACGGTGCCGGAGGTGGGCATTTCCAATCCTGCAATGTGTTTGAGAAGAACACTTTTCCCGGATCCACTGGGCCCCATCAGGACAAAGATTTCACCTGGAGCGATATCGAGGTCGATATCTTTGAGGATCACTTGTTCTCCGAATGACTTCGAAAGATTGTCGATTTTTACCCGAACGGGTTCTTTCTCGATAGATGTCTGTTGTGCTGTAGTCATGGAGGAAGATCAGAGGAGTGCTTTGGTGACGAAATAGTCGAGAACGAGAATGAGAATGAGGGAGACAACAACGGCGCGGGTAACGGAATGCCCAATTTCTCTCGGGCCGCCTTTGGTTTTTAAACCGATGTTACAGGCGATCAGGATAACGCAGAAACCAAAAACCTCTGCTTTTACCAGTCCATCAAAGATATCCTTGAATGCGACACTGGCACGAAGGCTTTGAAAGTAGGCATCCATATCTGTTCCGATAAAGGGGACGTATTGGGCAATGACAGCTCCACCAAACCATCCGATAACATTGCCAATGATGGTTAGCACTGGCATCATGATGAGAATGGCCAGGAGCCGGGGAAGAACCAGAATCCTTTCAGGAGGAATGTTCATTGTTTTAAGGGCGTCGACTTCCTGGTAGACTTTCATGGAAGCGAGTTCTGCGGTGATGGCGGAACCCACGCGACCAGCTACCAATATGGCAACCATGACGGGGCCGAGTTCACGAGCCATTGAAAGACCGACAACGGCGCCAATAAAACTTTCAGCGCCGAATCCTTGCAAACTGTAACCGGTTTGCAGTGCGAGGACACTCCCAATAAAAAAGCTCAGAATCGAGACGATCGGAAACGTTGTATAACCGATCAGGTAGCATTGTTCAATGAGGCGATGCCATTGACGAGGGATGCTGCCAAGGTAACCAAAAGAACGTACCATTAGAATAATGGTATCGCCGATAGCTTCCAGGGCTCTGGTTATTTGTTTCATAAACTGTTTTCCCTAGGGGTTGAGTTTGGTGAAGATGAAGGTTTTCGCAGCCAAAAAAAGCCTACTTTCCTTTCGGTTGGCGTTTTTCGAAGGGAGAAAAGTCCTTTGCCGATTTCGAATACTCGCTCGGTTTTCGTTCGGTTGATTGACAGGAATGGCCCAAAATCAAAATCCATTTCGTCTTCTTCCCGATGATAAGAGATGAGATTGAAAAGAAAATTGTGCCGTACGTTTTTAGGGGAACGCTGATTTTTCCGGTAAAATGCAAAAAGTGGACTGTAGGTGGTTCGAACAATTTGGTTTTGCTGGAAGAAAATCTCAAATGGACTGAAAAGCTGGAACTGTTTTGAGCCATTGCCATTGTCCCAGGAACTGAAAAGGGGCCAAACATGTTTTTTCACAGCGGGAGCTGCGTTTGGATTGGTAAGGCTTTCCTGTTTCAGGTTCCAATAAAGGAAAATGGCCAGCTGTGTTTTGGTTTGATGAACATTGTCTGCATCCCAAATTTGTTGCCGGAAGATGGGCCACATGTACCATGTTTTATCAACTCCTTTTCGGATGGAATGGGTATAAAAAGGAGCCCATCGGTTGACATAGCGATCATCTCCTCTGCTTTGCACAAAGAAGGGACCGAAGTAACGAGTTTCGTAGTAACGAGGGGCTTTGCTATCGGTAAATCCGAAAAAGGGCCAGAAGTAACTTTTACTCAGTGCGTTTTCTGAACGGGAAAGATGATAGAAGGGTAGAAAAGCGATATCTTCATCAGGAATTTCTTTCCAGAGATTCTTTTGCTTATGGTGAATGAAGGGCCAAATAAAGAATCTGTTGCGATAGGTGTTTTCTTTTTGGCGTTGCCCCCAGAGAGGCCAGAATTCAAAGCCGCTATTACCTTCGCCTTTCAGTATTTTGATAAATGGCCATGGAAGCGTTATTGTTGTGACGTTGTTGCGCTCAAATTTTCCATAGAGGGGAAATAGTCCCCAGCTAAGGTGGTCTTGCCCAAATTTATTGTGGACTTTTCCCAGAAGAGGAAGAACTCCCAGATGAGAGGTTTCCGGGTCAGGTGATTTTCGATAAAAGAGAAAAGGAAAGAGGTTAAACTCAGTGACTTCAGAGGCATTTTCCTCACTTAACTGGTTAAACTGAATGAGTTTAAAGATATCCCAATCGAAAGTATCGTCACTTTTGTGGAAATTGATCAGAGGATAGAGAAAGTGGCCATGAGAACTCCCGGTTTCAGAATCTTCGAAATGAGTATAGAGTGGCCGAAAGCCATAAGAGGATTCCTTTCCCGCAGGTTCCTTAAAGAAAAGTGGAATCACCCAGTTTTTTCGGGTTTCTTCTGCCGTACTTAAAGAAGCGCCTTCTTCTGTGTACAGTGGCCAGTAGTTGACGGTGTAAGCGCCCATCGGCGCCGGGCAAACTCCCAATAGAATGAAAAGAAACAGAAATATCTGATGAAGAGGCACTTCTTAGTAGGTGTTAAATGACAAGCAGAGTAATGACTGATGTTCAGGAATCAAATGAGAGAGCTAATAAATATGAAAACTCTGAGCATGTTTTCTTATATAAGGAAGGGTTTTTTGGAGTGCCAGAAAGTAAAATCCCTGTTTTCTATGGCGGGATGCGTATCAGTGGTGGTAGAGCAAGAGGTATTCCGTTACACTTTCCGAAAGGATCTGTTGTCCGTCCGGCAACAGACCGACTTCGAGAGGCGGTGTTTTCCAGTTTGGGTGCGAAGATTGTCAATGCGTATTGCTATGATTTGTTTGCGGGAACAGGCGCTTATGGTTTGGAAGCGTTTAGCAGAGGAGCTGCTGGTGGCATTTTTGTCGAAAAATCGAAGATAACTATTGCAAGCCTGCAACGAAATATGAAAGCGGTGGCGAAAAGTGTCGGAGGTGATGAAGTCCCTCTGACAATAGAACAGGCAGATGTATTGCGCTGGAAACCACTCGCAGGAAGAAAAGCAGATATCATCTTTGTGGATCCTCCTTTTGCCGAAATCAGAGAATGGGCAGAAAAGCTTTTCCAGCGATTCGATGAGTTTTTGGTGAATAGCGAAAAGGGAATCGTTGTTTTTGAAATGCCAGGAGAGTTAGAACTGGAAAGTCCGGGCTGGAAACTGGATCGGAGAATTGGCCGGGGCCGGGGACAACCGACTTGTTGCTTTTATAAAAGGCTCTAGATAAGATTCAGTTTGGCACGGGTGAGAGTCAATGCAGCCGTGCAGGCTGTTTCTGTTCGTAAAACGCGGGTTCCCAGATGACATAGTTGATAATCTGAAGAACGGAGGAGCTCACGTTCAGGATTGGACCATCCTCTCTCGGGTCCGAGCGCCAAAACGACCGGTGGCGTAATGGAGCAAGTGGAAAAAGAACCCGTAGCTTCGTAGTTATCGAAGGCGATTTTGGTTCGGTTGGCAGAAGATAATGCGATGGCCTCTTCTAAATTGCCTTGGTGGTAGATATGGGGAATTTGGGTAGTAAAGGCTTGTTCGGCTCCGGAGATAAGATGTCTCTTATATTCTCCAGTCGTCCATAGCTTACTGTGAGCATAGGCGGGATCACTTTTTTCCGTGGTTACAAAATAGATAGAGTGGATACCGATGGCCGTTGCTTCTCTTAGGATTTTGCGGGCCGTCTGGGGACGAGATAATCCTATAATCAGAGAAATAAGCTCTGTTTTGGGACCAGCATCCTCCCAAGAGAAGGATAAGAGGAGGCTAGAGGAGTTTTTTTTAACGAGAGTGGCTTTTCCTTTGGGACCATTGACGATACCGGCATCAAAGGATTGTAACTCTGTTCGCCTTAACGTTTCCAGTATGTGAATAGCTCGTGGGTCGTTAAGCGGTAGTTCAGACTCCAGTTCTTGTGGATGAAATAAGATAAGGTTCACCACAGAAGAGCAGAGGATTGAGAGCAAAAAGAGGCAATTTTAAAAGAAATACTCATGTTTGATGAGTAAAATACCTCAGAGTGGTGCGGGTAGACAGAATCGAACTGACGTAGCCAGCTTGGAAGGCTGGAGTTTTACCACTAAACTATACCCGCATAGCTAAAGAAGGCATCTAGATCTCCGATGGAGAATCCGTCAAGAGTTTGTTAGCTATCGATGATTAAAGGACATCAAAATACTGATAAGTTGAGCCTTCATGATTCGAGTGCTGACCCAAAATGAGGATCTTATCATAATGGCATTTTTATCTACAACTTCTTCAGCATCCGGTGAGTTAAATGCCTCAACGGCACCCAGAAAATCAGCACGTGCCGCCCAGGCATTGGCCAAACAAAAGGCTTGGGAGAAAAAGTCGAGTACGCACAAAGTGAAGATGGCGACCTTAGCGGTTTTTACCCAGCAGTTAGCGTCAATGCTCGATGCAGGACTTTCTCTGGTGGTCGCTCTAGAAGCATTGCAGGAACAGGTAGAAGACCCTATTTTTCGAGTGATCCTTCGCAATGTAAAATTAGACATTTCGACGGGAACTTCTTTTTCAGAAGCGACCAAAAAATACCCGAATGCTTTCCCCAATCTGTTTATTTCAATGGTTGAAGCAGGTGAAGCCAGCGGAGGCTTGGCAGAAATTCTGGCTAAAGTAGCGGATTATTTTGAAGCATCCGTAAAGCTGAATAAGAAAGTTAAATCAGCGATGACTTATCCGGTTGCCGTGATCGGGTTGGCGGTCATTTTGGTGAATGTGCTGCTTATTTTCGTCATTCCGGTTTTTGCCGAAATGTTTGCGGACTTTGGCGCTGAGCTACCGAAACCAACACAATTTTTGATCAATGTAAGTAACTGGCTTAAGTCTAATATCTTTTATTGTATCATAGCGGCCTTTATCGGATACAAAATTTGGGGTAAACTTGTGAAAACTCCAAGAGGTCGAGCATTCAAGGACAGGGCAACAGTCAGAGCACCTATCTTTGGCAATCTAATTAAAAAGATCTCATTAGCTCGTTTTTGCCGGACTTATTCCACTTTGTTACGTAGTGGGGTTCCTATTTTAAGAGCTTTGGAAATCGTTGCTGCGAGTAGTGGTCGAGTGCAGATTGAAGACGCCTGTGTGCAGATATCGAAGCACATTAGCTCTGGAGGTCAGGTCTCCGATGTCCTCAGAGAAAACGCTTATTTTCCTTCCATGGTGGCTCACATGCTCAAGGCAGGTGAATCAACGGGTAATGTGGATGGTATGATGGAAAAGATCGCTGATTTCTATGATACAGAATCCGATGCGATCATTGCTTCATTAACCTCTTTGATTGAGCCAATCCTCATTGTCTTTCTTGGAGTTGTTGTCGGTGGTATTGTCATGGCGATGTTCTTACCTATCTTCCACTTGTCTTCAGTTGTTGGATAAACGCCCATAGTTGTTAATTAAAGGAGAATTATAAATACGCTTTCGAGAAGTCGCTCCAATGCCATCGATACTAATAGTTGACGATCTTTTATCTATTCATGAAATGTTGGAAGCTGTCATTGAACCCACTGGGTTTTCGACAGCTTTCGCTACAGATGGAGAAAAGGGACTAGCTCGATATAAGGCAGAGAAATTCGATCTGGTCCTGGTGGATATTGATATGAAACCCATGGATGGGATCAGTCTTTTGGAGAATCTCAAACGTTATGATCCTTCCGCAGTTGTTGTGATTATGACGGCCTATGCGAGTACGGAAAGTGCGATCTCAGCACTCAAATACGGCGCATTTGATTATTTGCAGAAACCATTCAAGGTCGATGAATTGATGAAGACTCTTAAAAGAGGGCTCGAATTCAAAGAAATTAGTTCTCAGCAAGGCCCATCAGTCCCTTCGGTAAAGACGGAGGATCTGGAGGCGCGTTTGATTGGCAATAGTCGACAGATAAAGCAATTGATCCATCGCATGAAGAAGCTGGTCCAGGGCTGTTCACCTGTTTTGTTACAGGGTGAAATGGGTTCAGGGAAACGGGAAATTGGCGAAATGCTGCATTCCGCTCGTTCAGAGGAGGCTCCTTTAGTAAAAATTGATTGTGCTCTTAGTTCGGAAAAAGGTTTTCGAGAAGGGCTTCTTGGAGAGAATGGAACCGGAGGCACTTGGATTGCTGAGGCTGAGGGTGGCGTCTTATTCCTGCAGAATATTCATTCTCTACCATTGGAAATTCAACCGGAACTAGTCAGTGTTTTAAGAAATACGGGCAAGGGGTTTCGGCTGATTTGTTCTGCGGATGTCGATCTGGAGGTCTTGACCGAAGAGCATCAGTTTAATGAAGAGTTATTTTATCGAGTCGCTGGAATGCCTTTGGTTATTCCGCCCTTACGTGAACGTTTAGAGGACATTCCTTTGCTTTTAAAAGACGCCGCTTCGAAGGCAACGAATCCTCTTTTTGAGCCTAATCAGGTGGAATTTACAGAAGATGCCCTACAGACGCTGACGTCCTATTATTGGCCGGGAAATTTGGCTGAATTCTACCAGGTGATTTCAAAAGTTATTTCGAGTTCTGATTCTCGAGTTATTTCGTCGAAGCAGCTTCCTCTTAAACTTCACGACTTGACGACCTGGCCAAGTCTTGAGGCTTATCTTGCGGGACAGGAGCAAGAATATACCCATCTTGTTTTATCCGCTTGTAAGGAGGATGCCGATTTGGCGGCCCAGATTTTAAAGTGTGAACGGGAGAGGTTCGAGCATTTAGAAGTTGTCAGCTGATTTCGCAGGAAACAGTTGAGTAAAAAAAGAGGGGAAGAAAAAATCTTGTATACAGAGGGGCTCTTCTTCCTATGAAAGTACTTATCGCTTGCGCCCGGAACGGGGCATAGTCAGAAATTCTTTCGCTCAAACTCAGTATGCCTAAACGAACAGACATAAAATCCATCCTGATCATTGGTTCTGGTCCGATTGTCATCGGACAAGCGTGTGAATTTGACTACAGTGGCACACAAGCATGTAAAGCCCTGAGAGAGGAGGGATTCAAAGTGATTTTGGTCAACAGTAATCCGGCAACAATCATGACAGATCCGGAGTTTGCGGATGTCACCTACATTGAACCGTTAACGGTTGAGATCCTTGAAAAGATTATTGAGACCGAGAAACCTGATGTTCTTTTGCCGACATTGGGAGGGCAGACAGCACTCAATCTAGCCATTGAATTGGACGAAGCAGGGGTTCTGAAAGAGCATGGGGTCGAGATAATTGGCGCTAAAATATCTGCGATTCAAAAGGGTGAAGACAGAGAACTCTTTAAACAGGCAATGGAGAAAATTGGGCTAGATATGGCGATTTCCCAAACCGCGCACTCTTTAGCCGAGGCACGTGTAGCAGCTGACATGATTGGAAGTTATCCATTAATTATTCGTCCAAGCTTTACTATGGGGGGACAGGGAGGAGGCATTGCCTACAATCGCGAAGAATTTGAGCAAATTGTTGAAAATGGCCTGGATATTTCGCCTTCGACAGAAGTTCTCGTAGAAGAATGCCTTTTGGGATGGAAAGAATATGAAATGGAGGTGATGCGGGATCACAAAGATCAGTGTGTCGTCATTTGCTCTATCGAAAACTTTGATCCAATGGGGGTGCATACCGGAGATTCGATAACGGTTGCTCCTGCGATGACACTCACGGATAAAGAATACCAGGCGATGCGCGATGCATCCTTTGCGGTGATTCGAGAGATTGGGGTGGAGACAGGTGGAAGCAATATTCAATTTGCGACCCATCCAGATACGGGTCGAATGGTAGTCATCGAGATGAATCCCAGGGTTTCTCGCAGTTCGGCTCTTGCCTCTAAAGCCACAGGGTTTCCTATTGCTAAGATTGCTGCGAAATTGGCTGTTGGCTACACACTTGATGAGATTCAAAATGATATTACCAAAGAAACGCCCGCCAGTTTTGAACCGACCATTGACTACGTTGTAACGAAACTTCCCCGGTTCACCTTTGAAAAATTCCTGGGCGCTGAAAATGTCCTGACATCCTCCATGAAATCGGTTGGAGAGGCCATGGCTATTGGGCGAACCTTTAAAGAATCGATGCAGAAAGCGCTTCGATCTCTTGAAATAGGTGCTTTGGGCTTTGGGGGTGGCAAATACGGTGATGATGATCTACCGGATGAGACCACCATCAAAAGTAAACTGGGGCAGCCAAATGCAGAGAGAATTTTCTTCATTCGATATGCGTTTAAAGCCGGTTTCACAATTGAACAGGTCCATGAACAAACCGGAATTGATATTTGGTTTCTCCATCAACTCTTCGAAATCCATGCCATGGAAGATGAGCTCAAAAAGCATACCCTTTCGAGCCTCGAACAGGAGTTGTTGGTAGATGCGAAGCAGTTTGGATTCAGCGATGCTCAACTGGCTACTTTTTTGAAGACAACTCTAAATGAAGTCAGAGAATACCGATTGAAAAATGGTCCTCAGACGACGTATCGTTTGGTCGATACCTGTGCAGCTGAGTTTGAAGCTTTCACCCCTTATTATTATTCTTCTTATGGAGATGAAAATGAAGTCATCCCATCAGATCGAAAGAAAATAATGATTCTGGGAGGTGGTCCCAATCGAATAGGTCAGGGAATCGAATTTGATTATTGCTGTGTCCACGCCTCTTTTGCCCTGGAGGAACTGGGCTATGAAACAGTGATGGTTAATTCGAATCCGGAGACAGTCTCGACAGACTATGATACATCTGACCGCCTCTACTTTGAGCCTCTCACGCTTGAAGATGTTCTGGAAATCTATCGCCAGGAAAAATGCCAGGGTGTCATTGTGCAATTTGGAGGACAAACTCCTCTTAATCTTGCCACCAATTTGAAAGCGAATGGGGTAAACATCATCGGAACAACTCCAGAAAGTATCGACTTGGCGGAAGACCGTAAGCAATTTGCGGCTGTTTTAAACGAGCTGAACCTAAAACAACCCGCCAATCGAACTGCATTGAGTGAGAAAGAAGCCATTGAAATAGTGGAAGAGGTTGGTTTTCCGGTTTTGCTGAGACCTTCATTTGTGCTGGGTGGGCGTGGTATGTTCATTGTTTATCAGATGGACGATTTTAAGAAAGTTGTTCGTCAGGCCTTTGAAGCTTCGGTCAATAAACCGGTATTGATCGATAAGTTTCTGGAAGATGCCATCGAGCTTGATGTCGATTGTATTTCTGATGGCGAAACGAGTGTGGTGGGTGGTATGCTTGAACATATTGAATACGCAGGAGTACACAGCGGTGATGCTGCGATGGTCATGCCGCCACACACATTGAAAGCCCGGATGTTGGATACGGTCCGTCAAGCGACCCATGCTTTGGCTAAGGCACTCAATGTGGTTGGGCTGATGAATGTACAGTTTGCCATCAAGGATGATGAATTGTATGTTTTGGAAGTAAATCCCCGGGCTTCCCGAACAGTTCCGTTTGTCAGTAAAGCGATAGGAGTTCCTTTAGCTAAGTTGGCGGCTAAAGTGATGGCAGGGTCGACACTGAAAGAACTTGGGTTTACCAAAGAACTCATTCCCCAGCACTGGTGTGTCAAAGAGGCTGTTTTCCCCTTTGTGAGATTTCCGGGTGCATCGATTACTCTGAGTCCTGAAATGCGCAGTACAGGAGAAGTGATGGGAATGGATGAAGACCTTGGGATCGCATTTGCCAAAACACAAATGGCTGCGAAACCTCCTTTGCCGACTGGTGGCAATGTTTTTCTCAGTGTCAAAAACGCTGATAAGGAAGCAGGAATGGAGCTTGGTCGTAAGCTCGAGGCCTTAGGCTTCAAAATCTTTTCAACCAGTGGCACAGCAAAAAACCTTTCAAAAAACGGAGTGAAGGTGAAAGCATTGCACAAGTTGGATGAAGGACGACCCAATGTTGTCGATATGATAAAGAATGGTGAAATTAATATGATTATCAATACGCCTTCGGGAATGGTTCCGAGAAGAGATGAAAATGTTATTCGTTCAGTTGCCTATGCCAATGGAGTTTGTATCATGACTACGATTACAGGAGCTTTCGCCGCTCTTAATGGTATTTCTACTTTGCGGGAGAAGAATTTGACTGTTTGCTCTCTACAGTCATACGCCAACAACACGGCCACTTATGGCGAATAACGAACCAACATTAGTTGCTCTTCTTTCTGGACCGGATGCTCCTGGTATTGTTTCCCGAGTCTCTAGTCATATATTTGAAAGGGGTGGGAATATCATACATGCAGATCAACATCATGATCAGGAAGAAGGTATTTTCTTTCAACGGATAGAGTGGAAGTCTAAAAATTCGGATCTTACTGTAGAAGAAGAAATCTTTCGTCAGTTTGCATCTGAGATAGGAATGGATGCGAAGGTCGAACATTCAACTAGACGACCTAAAATGGTGATAATGGTTTCGAAAGCAGACCATTGTTTCCATGATCTTATCTTAAGATGGAAGGCAGGGGAGTATAACTGTGATATTGTTGGTGTCATTTCCAATCACGGTGATTTGGAAAAAGCTTCTGCTGCGTATGAGATACCTTATTACAAGATTCCAGTTACAGCCGAAACAAAAGAAGCTGCTGAAAAGAAACAACTGGAGTGTCTTCGGGCATTAGAGGCAGATATTGTCATCCTGGCCCGTTACATGCAGGTTTTGTCTGGAAAGTTTTTGGCTGCCATTGGAGCTCCGGTTATCAATATACACCATTCATTTTTGCCCGCGTTTGCGGGAGGCCGACCCTATCACCAGGCGTATTCTCGAGGAGTAAAATTAACGGGAGCAACTGCTCATTATGCGACAGCGGTTCTCGATGATGGCCCGATCATTCACCAGGATGTGATCCGAATTTCCCATCGTCATAGTGTGGGAGATCTCATTCGCAAGGGGCGGCATTTGGAGAAAACGGTTTTGGGGCAGGCCGTTGCCTGGCATTTGGAGAACCGGGTTTTGGTTTATAGAAATAAAACTGTTGTTTTTGATTGATTCTGATAGGTGTTCTTTGCGATCGGAAGACAGCCGATCTTTTCGCTTTAAACTTTTGATCTGATGCTAAAACTATGCGTTTTTACTCATTGAGCCTAAAAAAGTGGGTTCGGTTCATTTTTTAAACGAGATTCCATGTCCAAAAATAAATCTGCTGAAAATAAAATGAAAGGTGACGACCGCAATATTGTAGCCGTTAATGAAGAGTACGCGGCTCCTAGTATTGAGGACCGTATCTATGAGTTCTGGGAGAAAAACAAAAATCTCATCTTATTTCTGATTGTTGCTATTATTGTGATAATTGTTGGGCGACAAGCGATTGGCGCTTTTACGAAAAGCAGGGAGAAATCCATCCAAAAAATATATGCTGAGGTAAAAACTTCAGAAGGAAAACGTTCTTTTGCCAATGAACACAAAGGGCATCCTTTGGGCGGATTTGCTCTTTTGGAGTTAGCTGATGAGAGTTACCAGGAAGGGGAGTTTACCAAAGCAGCTGTTGATTACGAAAATGCTTTAAAACGATTGGAAGAACCAGTCCTGATTGCGCGTGCCAAATTGGGGCAGTCAATAGCTTTGATTCAATCGGGCATGGACTCGAAAGGGATCTCATTATTGGAGGATTTGGCTCGCGATGAAAAATTAGGTGTGGATGCCATTCGATGTGAAGCTTATTATCATTTGGCTAGTCTTTCTCAGGAAAATGGCGACAACGAATTAGCGCGGAGTTATTTGAATGCGATTGTCGAATTGGCTCCCACGGGTATTTGGGCAAACCGAGCCACTTCTGATTTAAATTCTCTTCCCGCTTCAGGAGAGAGCGAGGAATAAGTTTTGCCGGAGTGAGGCTACTCGGTTTTTCATCTATGCAGAGGGATAGCCGTGATGAATCACAAACGATTATGTGTTTATTGTGGCTCTCGTCCCGGTCGTTCTGACGAATATAGTCAACATGCTCAGCTCTTGGGTGAGAAGCTTGCTCAACGAGGAATTGGCATTGTTTATGGAGGGGCCAATAGCGGTTTAATGGGAGCCGTTGCAGATTCGGCGCTTGCTCACGGAGGAGAAGTGATAGGTGTCATCCCCGAGATTATTCAAGATTTGGAAGCAACACACCTTGAGTTGACGGAGCAATACATTGTGGGATCAATGTCAGAGAGAAAACAGAAAATGGCTGATCTTTCTGATGGTTTTATTATCCTTCCAGGTGGAGTCGGAACTTTTGATGAGCTTTTTGAAATGCTGGCTTGGTCCCATCTTCAGATCCATCAGAAAGCCTGTGGTCTTTATAATCAAAATGGATTTTATGATTCGTTCATGGAATTTATGACGCATGCGGAAAGAGAAGGCTTTGTGGAATCAAAAAGAATTAATATCTTTGCGGAAAATAATTTGGAGGCATTACTTGCGCGATTTGATTCTCTATGGGATTCTCAGCTATAAAAAGACCCGTTCAAAAATCATGAACGGGTCTTTGTTTTTTCAATGGGAAAGAGGTTATTTCCAGTTGAGAATCAATCGGATAAAGTAGGTTGTATCCAGTTCTTCCCTTCCCGGAGCAGGTTCACTACTGTAATCGTTGGCTACTCCAATACGCATTTTCCACATTTCTCCGGTAGAAATGGGCATTTCAAAAGACGATTCATGGGTGATCCGATAATTTCCAAAATCATCGAATGATGGATTGTAGGTTAATGAGTTATTCAAGTTGCCCCAATTTTCAAAAATGTAGGTATGGTTCAGCCCAAAATCAAGCCCGGGAGAGTCGACATTGTTTCCGTTTTCGTAGGCTTCATGACGATAGGCCAAACCACCACGAACTTCCAATGTCTGTTCTTCTGTTTTAATGAGATTGTGCCCCAGACCAAAAGCCGCGGTTGTCCGAAGATCAATCGTTTCAATTTTGTCTCTTTCCAATTCAACTCGAGCATACCAGGAGGTTTGTTCGGAAATGAGATGCGAATAATCAATCCCACCTTTGATTTCATCGGCCGTGGTTACGCCGCTATCTTCAGCTCGATCAATACTGGTATAAAATTTTAAGGTATCATCCGGCCCGGTTCGAGTGGCTTTAAAAGCAATTCCGAAATTGCTTCGGTCTGTATTCCCATCACTTCCGCTGATGTCGACTGCCGCTTCGTAGGCCCAATTGGGTTCCAGAGCTTCTAAGGCTTCCCTTTGTTTTTTCTCTTTTGGACTTTCGTCTCCCTTTCGCCAGATGGAGGTCACAATGCTTGTTTCAGCCTGAAAATCGCCATTGGAAGCATCGATATTTAAACCATCCTCAGACGGTGTCACCTTACCGAGGAGTGTATTCCCATTTTCGAGTTCAATGAAGAGAGGTTGATCACTGGTAAAATGAGCCACTTGATCTTGAGAAACACTCACAATTCCCGCGAAGGTAGTTTCGATTTCGATGATTCCATCAGTTGAAGAGAGTATTTTCCCTTTGATGACAGAGCCATCTTTTGTGGTAACCGTGTCTGCCTGAGCAATTGTCAGTGATAACGCAAGTGCCATCACTGAAAGTGGGAGCAAATGATAGATCGTTTTGGTGATAGAAGATAGAAATAACAGAGTTTTCATTTTCTGGGTTGTTAGGTGTTCTTTTACAAAAAAACATGTGTAAAAGATTAGTCCTGTGAAACGTGCAATGGTATCCAGCACAACAAAAAAATGTGCTCTATGTTTCAGACAATTGCTTGGAAAAAAACGAAAGAATGCGTTCTTCGTGCCAGTATCTTTTATGAGAATTAAAGGCTACAAATCCTACATGTCCCCCATTTTGAGGAAATTCAGAAAATAGATATGCGCTTTGGGCAGCTATCTCAGTGGGGAAACAGGATGGAGAAAGAAAAGGATCATCCCGCGCGTTAAGCAGAAGGCAGGGAAGAGAAATAGAAGAGAGCACAGAACGGCAACTGCAACGAGTCCAGTAGTCGTCAGCACTTTTAAAACCATGTGCTGGAGCTGTATAAAAAGAATCGAAATCGTGAAACGTTTTAAATTTTGGCAAAATTGGAACAATCTTGGTTTTATCACTTCTTTTTTGTTCCAGTTTGGACCTGAGAGAAATCATAAAACGTTTTTGGTAAATCCAGTTTTCGTTTGTTGCCAATCGTTCGGCAGATGAAGCGAGATCACAGGGAACTGATATGGCGGCTGCTCCTTTGATTAAAGGATCAATCGTTTTTGCTCTGTCTCCAAGGTACTTGAGCACGATATTTCCTCCGAGGCTGAAGCCAATTAGGACTATCTTTGAATAATGTTTGGATCGTTTTATCCACTCGATGGTCTGATCGAGGTCTTCAGTGGAGCCACTGTGGTAAGAAGAGTAGAGTCGATTGGGTGATCCAGAACAACCGCGAAGATTTAGGACGGTTGCTGCCCATCCATTTTGGGTAAACGCTCTGACCATTCCCTGAGAATAATGAGTGAAGGAGCTTCCTTCCAATCCATGGACGATGAGGGCGATTTGATCGGAACGATGGTCTTCTGAAAAATCCAGATCAAAGAAATCACCATCGGGTGTTTCTATTCGTTTTCGAGTGTAGTGAACGTCATCAAATTTGCGAAAAAGAACCGGAAAAATGGTTTGTAGGTGTCCGCTCCTTAGGAAAAGAGGAGGACAGTAGGTGGAAGATTCTATCAAAGGCATGTATTTTAACTTTTCAGACAGTGCGGAAGCTGTGAATACTGAAAGGACTATGATGTCACCTTCTTATCAATCGTTAGTCAAAAAACTACAGCGTGCCAATACTCTTGGTTCAGTGATAGGTTTAATGGGTTGGGATGAACAGGTGAATCTGCCAAGTGGAAGCGGAAAGCGAAGAGCAGAGCAAATGGCAATTCTGGCGGAGCTTTATCATAATCTTGCGACAGATGCTTCGATCGAACCTCTTTTACAGGAACTCGAAGCGACTGAGCTTACCTCAGATGAACAGGTGGTTGTGCGCCATGCGCGAAAAGAGTATGATCGATTGACAAAATTACCGGCAGCGTTTGTTACGGAAAAAGCTGTTCTGGAAAGTCAGGCCTATCATGCTTGGGCAGAAGCCAGAGAAAAGTCTGATTTCACTCATTTTGCTCCTTACTTGGAAAAGCAGTTGAAAATGGCGAATGAGGAAGCCGCTTTTCTGGGATACCAACAGAATGCCTATGATTATCATATAGATCGGCATGATCCAGGCATGACATCTGCAGCGATTGAGGGGCTCTTCAGTGAATTGAAGAAGGACCTGATCCCTTTGGTGCGACAGATCCTGGATTCACCGATTAAAGCTCGGATCGATTTTTTTAAAGGTTTTCCCGTTGAGAGTCAGGAATCATTTCTCAAAGAAGTGACTACCCGCTTGGGGTTTGATTATACCCGGGGTCGTATTGATGTGGCGCTTCATCCTTTTTGTGCGGGAGATGCCGCTGATACGCGTATGACAACACGTTTTCATGAGGATAATCCACTGGATTCTCTTTTCAGTTCAGTTCACGAAACAGGTCATGGGCTCTATGAACAGGGTTTGCTGGTCGAGGCGCTGGGAACGGCTTTGGGTGAAGCAGTCGGAATGGGTATCCATGAATCTCAGAGTCGACTCTGGGAAAATCAGGTCGCGCGGGGAAAAGCTTTTTGGAAGTATCATGAGCCCAAGCTAAGGGAGAGTTTTCCTTCGCAGCTAGAGGGTGTCACCTCTGATGATCTGTATCTCGCGATAAATGCAGTTACCTTGAATCCTATCCGGGTCGATTCCGATGAGGTTACCTATAACCTACATATCATTCTGCGCTTTGAACTGGAGAAACGTCTCTTCAGCCAAGAATTGAAAGTGGCAGACTTACCTAATGCCTGGAAAGAGTTATCCAAGGAAATTGTTGGTTTAACGCCGGAAAAGGATGCGGAAGGTGTGCTCCAGGATGTCCATTGGTCTGGAGGCGCTTTCGGGTATTTTCCCAGTTATTGTTTGGGTAACATGATTGGGGCTCAACTCTGGTACACCGCTTTAGAAGCATTACCGAATCTCGAAAGTGATTTTGCGCAGGGAGACTTCTCTAGATTACTCAAATGGTTACGTTCAAACATCCACTGTCATGGTAAACGTTATGATACGGGAGAATTGGTCAAAAAAGTGACGGGCGCTGAAATCTCTCCTGCTTACCTTATTCGGTATCTGAAAGAGCGATATCTTCCTCTCTATTGCGGGTAATGCTTTAAGCTTCCCTTGATGGTAGAGAAATACTCTGAACCTCGGGATCAGAGTTTTCCTTGTAGAAGAGAGCCGTTCGACCGACCGACCCTGCCAACTGGGACGTTGTTTTGTCTGATATTTGAGGGAGTAATGCTTTCATTTCCTCCCGCTCACAGACAAATTTCAGTTTCAGTAATTCATTATGCTCAAAAAGATAGCGAAGTTCGGATAGCAGTTCTGGTGTCAGACCTTTTTTCCCGATTTTCAAGTGAGGTTGCAGTCGTATCCCGAGTCCACGTAGGTGGGCTTTTTCAAATCCTTTCAATTCAGTTTGCACGGGTGATTGACTTTTTGGCTATAGGGAGAGGCTATTGGAGAGACAGATGGTGAGCAGTCAATGGATAGCTGCCAAGGATTTCATGATGAATGACGAAACAATTAAGGCAAAAATTCGGACGGTAAGAGATTGGCCAAAGGCTGGGGTGAATTTTAGGGATGTCACGACATTATTTCAGGATACGACAGCTTTCCAATTGGCAGTGGATAAACTGGCTGAGTTGTTTTTAAATCAATCGATTGATCGAGTGGCTGCCGTGGATGCACGAGGGTTTATTCTGGGCGGAGCCCTGGCCTATAAGTTGGGCAAGCCATTGGCTATGGTTCGTAAAAAAGGAAAATTGCCCCATAAGACGATTTCAGCGGAATATAATCTGGAATATGGATCAGCGACTATCGAAGTACATCAGGATACCAGTCAAAAAGGAGATCGAGTTGTTATCGTGGATGATCTTATTGCGACAGGAGGTACCTTGTTCGCTTCGGTCAAGCTGTTTCGAGAGTTGGAGAGCAATGTTGTTGCTGTCGCTGCCCTTGTGGATTTACCCGAACTCGGCGGATCCCGTTTACTCAGAGAAGCGGGGCTTTCCGTTATAGCTTTGTGCACCTTTTCAGAATCGGAATAGAGACAAAATAAATAGATAGAAAAAGGTATTTTATGAAAACACGGAAATTAGGAAAAAACGGCCCGGAAATCTCAGAGATAGGCTTTGGCGCCTGGGCTATCGGTGGAGGTTGGGGGCCGCAGGGAGAATCCGATTCGGTTAAAGCACTGGAACGGGCACTCAATTTAGGTATCTCTTTTATTGATACGGCTGCCGGTTATGGAAATGGAAAGAGTGAAAAGATTATTGCGAAGATTCTGAAAGGGCGGAAAGAAAAGATTGCTGTTGCCACCAAAACACAGCCCATGCCTGGCGATTGGCCACCTTCTCCCTATGACAGGGTAGAGAATCGTTATGCCGGATCTTATCTAAGGGAACACATTGAAGAGAGGCTCCAGTTTCTAGAGACAGATTGTCTGGACTTGCTGCAATTACATACCTGGACCCGAGCGTGGAATAAAAACCCCGAGCCATTCGCGGTGTTAAAAGAACTGAAAAAAGAGGGAAAGATTCGTTTGGCTGGTGTCTCGACACCGGAGCACGACCAAAACAGTGTCATCGACTTAATGCGAGCAGGATGGGTCGATGTCGTTCAAGTGATTTATAATATTTTTGAGCAGGAACCGGCCGCTGAACTCCTGGATGTCGCTCAGGAGATGGGTATCGGCATTATTGTGAGAGTTCCCTTTGACGAAGGCTCTTTGACGGGAAAGTTTACTGAAGAGTCCACTTTTCCAGAGGGGGATTTCAGGCGTGGTTATTTTGCGGGAGACAGAATATCACGGACGGTAAAGCGGGTTGAAGCTATTAAGGAAGAAATAGCAGAAAGTGGATACACCATGCCGCAGGCAGCTCTCAAATTCATTATGGCTCATCCTGCTGTTTCCACCGTTATTCCCGGGATGCGCAATGCGGCTCAGGCTGAAGTGAATGCTTCTGTTTCCGATATGCCAGATATGTCAGAAGAACTGGTCCAACGTCTCCGATCGCATGCCTGGCGTAGAGCTTTTTGGTATGATGGGAAATAAGATAGCTAGAATAGCTCATGGAGAATCTACAAAGATTCTTTATTTTCGGTATATGGGATATCTCCTGATAGATAGTCCACGAAATGCGTAGCTGCCTGCGAAATTTCAATCATTCGGTTGCTGAGTCTGTTGCGAAAAATAAAATAGGCGATCATGGCAGGAATTCCGATAACAAGTCCGGTTGCGGTGGTGATTAAGGCCTCACCGATATCGCCTGCTAATAATTCAGGACGGCCCATGCCTCCGGATGAAATTGTTTGAAAAGCACCAATCATACCACTGACGGTACCCAGTAATCCGATCATGGGAGCAACTGTTGCCACAACGTTCAAATAGTTAATCCACTGGCCAATCGTATTTTCTTCCTTTTCCAAAGACTCTGCCAGACTTTCTTCTATCTTTTCTTTATTGGCGTTCGGAAGTTCAGGTTTTGCCCTTGAAAGGGCTTCAAGCATTGCTCGAGCCAGAACGGTGCCGGAAGAGGATAAGATGCCAGAGGCTCGAGAAAGATCCCGTTTGGCAAGCGTTGGAGGAAGCCTCTTAGCTTCCATCTCATTTTGAAACTTTCGTAAATGTGTTTCACGATAGCTATGAAAGACGAGAAAAAGTGAAAGTAGAGAGCAAAGACCAAGTGGATACATAGCCCAACCACCTTGTTGCATAAGATCCCATAAATTGAGACCTTTTTCGAGAGAGGGATCTTGTGCCTGCAAGAGATTGGAGGTCATTGCGAAAAATAAAGAAAAGAGAAGTTTTTGGATGAATTGCATTGGTTCAAAGAAGAGGTAGGGGTGGTGGGTTATAAGGATGATTGACCAATTAATTTTCGGACTTCATCCAGAGAGAGGTTTTTTTCGTTTTCAGGTGGCTTGTCAGGAGGCATCATTTCATCAGAAACCTGAGACGGAGTAAGGCTTTCTTTCCTCAGGGAATCATAATGAGAATAGAGGCCCAAAAATCGGTTGTCTTCGGGCCATGGAAGATTTCGTTCGACCATTTCGTTCAATAGCATTATCGCTTTTTCTGTATCGTCTATTTCATGACAAGATGCAATAGCGATGGCGTAACAATCCGAGAGATGGTTTGGCGGAAGATAAGATGAAAAAGTAATGGGTTGCAGGGCAATCCAGATAGCATCTTTCCACCGTTTTTCATCGTAAGCGAGGGATGCGAGAATTTTCCATCCCAGGGCAGAAGGAGCAGGTAAGGGCGTTTCTTGGCACCATTGTCTTGCCAGAAGATAGGTGATATCGGTTGCACCTAGTTGGAAGTGACATTGCAAAATGATATCTTGGAGAAAACGTTTTGCGACGAAATCTGTTGTGGATGGAAGCAGTGTTTTCGCAAGATTCAAGGCTTGGGCTGCTTGAGAATCTTCCAGATAGAGCTTTGTTAAGGTAAAAAATATCTCCTGCTGGGATGTTTGTAGAAACGTT
>JANQKU010000126.1 GCA_028280955.1 Opitutaceae bacterium
TGATGCGGCAATCGTCGGGATCGTGGACAGCGTCGATGTGCTCAATAAGAAGGTGTATCCTGCCTGATGAGTGAGAGGGAGTGATTGAGCGAAACGGATCGGAAAGAGAGGAGATAAAGAGTGAGTTCAGAATTAAAATTTGACGAGAGCACGCTTCGTGGAGTTGTCGAGGATGTCTTAAGGAGTCTGGGTCAGACTTCGTCTACTGCTGTTCCTTCAAAACCTGAAGCGGATTGCGCTTGTGCGGCAACCCCCCTTTCGGTTTCTGTCGATCAGGGAAAACACGGTGTCTTTCAAACAGCTGGAGAGGCTGCTCAGGCAGCGAGTGTTGCGTTTAGTGAATTGCGAAAACTCGGCGTAGCCGGTCGAGATAAGGTCGTCAACATCGTCAAAACGATGACTTATGATAAGGCAGAGGAATGGGGTAAGCTTGAACTGGCCGAAACAAAGATTGGTCGCTTGGATCACAAAATCGCCAAGTTACTGGGTTTGCGCAATGTCCCGGGAACGGAATGGTTGAGCCCTTATGGAATGAGTGGTGATCACGGTATTTCCATGGAAGAGTACACGCCTTTTGGCGTGATCGGAGCAATTACACCGGTGACCCATTCGATTCCGACGCTATCCGGTAATATTATCAATATGGTCGCTGCAGGAAATACCTTGGTGATCAATGCGCATCCGAACGGAGCTCGTTGTGCGGCGGTTGCGGTACGTGAATTTAATCAGGCGATTGAGCGAGAAATTGGTATCCCCAATATTGTGACAATTGTGGAGACTCCTTCGTTGGATTCTTTTAATGAGCTTTGTGGCAGTGAAGATGTAAATCTGCTCTGCGTAACCGGTGGTCCCGGTGTGGTGAATGCGGCCATGAAAAGTGGAAAACGTTCCATTTGTGCAGGTCCCGGAAATCCTCCTGTTTTGGTCGATGAGACAGCCAATCTCGATAAGGCGGCTGAAGGGATCATTTTCGGCGGATCTTTTGATAACAATCTTCTCTGTATTGGAGAAAAAGAAATTTTCGTGGTCGATACCATTTATAACAAATTCATCGAAGCCTTGAAAAAGGCCGGAGCGGCTCAATTGAACAGCAGTCAACTCGATCGATTGACCCAGGCTGCTTTCACCGATTCGAAAGATGCCGGTGGTTGTTCTCATCCTGTCTTGAATCGAGATCTGGTGGGCCGTGATCCAAGTGTTCTGGCAGATATAGCCGGCGCTTCCATTGCGGCGGGAACAGAGTTGCTTTTTGCCGAAACAGATGCCGACCATCCCTTTGTTTTTGAAGAGCAGATGATGCCGATGGTTCCGGTTGTCAGAGTGAAGGATGTGCAGGAAGGAATTGAGAGATCTCTCGTGGCCGAACACGGTTACAAACATTCCGCCATGATCCACTCGCTCAATGTAGAAAATATGACGAAGATGCTGCAGGCGCTTGACTGCACACTTTTTGTTAAAAATGGCGCTTGTCTGGCCGGTCTCGGCACGGGTGGAGAAGGCTATTCCAGCTTTTCTATCGCGACAACGACCGGTGAAGGGATTACCACACCGAAGACATTTACCCGTACTCGTCGCTGCGTTTTGGTAGATAGCTTGAGGAGTTTCTAAACGATGCAGTTAGCTCGGATTGACGGAAATATTGTTTCGACCATCAGCCACTCCAGTTTACAGGGATGGCGGACGGTCATCTGTCAACCATTAGACAGTGACGGAAAAGATGAAGGACTTCCTGTTTTAGCCATTGATCCTCTTGGTGCCGGGATGCATCAGAGTGTTATCTTGTCGACGGATGGATCCACGACACGAGAAGTGGTCAAGGATAAGAATTCGCCTCTACGAAATATTATCATCGGAATCGCCGACACCTGAGAAATGAAATTGGGAAAAGTCATCGGAAATGTAACCTTAAGTGAGCAGGATCCTGCTTACCAAGGTGCGCGTTTTTTAGTGGTTCACCCTATGTCACGCGAACAGATAGGAGGCGCTGAGGATGCTCCAATGATCAAGGCCAATACATTGGTCGTCTACGATGATCTGGGCGCCGGTGTCGGCCATATCATCGGTTATGTCGAAGGCGCTGAGGCAACGGCCCCTTTTCCTCAACCAACTCCGGTGGATGCGATTAACGCAGCCATTATGGATGAAATCTTTTATAATCCACCTTCAGTTTGAATTTTAGAAAATGAGAAAAGTAATTACAGTCCGACAGATCGAAGATCTTCTAAAGAATGGCGGAAATGTCGCTGATGTTCCCTCGGATGCTATTTTGACGCCATCTGCTCAGGATTTTTTGAGAGATCATCGTGGAACCGGAAAGAGCGCCGTTGCTCCTTCGAAAAAAACGACAGTTTCTGAACCGGTTGTTCCGGATCATGAATACAGATGGACTCCGGGAAATGATCCGAAAACACCGGAAGAAATCGAACGCTTTTTCAATTCATCTGAGATAGAGGCCTTAAAAACCCGTATTGTGGACATTGGGCGACGTTTCTGGGAAAAGGACTACGTAGATGGGAACGGAGGAAATATTACCGTTCGTGTAGGTGACAATCTGGTTCTCTGCACGCCAACTCTCATCTCCAAGGGTTTCATGAAGGAGGAGGATCTCTGTTTGGTTGATCTGGAAGGCAACCAACTGGCGGGGAAACTGAAACGCACCAGTGAGGTGATGACACATATCGGGATCATGAAACGTCAACCTCTGGCAAAATCCTGTGTGCATGCGCATCCACCTCATGCCACTGCTTTTGCGGTAGCGGGTGTGGTCCCTCCGACCTGCATGATTCCGGAAGCAGAAGTTTTTCTCGGGCAAATTGGTTTTGCCCCTTATCAGACGCCGGGTAGTCCGGAAAATTCGGATACAGTTGGAGAAATCGGAGTGGATCATCAATCTGTCATCATGCAGAACCACGGAGTTATCTGTTGGGGTAAAGATGTGGAGGATGCCCACTGGAAAATGGAAAATACTGATGCTTACTGTAAAACCGTTTGGATTGCGTCACAGTTGGGTAACGGGTTGCAGACGTTTGGCACTGATAAGCTGAAAGATTTGATCGCCATCCGTAAGAAACTGGGCATGCCAGACAATCGGGATGACCTGAAAGAATGTGAATTGTGCGACAACTCCGAGTTCCGCCCCGGAGTGGTTTGCGCTGTTCCGGATTCTGCCGGTTCGTCTTCCAATGGAACAGAGGAAGCAGATCCTGAGGCGGAAGCGATGGTTCAGCAAGTTACCGATATGATTATGAAGCAACTGAAGAGCTGAAAAATTTTATATTAAAAGAGGAGAGAAAAATGAAAGTTACCATTATAGGTGGAGGAGGAAGAGTTGGTTCCAATGCGGCTTTTGCGCTGCAATGTGCCGGAGTTGTATCTGAGATACAGATATTGGATGCCAATGAAGCGATGGCAGAAGGTGAGGCCCTTGATTTGTTACATGGCGCCTCAACTATTGCCGATCAGCGTATTTACGCCGGTGATTACGATCGGGCCAAGGATAGCGATATGTTCATTATTACGGCTGGTTTACGCCGCAAGCCGGATGAATCGCGTCTCGATCTGATTAATCGGAATGTGTCCCTCTTTTCGCAGATTCTCGAAAGTATCAAGACAGCGGGTACCCGTTCGGATGCGATTATTTTTGTCGTCTCCAATCCGGTTGATATCTTGACCCAATTGGCGGTCAGTTATCTGGACCTTCCCTGGAACCAGGTGATTGGATTGGGCACTATGCTGGATACGGCTCGTTTTCGTTCCATGATTGCGGATGAGCTCAAGCTCGCCCCCACCCAGGTGAAGGCGCTTATTTTGGGAGAGCATGGTGACTCCATGATCCCAGTTTGGTCTTCGGCCACGGTTAACGGCATGTCGATGGGCAAGCTCCCCGGTTTCAGTCCAAGCTTCCAGAATCAGATTTTTGAAAAAACCAAAGGCAGTGGCGCCGAGGTGATTCGTCGCAAAGGTGGCGCTGGCTGGGCAGTTGGTTTAACCATTGCGGAAGTGACCCATGCGGTTGCCCTGGATAAACAGCAATTACTGCCGGTTTCCTCACTGCAGCAAGGGAAGTTTGGCCTTCGCAATATCTGCCTGAGTGTTCCAACCGTTGTTGGGCGAAAAGGTGTCCTCGATCAGGTCGAAATCGAACTTTGGCCTAAGGAACTTCAGGGTCTACAGGCTTCGGCTCGTGCACTGAAAGCGACGCTCTCGAAAGTTGTTTCGAAGTAGTTTTCCTTTGATTGAGTCTTGAAACGTTGGGGAATGATTCATTCCTTAACCATGTGCTGAAAGAGTCTCCAAAGATTGGTATTGTTGGTTCCGGAGCGGTGGGCGCTTATTATGGCGCTCGTCTGCAGCGTAGTGGTCAGCATGTACACTTTTTGATGCGGAGTGACCTGGAAGCTGTTCGTTCGAAAGGATTGCTCATCAAGGCACATGATGGGGAGTTTACGTTACCCGAGGTACAGGCCTATGGTTCGACGGCAGAAATGGGACCGTGTGATCTGGTCATCATTGCATTGAAAACAACCTCGAATGATCAACTGACGGATTTATTAAAACCTTTGTTGCATGAGGAAACGCTTATCCTGACGCTGCAAAATGGATTGGGATCGGATGCGCTTTTGGCAGAGGCGTTTGGGGCCGAACATGTTTTGGGTGGGCTTTGTTTTGTCTGTCTGAACCGGACAGCTCCCGGAGTGATTGAAAATTATTTCCCCGGTTCAATCAGTTTAGGTAACTATGGACGGAAGCCGGATGCACAGTGCGAAAAGGTGGCTGGGTTTTTTACCAAAGCGGGAGTGGAATGCCGAGTGGTGGAAGATCTCGAAGAAACGCGTTGGTGTAAGCTCATCTGGAATGTTCCGTTTAATGGTTTATCGGTGGCAGCCGGCGGCATTACGACAGATAAGATCCTGGTCGATCCGGAACTGAGCCAAAAGGTTCGTGGCTTGATGGATGAAATTGCGGCGGTGGCAGCCAAATTGGGCTACACAATTAAAGAATCGTTCATCGAAAAAAATATTGAAAATACGCGACCGATGGGGGCTTACAAACCGTCCAGCCTGGTCGATTTTCTGGCGGGCCGAAAGGTGGAGGTTGAATCGATTTGGGGAGAACCTCTCAGGCAAGCGAAAGCGGTTGAAGTGGAAACTCCACTACTGGAGTGGTTGTACCATCGTTTGAGGGATCTTTGTTCTTAGGTTTTGTTAATTTTTAGACAGGATTAACAGGATTTACTGGATGGATGCCTCAGATGTGTTCCTTATCTTTTTCGGTTTATATTTTATCAGCCAATAACAGGTGAATGTAAGCCAAGTGAAGATAATCAGAGCATGTAAACGTTGCACTAAACCTAAATTCATTTCATTAACCAAGCCACCTGCTCTCATCTGAATAAGAAAACCTGTTACTATTAGAATAAAGGACAATAACTGAAGAATAGTGAAAATCCGTGAACCTATGAGTCTCCAAAATGCCCATGCTAATAAAAAAGGCGTAAAGAAATGGAGAATTCCTATTCCATATGCTCCATGACGTGGGTCAGGCAATGGGTAACAGGCTCCGAGAAAACAGTTTATAGCAAACGCAGCTATAGAAACCCCGATAAGAATAGCTAGCACTTTCTTTTCTGTTACGCGTTTGATCGAATAGAAAAACCCCAGTGCAGTTAGCAGATATAATATTCCAAGTAATCCGATTACAGCATTAAAAATTCTATGGTGAGGGGCTTCCATTCTTCCTAAATCACTAACCCAATTACTCATGTGACTGTAACCCGGATACATAGCTGCAAGCACAAAGAGGTTGAGAAAATAAATTACCGTTATGGCTATTCCTGTCCCTAAAAGTATCTTTTCTTTGTTCATATGATAAAATAAGTCTACAAACTTTGCTTCCTAAATTGTGGTGATATCACAATATTATTGTAGATTATCATTAGGTTAATCACATTTTGTCAATTGAGGAGAGTAGTGTTGAATTGTATCAGTCACTTCTAGTTCCTTCACCACGAAGAGCGCGAAGGACACGAAGGGAATGGACTTAGATTGCGTGTTTCTTTGATTCTTTGCTTCGTGCTCTTTGTGTCCTTTGTGGTGAATGATCCTGTCTAAAGATTTACTGGTCGTAGAATGAGAGTTTGGATTGCTCTGCGAAAAAACTCGTAATCCAGGTCGATAATTTCGGTTTCAATTCTTTTATTGTTCAGGTCACGAAGAAGGGGATTCAGAAAGGGGCTGATCTCTCCGGAACGATCGACTATGGGATGGATACGAACTTCTTTTCGGCAGACACGACACATCTCGAGGCATGCTGCGAGATGAAAGGCGTAGTCAAAATGATCGGTGTAGATGAAGAGGAGATGTCCGTTCAAAACCAGATCGAAAGATTTGTCTTCAAAGGGAAGTTTGGGCAATGAAGCACAAATGTACCGTCCATGGGCCAATCCGGTATAATAATCTTCCAGGAAAAGGTTTAGTGCTTTGCCTCTGTCTTCTTCTGCCTGATCAATGGAGGAAAATGTCTTTTCTGTCGTTACCATGTCGGTGTGTTCCCGGATGGCGGAAAACATATTTCGGAAAGAGGTGACTGCGATGGTAGAAAGAGCTGTGAAGGTATGATTGAAAAGAGGATCGACGGCGGTAACGTTGATCTTTTGTTCAACTGCTTCTGTGGCAAAAGAAGAGGGTCCTGAGGGAC
>JANQKU010000169.1 GCA_028280955.1 Opitutaceae bacterium
CGCAACGCCTATATCCGCTATTTCAACTAGACATAGGATATTGCCAATCCATCCATAAGGAGAAAGAAACGATTAGTGGACACTTTCCCCTTTGACCACGATAGGTTCACAAGCCACTTTCACATTCGGACAAGCATCTATCCATGTACCTTGAGGTCGAACCCAACGGACTCCATTTGAAATAACCTTACGCACATTCTTATCGTAGTAAGTCGGATAGGTTTCGTGTCCTGGCCGAAAGTAGAAAATTTTCCCATTTCCTCTATACCAACAACACCCACTTCTGAAAACTTCTCCACCTTCGAACCAAGAAATAAAAACCTGTTCATCTGGAGATGGGATGCCAAAAGGTTCTCCGTACATTTCTTCGTTTTCTAATTCAAAATAACGATCAATACCAGCGGCAATGGGGTGCCCTGGATTGCATACCCAAAGCCGTTCTTTTTCACCGGCTTCCCGCCAGGTTAAAGAACAAGAAGTTCCCAGCAACCGCTTAAATATTTTGGAATAATGACCGCTGTGCAAGATAACTAAACCCATACCCTCAAGCACTCTCTTTTGGATCCGATCAACCACAACATCTTCCACTTGAGCATGCCCGGCGTGTCCCCACCAGACCAGCACATCCGTCTGGGACAAACGCTCTTTCGTCAAACCATGTTCGGGCTCCTGTAAGATAGCCGTGGAAACCTCTACATCTTTTCCTGACTCACGGATACCTTCAGCTATCGCAGAATGCATACCGTCAGGATAGATCTTAGCAACAACCGGCATCTTCTGCTCATGGATATTTTCACCCCAAACAACGACTCTTAGTTTTGACATGAACGAACCTTAGTTTTCTTCAAAAAAGAGGGAAACAAAAAACTTTAAAAATTATGATATCTCAGAAAGTATCTCCTGCGTGGGGACCCCAAACACATACCAAACGATTCGTCTTCGGGATATCGCAACAGCAGAAAGACCACAGGAACGCCTCGAAAGACTTGGCCCGACAGCGCTTAGCGATATCGAACTCCTCGCGATGCTACTGCGTAGTGGAACGCAAGGAATGGATGTCCTGAGTATAGCAGGGAAATTGATAAGCGAAGCTGGCTCTTTAGCAAAGCTCATCACGTGGACTGAAGACGATTTTCGAGAAGTAAAGGGCATTGGAAAAGTAAAAGCCCTGCAATTGCTTACTTTGATGGAAATTGCACGCCGGATTCTTTCGCAAAATACAAATTCTTCGAAAATTTTTGATCGGCCCAATCTCGTCTTCTCTCATTTCCAACCCATCGTGGCAGGTTTAGAAGTCGAAAAATTCTGGATTTTCTGCCTTAACAGACGAAACCGTCTTCTAAAACAGAAAGAAATCTCTTCAGGAACTGCCAGTAGCAGTTTAGTCCACCCAAGAGAAGTTTTTCGTGAAGCTATAAAAATCGGCGCGAGTGCGATCATTTGCATTCACAATCACCCCAGTGGTGATCCATCACCCAGTTCTGCTGATATTAAGATAACACGTCAACTTCGAGATGCCTCCCAAGCAATTGATATTGAATTAATTGATCATCTCATCATAGGAACTCCGGAAGCAGATCCCTCCCATTTTGGGTTCTACAGTTTTAGAGAAGCGGGTATCCTCTAGTATAACAGTTTACGAATATTTCCCTTCGGCTTCTTTTAATTTTTGAATTGGCTGACGGCAGAAGTTTTGAAAAAAACCTTGCTCTTTGGGCCAAGGCCCTTGAATTAGACCCTCTTCATTACCTTGGTAGGATACTCAAGTGGCCAACGAGGGCAGACTGTAAATCTGCTGGCTTATGCCTACGGTGGTTCGAATCCACCTCCTACCACCACTTTCTAAAGCCAATGAAATAAATTTCATTGGCTTTTTTGTTCTCTGTTAAAAAACCATACATAACCAGCAACAATATTGATTTTTCTGCACTCATTCAAATTTAGATAATGTCATCAAAAAACAGATACTTTTTTCTATTCAAAAAGACTCATCTGTTTCTCTTCATCTGCCACTCTTCTAAAAGCTTTCGTACTTAACCGGATTTCCTTACGGTTTAGTCCAGCACGTTGGACAGCTACCTTAAAAACATTCCCAATATGTTCTGCATAAATTCCGGAGCCCTTCATTCGAATGCCAAATGCAGTGTGATTCACTTTCCCATTCCGCATATTTCGCAATCGACTCATTACTTTATCCGCATGAGTGGGCACATGCTTTAACAGCCATTCATGGAAAATATCTTTAACCCCAAAAGGTAACCTCAACACAGTGAATCCAGCAAAATCTGCTCCAGCATCTGCTGCAGCCTCCAGAATCGGAATTATCTCATGTTCATTTAACCCAGGAATAACAGGAGCAAGCATAACACCTACCGGAATACCACTCCTGGCACACTTTCGAACGGCAGAAAGACGATGAAGAGGAGAAGAAGCACGAGGTTCTAATTTTCTCGCCATCTCAGTATCTAGCGTCGTTATCGAGACAAAAACCGAGACCGCTCGAAAAACATTTAATTCTGTCAGCAAATCAATATCTCGAGTCACTAGGTGATTCTTCGTAATGATTGAAACAGGATTACGACATTCTGCTAAAACACGTAGACACTCCCTGGTAATTTTCAAATGCCTCTCAATCGGTTGATAGCAATCCGTCACCCCGCTCATGGCAAGAGTCTGCGGTTTCCAACTGCGCGAATTCAATTCTTTGCGCAACAGTTCAGCTGCATTTCGTTTGATCACAATTTTTGACTCAAAATCTAACCCTGCGGAAAATCCTAAATACTCGTGCGTAGGACGAGCATAACAATACGAACACCCATGCTCACACCCACGATAAGGATTGAGACTCGCATCAAAAGGAACATCCGGGCTATTGTTATAAGAAATCAGACGACAAGTTGCATCATCATAAAACTGTGTTGAAGGATTCCCCACTCTAACTCTATCCTTTTCCTGATCTTCGAGAACCACTTCGACTGATTCAAAACGATTTCGTGGATTCATCTCTGCACCCCTTCCTTTTATTGAAACAGAGTCAGAACTAGAGAACTTCTTCATCCATAATAGTGAACATATATACACTATTATGTAAAGAATTTGGTCAAACGGAATAAACCATCTATAGGCGAAAATACCGTATTTTTACATTTTCACCCTCCACCACAAGGGCTCCCGCAAAAAAATCATTTAAGGCGATTTCGGACATAAACCAACCATTCGAATTGGGACAATCATACCTAACATCAAGCAAAGCAGGCGAAACTTCTAGGCCAACCGAAACATCAAACTGATCCAAAGGAATGGAAAGGCCCTTACCAACAGCTTTAATAAAGGCCTCTTTTCGCGTCCAAGTTGCATAAAAACACTTTAATCGGTCTTTTTCGGCAAGTGATTTCAGCATCAGAGTCTCTGTTTTGGAAAAAAACCGTTCTGATAAACTTTGATATTCAATATCCTCCCGAATCAACTCGATATCGACACCTAGTTCCCGACCATAAGAGAATGCCATAACCGCCATTTCCCCTGAATGCGAAATATTAAAGCACAGAGGTATATCATTTTCTTTCCCTAGGCGAGGTTTGCCATATTCGTTTGTTTGGAAAACAATCGAATGAGGATTACATCTTAAATAACGACCTATCAGCTGACGTAGGCTTCCACGAGCAATCGTAAAACGACGCTGATCTGCTTCAAAATGAAATCGTTGAGCCCGATTTATTTCATCCTCAGATAAAAGTTCATGACATTTCGCAATACAATCTTCTCCTAAATCAAGCGGCACCGCCCAGACATCGATCTTACTTTCAGATAATGTTATGCTACCCGGTGATGTAGACCAATTTTGTAAACCATCAGATGTCTTCATTGGAGTTTTCTAAGAGTTCCTCATTGCATTCTTAAAGGTAAATCCAGTCAAAACATTCATCATTACGTTCAAAGAGTTTTCGCTTCGTATTTCACGATTATTACCTAATCCCATAAACGATCTGGTCATATAACACGCGTAACCTACTCTCCCTTACATAAATCTCATGGTTAAGCCGACGAATCCTTCTTGCTTCTCGCCAGGATTCTAGATGATTTCATCCAAAACCTCTTTTTCACAGCTAACACCGTAATCACCTCCTGCTTTTCTCTATGGACTCCTCTTTCCAAGAAAAACAATCTGCCGAGCCCTATTCCGCCGATGAAATGGTCTCTATGGAATCGGAGGATTTACAGAACATCACTGCCGAGCGGCTTTCCACCACCCCGTCCGTCCAGATTGCCCACCTGCTGGATCGACTCGAAATGGACGAGAAACGCCATGTCCTTCGGATCATTCCAGAAGAAAAAGCTGCGGAAGTCATCGCCGAATTAAGACCTGAAGATTCGGCAGAACTTCTCGGCGTTATGCGTCAAGAACGAGCTGTCCAGATTCTGGGGCATTTCGATCCTGATGACGCTACTGATGTTATCGGTGAATTTGAGGAAGAAGATCGGACGAGACTACTGGAAAACCTTGAGCCCGAACAGGCCCAAACAGTCGAAGACCTCTTACAGTACGATGAAGATTCTGCTGGAGGAATCATGACGAGTGAGGTTGCGACCGTAAATGCTGAAATGGATGTAGACGAAGCCATCTCTCATTTGCGCGTTTTAAATGAAGAGCTCGAAACAATTTACTATATCTATGTCGTTGACGAAAAACACCATCTTCAAGGGATCGCTTCTATAAGAGACATGATTTTGGCTCCTCGGAATAAGCTTATCCGAGACATTATGATTACCGACATTGTAGGCCAGGTAACACCAGATACTGACAAGGAAGAAGTTGCTTTTCAAGTTGCTGAGCACAATCTTCTGGCAGTTCCTGTCGTAGACGCAGATCGGGTGCTTCTTGGTATTGTCACTCATGATGATGTTGTTGATATTATTCATGAAGAAGCCACCGAAGATTTACAAAAGCTAGTTGGCGCAGGTGGCGATGAAAGTGCCCGGTCAAAAATTTCCTATAGCCTCAAACGACGTCATCCATGGCTTCTGGTAAACTTGGTGACAGCTTTCTTTGCCGCAGGTATCGTTTTTCTCTTTCGAGAGGAAATAGAGAAACTTTCGCTCTTGGCGGTCTTCATGCCCATCATCGCAGGCATGGGAGGAAACTCGGGGGCTCAAACCTTGGCAGTTGCCATTCGAAGTCTTGCCCTAGGAGACATCCATCCTGATGAAAGCCTGAGATTCTGCCTGCGTGAAGGTAGTATGGCCTTCTTTCATGGCACCATAACCGGCCTAATTGCCGCCAGCATTGCCTATTTCATAGAGAAAGATTTCATGATATCATTTGTCATTCTGATCGCGATGATCATGACCATGACTATAGCGGGCATCAGCGGTGGATTTATCCCTCTAGCCTTAAAAAAATTGGGTTGGGATCCTGCCCAAAGTTCATCCATCTTTCTCACAACCGTAACTGATGTTGTCGGGTTTTTTATTTTTCTCAGTTTAGGAGCTTGGTTACTTATCTCATAATGGAAGAAAAGAACTTCAGACATTCCCCTATTCCAAAGTAATCGTCTTCCATACTAAAAGGTTAGGAATAACGCGTAAATCTATTCTATCTACCGAATTCTATTCCGCTGACGATTTTCGTCTTGAATTCATTACTCGGCTATCTTCGGATACAAACGAGAGTTTATCCCTATGTTCTGTTCTTTATCCGATATCTTTAAGCAAACTTCATTACTCATCTTGGTAAACCTTCTGCTTTTTTTCCCTTCCTTTTCGCAAACAGAAGAAACACAAGACCCTGCTCTTTTGGTCACCCAACAAGAAGAAGCTGAATCGATTACAGAAACACCTCAGGAAGCGGTCAGTCCTGAAATAGAAATGACCACCAATGTGCCAGCACCTCAGATATCTCCTGCGCTGGCCAATTCGATCCCTGTAGCAAATGAATCTGTGCCCCCTACTACCCCAGTGATCATCCCTTCAAGTAACGACATGGGAGAAAAAACCGCTTCAAATATTGTACTTATCAACGAACTGCTCTCTCATCAAAGGGATCGTGAGTTTGAGTTATTGCAAAAATCCAACCAATTCACACTTATCATGGTTGGCATCATCGCTGCTACAGCCCTCATCTCTGTTCTGGGGGTGGTCTATCTGCAAACACGCGCAACAAGCCAGGCACTTATCAAATCATATCTGAGGCCTGGAGGCGCTTTGTCCAATCAGAGTGACCCATCGTCGATGTTGGCTCTCCATCCAGAAATCCCTAGCCCGATCATTGAAGAATCCAATCAGAAATTCATGACTGCCGTTGAGCGACTCGAGAAACGGATCCACGATATTGAACACATTTCTTCAGATACTAACGAACATTCTCTGCCCCATACAAATAACGAAGCTTTGGCAGAATCAGATGAGGCTGATATCCTGGAAAAAAAAGCCCAAGCTCGACTGACAGAACAAGTTACTCTCATCCTGAATAAAGGCCAAACGTTACTAAATTTGGATCGTCTAGATGAAGCCCTGGAATGTTTTGATGAAGCGATTTCTCTAGACTCCGAACGAGCCGACGCATTCGTCAAAAGGGGAACGGCCTTAGAAAAACTTCAACATGTCGACGAAGCGATTAGTGCTTACGATCAGGCCATTGCCTTAGATGAAAGCCTAGCCACTGCCTATCTCAACAAAGCCGGAATTTTGAATCGACTGGAACGCTACAACGAAGCCCTGGAATGTTACGAACAGGCATTAGGTCATAATAAAAACAGAGCTCTGGAGGTTGTTTAACCCCTAAACTCAAAACTGATAGCTTCTCCTATGAAATCTCCGCTAGCTTTCAGGTCTCAAAACAAAGGTGGTTGCCTCACTCAAATACTGATAGCTCTAGGCATCATTGTCCTCGTCGGTATGCTAATTATTGGAGGAATCGTCTTTTTCAGCTATCGCAAGGCTGTCAGTTTTACGACGACAGAACCGCCACCACCAGTTCCCACCTACAGCCAAGAAAAGCTTGAGCAGCACTACACCTCTCTCAAGCCTCGACTGCATCAATTTTACAAAGAACTTGAAGCAAGTCCGGTAGCCAATCAGGAAACTTCTGCAACAAATCAGGAAAGTCCTGAAGACGGGAAAAGCTCGGTCAACCATGGGAAGGAGCGTCATTCTGCCGCTTTAATCCTCACGGCTGCGGATTTAAACGCACTCTTCTACCATTGGAAAAAAAATAACTCCTACGATGTTTCGGCAACATTTCAAATCGAAGGAAATGCTTTAAACATCGATTCAAGCTTCCCTCTCGATGGCATCCTCGGCTTTAAAGACCGTTACTTCAGAGGAAATATTTCTTTGATAGAATCACCGAGCACCTATCCTCTTCCATTGATACTTAATTCTGTACAAATGGGAGGCAAGAGACTTCCGGATATGGTCATAAACCTCTTTAAAGAGCCGGATACAGCCCAAGCTTTTATCGAACAATTTGGCCTTTCAAGCGCCGTTTCCCAAGTCAAATCAATGCAAGTTCACAATAATGTCCTTGAAGTTGAATTATACGGTAGCCGGTAAAAATTAACAGCTCATTCACCTGCCACGTTTCCAGTCAAAATCGAAAACAGCAAAAGGTAGTCACTCCATTGGCTACTCATCTCAATTGCAGAAGCTTTAAGGAATACATCCGACGTTTTCTTAATAGGTAAACGCAAGTGCGCCTAAAGCATATTTGTCTTATTCTGAAGGTTTGCTACCTTCTATTTTAACTGCAAAATAAGCCTGCGGCTTACAAATCAACATTCCTTTACAATACTTTTTGAGGTTTTGCGTAGAATTCCCAGTTTTCCTTTCCATAAAACCCTTATTTCTGTAAAGCCTAATACTTATTATTCAAATAGTTATGAAAAAAAAGAATCCCTCTTAATTCCTCCACAAATGATCCGATCTTCTAAAATAATTGAAGATGCGCTCTACAGTTAAATTTTATCAATCATCACGTTATACGATGCATGTGAGCCCAAACCGGGCTACTACCTCTTTTTGGATCATTTTGGCTAGATCCAGTCTTCTTACACTGAAAACAATCTGTTTTCAGCTTTACCATTCGCTACGATCATTGGTTCATCATTTCTAGGGGAAATCTAAACGGGCTAAGCTGAACGCTCCAAAGGACAGATTTCGGCTTCCTACCCAACTCTGAATCATTACTATGAATCAGGATGCAAAAACTGTCTTCAAAAGTAGGGATTATCATTGGGATACATGGGCTGGCGCTCAAACCCCTCCAACCAATCCTCACGCGATATTGGAAAAGCGCAATTTTGGAGGGACTACACACAACTTGTCGATGGCCTTTGAAAAAAAGAATTCCTTTCGAAATGGTCTATTGGGCTTCTCTTCTACATAAAGAAAATCTACATCGATCCAAATCCGCCAAACAGGCAAAAAACCACAATCGCGAACCCTACATCCCCTCCAAACCAGGAACAATCCTCCCCTATAGCGAAGAAAGAGATATTCCTTTTTCACATGACATCCACTACAAAACGAGGCGTGCACTTGGTCATTTCTTTGACCAAGTGCCCTTGGGAAGGGCTGTTGACTTTATTCTCGAACACATTGCAAGCGATCTCTCTATTTATCAAGACCCAGACGAAGTAAGAATCGACGTAAAAGGAGAAACTCACCCTGTAAATGATCTCCTCCAAAATGAACTGAAACGAGTTCTTTGGAAACATCGTCATAAACGAATCTGTTTGGTCGCCCATTCAATGGGCAGCATCATTGCTTATGATGTTCTTCATGAAATCAGCAACGATGTACACTGGCTCTCTAACTTAAGAATAGAAACCTTCATTACCATGGGATCTCCCCTCGCTTTTCAAAAGGTAAGAAGTCATTTTTACCCCAGCAAACCTGAAGGGCGGCCCTCCTTACCAATCTCTACTCCAGAAATAATTTCAAAACAGTGGCTAAACTATCGAGACCCTCTTGACCATGTCGCATTAGACACACCGCTAAATGAGATTTTTTATAAG
>JANQKU010000219.1 GCA_028280955.1 Opitutaceae bacterium
TGACCCGGCAGGAAGGCTCTGGGCTGGTACTATGGGTTCCAGAGAAGGGAAGGGTATAGGAGCGCTCTATTGTATTGATACTGATTTGAGTTTTCGAGAGATGGTTGAGGGTGTGGCTGTTTCCAACGGAATCGTATGGAGTAACGATCACTCAACGTTGTATTATATTGATACTTTTACCCGGGAGGTGGCTGCTTACGACTACGATGTCGCCAGTGGCGACATTGCGAATCGTCGGGTGGCTGTCCTGATTGATGAAGAGCTTGGTTTTCCGGATGGAATGTCGATCGATGAAGACGGAATGTTATGGATTGCGCATTGGGGCGGTGCGGCGGTGCGGCGATGGGATCCTGTATCTGGAAAATTGTTACAATCCATCAGTGTTCCAGCCCGACATGTGACTGCCTGTGCCTTTGGTGGTGATAACCTCCGCGATCTATACATTACAACAGCAACCAGTGGTTTTTCCAAGGAAGACCTTTTGGTTCAACCCAGAGCGGGTAATCTCTTTGTCTATGAAGCAGAAGTTGCCGGTGTCCCTGCTTTTTCATTTAAGGGCTGACCATTTTTAGAAAGCTTCTAATAGATCGAGCAGCGGTTGTTCTGCCAGTGATCGAATAACGAAATCCGCCTGGCGGAAATTTCCAGAGGCCGTTGCCGGTCCGGGAATGGCCACGCAGTGAAGGCCGGCCTTTTTGGCCGCGAGAACGCCGGTGCTGGAATCTTCGAAGGCCAGAGTATTCTCTCCCTTGAGGTTGAAAAAATCCAGCAGAGCAAGGTAGACGTCCGGAGACGGTTTGGGCTTTTGCACGTCATCTCGACAGCGAATAGCGTCAAACTGATCAAAAAGTCCGAGGCGCTTTAGATGTGAATCGACCCAGTCATGTTTAGAATTGGAAGCGACTCCTATGGGGAGTTTACGATCTTTGGCTATTTCAATGGTTTGGAGAACCCCGGGGAGAACAGGTTTTGCTTCGACTGCTCTTAAGACGGATTGGTCGATATGCTCTTTCCATTGATCTGGTGGCATGGGCAAGTCGTTGCGGTCCTTGAAATCATCCCATGGGTTAAAGGGGATGTCGGCATGTCCTACAACTGCGTTAAACCGATCTACGGGGAATTCTATCCGGCAGAGGACATAGGCTTTTCTCCACGCCTCGATAATGGCGGATTCCGTATCGATAATCAGTCCGTCAAAATCAAAAATGAGTGCCTTAATCATGGCAGGAGGCTTTCACACTTCTTCTGTAAAAGAAAGAGCATGCTTTAAAAAAATGTGTTTTTAGCGCGGTCATTCCATGAATACCAGAACAACGATTTTCTCTCTATTAAAAGGTTGGTTCAAACTCCTGTTTGGTCTATGCAGAATAGCTAGTTGCTATCAGGTTGTTGGTTATCTTTGCCGCCAAGTCTCAGAAGAACATAACTTATCACTATTCCTGCGATAAAAGGCAAAGCGGACACACCGCCGATAGCCAAACCCACCATAAGAGCCAGGAGTAATCCCACTAAGGGGACAAGAGAACTTTCCCATCGAGGATAGCCCAAGCGAATTAGCCCAACATAAATGGAGCTTATGACCACAAGATCTCCAAGCCCAATGATTGGGATGACTTTCGAATTTAAAGGGATAGACACTGACAAGAACTGCAATAACAGATTATTCCCTTCACGATAGTCAGAGATTATTTTGGCAGTCAGCCCTCCAGAAAAAGAAAGGAAGTCAACCAGAGCAACCGTTAATAAAAAGGTGACAAACGCGGGTTTGGAAACGATAGCGGTTCCAATAAGATGGCCAATAATCACAGCCACCAGCAGAACAACCAGATCACTCAGTAGCCAATTACCAGGTTGGAACCAAAGTAAAAGGCCATAGAGGAACAATACGAAAAAAGAGAGCTTTATTCGTGGTTGTTTCTTTATCTTCAGAATAGCTATTGTCCCGCCGAAGACGACAAGAGCAGAGCCGCAAGTCGTAAGAAGAATCAGTACGTAGTGAATAGCAGCATTCACAATAACAGGATCTCGAAGTTATCGAAATGGCATCATCCGTATTCGAAAGTTGGGTAAAAATGAAGATGAATGAACGAACGAATCAATCAGGCTTCTTCTTCATCAACTTCGATGATCTTGGCGATTCCTACCAGTTTGTCTTTGCCTTTCAGATTAATCAGTCTGACACCCTGGGCGACTCGTCCGATGGTCCGGATATCTTTGACCGGGCAGCGAACGGATTGTCCTTTGTTCGTCAGAAGCATGATTTCATCCTCTTCCTGGACGCTGAGAGCTCCTGCTACAGACTTGGCTTTGATCGCGATGATGCCAACGCCACCTCTTCTGGTGGCGCGGTAGTCTTCAAATTCTGAGCGTTTCCCGATCCCTTCTTCACTGGCAATGAGCAGGGTGGAATTGGAATCGACGATTTCGACGGCTTCGATAAAATCGCCTTCGCGTTTAAATTTCATTCCGATCACTCCCATGGAAGGCCGCCCCATTGGTCTGACGTCTGTTTCTTTGAAGCGAATAGCCATTCCGAAGTGAGAGACCAAAACAATTTCATCTTCACCCGAAGTAAGTTTTACCCCGATGAGATCATCACCTTCGTTGATTTTGATTCCGATGATGCCACCTTTTCGGAGATTGGAGTAGGCGTTTAAGTTCGTCTTTTTGACAATTCCCTTGCGGGTGGCCATGATGAGGTTTTGCGTATCCGAGAATTCCTTTACGCAGATCATTGCGGCAATTTTCTCATCTTTTTGCATGGCGAGAACATTGGCCACGGCTCGACCTTTGGAGACGCGATTGCCTTCGGGAATTTCGTAGGCCTTTTCGACATAAACCCGACCGTTGTTCATAAAGAACATGATGTAGTCATGAGTACTGGCGGTGAAGATGTCTTTGATGAAATCTTCTTCGTAGGTATCTGTCCCGATCACTCCTTTCCCACCGCGTTTCTGAGAACGATAGAGGGTTTCGCTGGTTCGTTTGATAAAGCCTTTATGCGAAAGCGTAATGATGCAGCCTTCATTGGCGATAACGTCTTCCATACGGAAGTCTCCCTCTGCCACTGTCAGTTCTGTCTTTCGTGGTTGGGAGTACTTTTCTTTTAATTCCAGAATCTCTGTTTTGACGACACCGAGAAGCTTGCTTTCACTTTCCAGGATGGAGCGAAGCTCTTCGATGACTTTGAGCAGCTCCATGTATTCATTCTCAATTTTATCCCGCTCCATCCCAGTGAGTTGATAGAGTCGCAGATCGAGAATGGCGTTAACCTGCCGGTCAGAAAGAGCGTATTTTTCCTGAAGGCGAACTTTGGCTTCGTCTCGATTGGCGGAAGCGCGAATGATGCGGACGAAATCGTCGAGGTTATCCAGAGCAATTTTATACCCTTCGAGGATGTGGGCTCTATCTTCTGCTTTTTTGAGACGAAATTGAGTGCGGCGATAAATGACTTCCCGACGATGTTCGATGTAACATTGGAGAAGTTCCTTGATGTTCATCTGCTTGGGTCTTTTCTGATCCAGAGCCAGGAGAATGACGCCAAAGGAACTTTCTAGAGCTGTCATTTTGTACAGCTGATTGATGATGACGCGGGGAACTTCTCCCCGTTTTAATTCAATAACGATACGTGTGTTTTCATCGGATTCATCTCGAAGATCACTGATACCGTCGATTACTTTATCGGAAACAAGTTCGGCAATTTTGGTAACGAGAGATGCTCGGTTAACGTTATAGGGTAATTCTGTGATAATGACATGTTCGCGTCCGGTTTTTGTCTCTTCGACCAGAACCCGTCCTTTTGTTCGGACAATACCACGTCCGGTACGCATGTAGGATTCAATGCCCGAACGTCCGGCGATAATGCCTCCGGTTGGGAAATCAGGTCCAGGGATTATCTGCAGGATTTCATCGATGGTGATGTTGGGGTTGTCGATGATGGCACAGGTTGCGTTTATCAACTCATCCAGGTTGTGGGGAGGGATGTTCGTTGTCATCCCAACAGCGATCCCCGTGGATCCGTTCATGAGGAGATTGGGAAGAGCGGATGGCAGGACGGCAGGTTCGGTAGTGCTTTCTTTATAATTGGGAACAAAGTCGACAGTATCCTCATCGATGCCTTGGAGAAGCTCCTCGGCTGTGCTCATGAGGCGAGCTTCTGTATAACGATAGGCGGCTGGAGGATCTCCGTCTACAGAACCAAAGTTTCCCTGAGGATCGATCAGCGGATAACGCATGACCCATTTCTGGGCCATACGAACCAGAGTGTCGTAAACAGAGGTGTCCCCATGGGGGTGGTAATTTTTCAGAACTTCTCCTACCACACCGGCGCATTTGTCGAAGGCTCGATTGTGGAGAAGACCTTCTCGAAACATGGCGTAGAGAATTCGTCTCTGAACTGGTTTCAGTCCGTCGCGTACGTCGGGGAGAGCACGGCTTATGATGACAGACATCGAATAATCGATGTATGCCGTCTGCATGATTTCATTAATATTTATGGGCGAAATTCGTTCGGGGGATTCGTTCATTGAGGGGGAAATGGAGTTATTGTGAGATGTCAGTTTTGGCTGGGTCGTTTGTTTTAAACATCGAGGTAGGAAACGTTCAGAGCGTTATCCTCAATAAAAGCCCGTCGTGGTGGCACTTCATCTCCCATGAGGATGGTGAAGAGTTCATCGGCTCGAGCGGCATCTGAGATATTGACTCTCAAGAGACGTCTCTTGGTTGGATCCATGGTTGTCTCGTAAAGTTGTTTGGGATTCATTTCTCCCAATCCTTTATAACGCTGGATGGTTAGACCTCTGCGTCCGTTTGAACGGATAGAGGCAAGGACTTCTAGAATGGAACGGGCTTCTGTAATACTTTCGTTCTTCTGGCCTTTATTTTCAGTGATGACATAACGGGCCTCTTCGGTGGCGGAAAATTGTTTGATTTCAAGCCCTATGTCGGCAATGGCTTTGACCAATTTGGACATTTCGTTGGCTTCATAAATCTCATGAACCGAGACTCGTCTGAAGACTCCGGGCGTGACCTCTGTTGTCGCGGTGTTTGCAGTCGATTCTTCTAATGAGTCGGATGGTTCAGAGGAGTCTTCGTTAAGTCCCATTCTTACGGCAAACTCGGAGCGTGCGATATCGTTTTTAAGAAATTCAAAGGATTCCTGATTTCCCTCACGGATTCTGGCAATGTAGCGGGGCAAGGCATGATCGCCTTCATGTGCATCGAGGTAGGCATCCAGTTTCACGCCATAGCGAGTAACTCCGGCTCCGAGGCGCTCTAGTTGAGCCAGAGCTTCGACTATCTTATCAACTTGTTCGGAAGTAAATGTATGATTATCTCGGATACGCTTGAGGATGACGTCTTCGGAGCCCAGTTCAAGCAGCATTCGATTCAGCTCTTCGTCGTTGTCGATATATTGCTCTCTGCGTTTCCGTTTGATTTTATAGAGGGGTGGTTGAGCGATGTAGACATAACCTTTTTCAATGAGGCCATGCATTTGCCGATAGAGGAAGGTGAGTAAGAGAGTTCGGATATGAGAACCGTCGACGTCCGCATCCGTCATGAGGATCACTTTATGATAACGGGCTTTTTCGGCATCAAAGGAGCCTTCGCCTTCATGGCTCCCGATCCCGGTGCCAATGGCGGTGATCATTGTGCGAATTTCGGTATTGGCCAAAACTTTGTCGATCCGGGCTTTTTCCGAATTGATGAGTTTTCCTCTCAAAGGAAGAATAGCCTGAGTCATGCGGTCACGGCCTTGTTTGGCTGACCCTCCGGCAGAATCACCCTCCACGATGTAGAGTTCGGTCTTGGCAGGATCTTTTTCGGAACAGTCTGCCAACTTCCCGGGAAGGCCTCCTCCGGAGAGGGCTCCTTTGCGGACAGTTTCACGAGCTTTGCGGGCCGCTTCGCGAGCACGGGCAGAGTTAAGACACTTATCGAGGATCTGTCGGGCATCCGAAGGATTTGTTTCGAAGAAGTATCTGAGTTTTTCGCCGACGACTTTTTGGACGATACCATCAACCTCACCGTTAGAGAGTTTTGTCTTGGTTTGACCTTCAAAGCGAGGCTCGGGAACTTTTACTGAAATAATAGCCACAATACCTTCTCGGGTGTCATCTCCAGTGATGGCTGGATCCTTGTCTTTTAGGAGATTATTGGATTTTGCGTAATTGTTGATGACTCGGGTCAGAGCTGTGCGGAATCCGGAGAGATGGGTGCCTCCTTCGACGTTGTAGATGGAATTGGCGTAAGCGTAAATCTGATCGTTGTAGCTGTCATTAAACTGCATAGCTACATCGATAACGATGGCTGGTAGGTCGGGACTCTTGTCATTTAGCTGGGAATCAGAAAAAGAGATAGGTTCCTCGTGCAGAACGTTTTTCGTTCGATTCAGGTAACGCACATACTCCGTGATCCCGTCGTTGAATTGAAAAGTTTCTTTTTTCTCACTTCGTTCGTCAACCAGCAGGATTTTAATGCCAGGATTGAGGAAAGCCAATTCCCTCAGACGTTTTGCCAGCAGATCGTACTCAAAGGAGAGGGTGTTCTCAAAAATCTCCGGATCAGGTTTAAAGGAGATTTTTGTGCCGGTTTTTTTGGTTTCCCCCACAATGGCTAGTTTTGAAACCGTTTTACCTTGTTGGAAACCCATGTGATGGATTTTCCCATCACGGCGAACTTCTGCTTCAAACCACTCGGAAACAGCGTTCACGCACTTTGCGCCCACTCCGTGCAATCCTCCAGAGACTTGGTAGGCGCCTTTGCCAAATTTGCCACCAGCATGAAGGTTGGTTAAAACGAGCTCCAACGCCGGAATCTTATATTTTGGATGGATATCAACGGGAATACCTCGACCATCATCTTCGATAGAGCAGGACCCATCCAGATGGATGCTGACCGTGATAAGGGAGCAGTAACCAGCGAGAGCTTCATCAATGGAATTGTCGACCACTTCAAAAACGCAGTGGTGTAGACCCCGTTCGTTGGTATCTCCGATATACATATCGGGACGTTTACGGACACCCTCCAGGCCCTCTAATTTTTGAATTTTTGAGGCATTATAATCAGCTGATCCCTGTTCTGAAGAAGCCTGTTTTGGTAAGTCGTTGTCTGAAGCCATGTATAAGAGTCTAGATAAACGTTAATTTTCGCTTGTTCTATGGATTTGGACAACCTTTTTTCTGGTTTTAAGAGTATTTTTTTATTTTAGGTTTACAACCTAAGATAGTATCGTAAACAGTTGGAGCTGTGAAACTTTCGGTAAAGGTAGAGTATGCCTGTCGAGTGCTTACGCAATTGGCTAAGCACTATGGCTCTCCTGATCTGGCTCATATCGAAAAACTGGCGGGAAAAGAGGCTGTTCCGGCTAACTATTTGGTCCAGATTTTGAGTGACTTGCGTAATGGAGGATTAATCACCAGCCGGAGAGGAAAACAGGGAGGTTATGCTTTGGCTCGAGCCCCTGAAGCCATCTCATTGTATGAGATTGTCAGTTTGGTAGATGGTGATTTGCTGGAGTTTAGTTCGACTGTTGATGGAGAGTCGGGACAGCGTGTTTCCAATATATGGAAAGAGGTTCGTGCTGATTTGGAGGCAAAAACCCGCAGCTATACCCTCGATATGTTCCTCCATAAGGGAGCAGAGGACATGTACTATATCTGAGGCAGAGTGGAATCGTTCTGAGGTGTATTTGACCCTGAATGGGATCAGGCCTTGACGGAGGCAACAAACCTGGGCATCGATTTGGAACAATGCTACCTGAATGGTTGGAAAAAATCCTTATTTTGCAGGATCGCGATACGAGGAAGGCGCGAATAGAAACACAGATTCGGCACATCCCCAAAGAAGTGTCTGTCTGTGAAGAAAAAATTGCCCAGCTGGAATCAAATCTGGAGCTGGCCCGCAGGCTGGTTCAGGACCTTGAAGTGAAGCGTAAGGGATTGGAGTCGGAAATAGCTGCCGAGGAAAATCATCTGAACCGCTACCGCAATCAGCAACTGCAAGTAAAGAAGAATGATGAGTACAAGGCATTGACCCATGAGATAGAAGGAGTGGAAGCGAAAATATCGAATTTAGAAGAAGCTGAAATACAGGTGCTCCTGGATCTTGATGAAGAAAAAGAAAATCTGGAAAAAAAGGACTCGGAGTTTAAAGAAGAGGTCGCCTATCAGCAGAATTTGATCAAGAAGCTGGGAGAACGGGAGATCAATTTGAAGAAGGATTTGGCGGAGGCCGAAGCAGAGGTCGAGAAAGCTCGCAGTGAAAGTAGCGAAAAGTATTTAAAACCCTATGACCGGTTGGCTAAAACGTTGAAGCCTCCCGTGGTTGTTCCGTTGCGGAATCAGAAATGCGGAGGATGTCATCTGAAAGTTTCTTCGGGAGTGGATTCGGAAGTCCGGGCCAAAGGTGAAAATATCACTTGCGACAATTGTGGCCGACTTTTATATTGGGAGGCTTAGTTAGTTCTGAGGTCGTGCATTCGCTTCAGAAGTTCTTTGATCATAGTTTTTGGTGGCAACACCAATGTGCTTGTTAAAAAGCATTCTGGAGAGGAAAGTCCGGACACTACAGGGCAGGATTCCCTGTGAAAGCAGGGGAGTTATTCGTTAAGGATTAACGACGGCTAGTGTCACAGAAAATAGACCGCCTCGAATTTATTTGAGGTAAGGGTGAAAAGGTGAGGTAAGAGCCCACCGCCGTGCGAGCAATCAAGCGGGCAGGATAAACCCAATCCAGTGCAAGACAAAATAGGAAACGTGGGCGGCCCGTCTTATCGTTTCGGGTATGTCGCACGCGGCTTTGGCTGCGGTTCCGCTTTCGTGCGGTTCAGATAAATGAATGCACCCGTTTTCGGACGGGAACAGAATCCGGCTTATGACTCTGGAGCTGACTAAATTTTCCGGAATGTTTTTTCAAAAACGTTCACAATCAAAGAACCCCGAAACATTTGTTTCGGGGTTCTTTGTCTTTCAAATCGTTTAGCCAAAGATCTTACGCTTGTATTTTTTCGCGCCAAACTTCCTCTTTAAAGCCGACAAGCCCCCAACTGGCACTTAGGGCGAAGGGACGTTTCACTAGGTTCCCGTTTTGAGAGAGAAGTTCGAAGGCTTCTTTTTCTTTCATGGAGGGAAGTTTATCTTTCAGGCCGAGACTTCGGTAATCTTGTCCGGAGGTGTTGAAAAGTCGGCGGAGATCTCCATTGAGAAATTGGAGCATTTTCTGCAGCTCTGTTTTGGTCGGTGGTGTTTCCCGAATGGGATGCTCCTTGAAGGCTACTTCGTTGCTTTGCAGATAACGGATAGCCTTACGGCAGCTGTCACAGTTTTTGTAAGTGTAGATTTTTAACATACTTGAAATGAGATCTTATCGAATTATTTTGCAGCAGCTGCTTATGGATGCAACGAGTTCTTCATCTTAAGCAGGTCGTTAGGGACAGATTATATTTCGCAAAGCACGCTCTTTCTCATTAGTTTAACCCAAGCGAATCGCTTGCAGTCTTTCAACCATGTGACGGTAGTGAGAAAAGGGACATTCCAGAGGGACCATATCATCCAAGGCCGGTATGAAGCCACCTTCTTTTATAAGTGGCATGAGTTGATCGATAGCGTGGTCAATCGCTTCTGGACCGTCGATCAAAGCTTTCAGGGGAATACCGCCTCCCAATCGTAATTTTTTTCCGAGCTTTTTACGTAAGTTAAGAGGATTCATTCCTGGGTTGCGTTCAACCGGCCAGGTGCAGTTGAACCCGTGTTCCATCATCGTCGGGATGAGTTGCTCGAATTCTCCTGCACTCCATTGGCAGATCACCGGAACGCCAGCCTCTTCCAGTGTTTTCAGGATGGGCTTCTGGTGTGGTCCCCAGAATTTTTCATAAAGGGTGGGAGAAACGAGCGGGCCATTCTTACCGGCAAGATCTTCACAGAAATGAGCGAAGTCTATTTTTATTTTCCCAAGTATCAGTGATAAATTTGCTATTAACACCTTGGCTGCCTGTTCAAACATTTCGTGTATCAGGTCTTCTTCATCATAAAAGGCAGTCAGAAATTTTTCCATCCCCATAGTGTAAAACCCAAAGCGGAAGAAGTAAGGGAAGAATCCGAGGCCGACCGGTTCTGTGGAAGCGTTCAAACGCTTTACGTTTTCCGGGTCCAATATTCCTTTTAGCCGTTCCGCAGTATCGGCGGGGTTAAGAAGCTTTTGGTATTCCTTCCAGTCATTGCGTGTTTTTATGGGGAAATCGGTATGTCCGTAAAAAGTGTTGGGGGCATCTTTTCTGCGCCTGACGGTGGCTCCCAGTTCGGTGATTTGTGAGTAATAGTCTTTTTCTTCGGAGATAATTTTTTCTTCAAACTTCGGGATGGGTTGCACCCGCACGCCACCGGTCTGGATCAGCTCGGACATTTTCAAAAAACTGATATGGCTGGTCCCGGAGGGAAGCCCTTCCTTATGCCAACGTTTCAGGGCCATCTCCTCCAAAGGTTCCAAGTCGACCACCGGTAGTCGGTCGACTGATTGGTAGCTCATTATTCTCAGGAATCGTTCTCTGTTCGTCAAAGTGCCTCCTTTGATTGATTGGCTAAGGCAAGTGTCATTAAAGCCAATTTATGATTCCGCAGGCATGGGATCAATCCATAAGAACCCTATTATCCCAAATGCGGGGTAAAAGTAATGAGTCTGAAGAAGGTGATTAACTGTTGTTCTTGGAAATTTTATCTTTCCTTATAGTCGATTACCAAAACTGACAAAGGCATGCTTGTCGGCTGAAAACTCAAAATAAGCATTGTTTTGCGGGTACCGTATAACGGTGATAACGACATTTTTCTCTGGGATGACGGCGTTCACTTTCTGCCCATATCCAGACATGACATATCCACCGTGATCTGCCAAAAGCCACCAAAGCAGCCCATAGTGTCCTCCGTCCACATTACGTGTGCCATAGTGTTTCCATGCTTCTGCTCGTAGTTCTTTAGAGAAAAGTTTTTCCGGGTTTATCCAGAAGTTACCAAAGGCATTGAGGTCTCGGGCTGTGCTATAGAGGCCACTACCGGCTCTATGTCCTTTTTCAGAGAATTGATAAACATCTGGGTTTATGGGTAGAATATGATCCCCAAGGTCATTTCCCCTATAGAGGTATCCGGTTGAAATCAATCCCAGTGGTTTGAGCACACGTTTTTGCAGCAGATCATCGAAGTTTTCACCTGCGGCGACCTCAAGTGTCCGTTCCAGGAGATACATACCAAGTCCTGAGTACAAGAAGGGTCCACCTGGTTTTGTCGCGATTTCTATTTTACTTAAATCTTCGGGAAATCCAGATGGCGTTTCTTCGCGATTGAACGTAGCGCCTGAGGTATGAGAAGCCAGATGGCGAATGGTCACATCGCGTCGATCAAACGCTCCTTTTCCACTAGTTTTAAATGCCGGCAAATAGTTATGAACTGGATCGTCTAAATGGATGATACCTTCTTCAACTAAGTTGAGCATCAATGCAGAGGTAAAGCTTTTGGAAATGGAAAATAAAAACCATCTGGAGTCTTCATTGACGGGCCCGACTACTTTGTTTCCATCATAGTAGTTTTCATGAATGATTTTTCCATTTCTGGAGACCACAACAGCGTAAGGACAGTTGCCCATATAGTTTGAAGTTCGCACCAAGTAGGCGTCCAGTTCGCTCAATACCTGTTTTTGAGTTTGAGCAAAAATACTATTAAAAAACCAACCAAGAAAGAGGCTTAAGAAGATAAATTTTTTCATAAATATGGAGTGGTGTTTATACGTCTTAGATAGATTGAACACTATGGGATGGTGAATAATATGTAGAAAATAGACAAGAGTTGTTTTGTTCGTTTTGTCTCAAATCGCCTGATCATCCGAGAGAATTTGCGCGGTTCGTTCGTTGCGAAACTGTTGTGTATAGAGATTGAAGTAATGCCCATTTTGCTGAAGAAGCTCTTCGTGGGTGCCACTTTCCCGGATTCGGCCTTTCTCGATGACCAGAATAAGATTGGCAGAACGAATCGTGGAAAGACGATGCGCAATGACAAAACTGATACGCCCTTTGAAGATCTCTTCCAAGCCTTGCTGAATAATTTGTTCTGTTTCGGTGTCGATGGAAGAAGTTGCTTCGTCCATGATGAAGATTTGAGGGTCGGCCAGAAGAGCCCGGGCAAAAGAGATGAGTTGTTTTTGGCCAGTGGATAAACGGCTGCCACCTTCTCCGACTCGGGTTGCATAACCGTTTTCCGTTCCCTGGATAAACTCATGGGCATTGACACGCCGGGCGGCTTCTTCGACCTCGGCATCAGTCGCTTCCAGGCGACCATAGCGAATATTTTCCCGGATGCTCCCGCTGAAAAGGTGAGGGGTTTGCAGGGCGATACCAAGATTCGATTGCAGCCAGGAGAGGCTGCGCCTTCGGTAGTCCACACCGTTGATGAGGATATTGCCGGAGGTTGGCTCGTAAAACCGACTTACCAGATTGACGATAGTGCTTTTTCCTCCTCCGCTTTCCCCGACCAACGCGATTGTCTGGCCAGCCTGGACGGAAAGGCTGAAGTCCGATAGCACGGGTATGTTCTCTTCATAAGCAAAATCAACGTTTCGAAATTCAACTGATTCGATCTTTGCCGGGAAACCATCACAGGCGAAATCTTTCGACCTACCTGTTTGAGAGAATTGCTCGATTCGGTTAAGCACTTCGGTGGAATCTTTAATGGTGGGTTCCGTGTTCAGTAGCCCACGGAATCTTTAATGGTGGGTTCCGTGTTCAGTAGCCCGATAACTCTTTCACCTGCGGCCTGGGCTGCTTGCATTTGAATGAGGGTATTGGCGACTTCGTTGATAGGCATGAAGAACTGACCGGTATAAAAGATAAAGGCGATCAATGTTCCTAAAGAGAGAGTCTCGTGCATCACATATTCTCCACCATTCCAGAGAACCAGCCCAGCAGCCATGCTGCCCATGGTGAGAACGAGAGGCATGTAGATGGCTGACTGCAGGGCGTTAGTGACGGAAGCTGAGTACATTTCGGAAGATAATTCCTTGAATTCGCTGAAATTTTCCTCTTCCCGAACCAATGTCTTTGTTGTTTGGATACCAGTAATGTTTTCGTTGTAGGAGGCTGTTATCAAAGAATTAAATTTTCGTATTTTCCGGGAACTGCGGAGGAGTTTCTTTTGAAAATAAATACTGACAATAATCATGGGTGGAATGATGGAGAGGACAATCAATCCGAGCTGCCAGTGCATCACGAGAAGAATGGTGGCAATGGCGCTGACCAGGCAGAAAGCCCAGATGATATCGATAAAACCCCAGGCTATGATTTGAGAGAGTTTATCACAGTCGGAAGTGAGGCGTGAGATAAGCCAACCGATGGGGCGATGGTCATAGAAACTGAATTCCAGCGACTGCAGTCGACGAAATCCTTCTTTTCGAATGTCGTGAGAAACCCGATTGGAAATGTTGCCTGCTGAAATGATAAAAAACCAGATGCCGGTAATGATTAGCACCGTCATGAGGCCATAAATAATACTGTAATAACCAATGCGGACATCGCTACCGCGGCTCGCGACTTCGTCGATGACGGATCGTGTGACCAGAGCAAAAGAGGCTTCTATCAATGCGACGAGAAGAACACCGATTACAAGGAGGATCAGGCTCTTCTTATAGCGAAAAGCATGAGAAAAAACTTTCTTCCACAACTTTAGATCAAGTTTTGGTTGAATGGGATCGTCGAATTCTTCTGAGGTCATTTCTGAAAGAGGTTGATTAGGTTGCCCCGTAGTTGGTTTCGGTGGTTTGAGAGGAAGGAGTTATGCTGCGTCTACTCTGGATATTCCAAAGACGTTGGTAGAGACCTTCTTCCGCTAGCAGGCTTTGGTGTGTCCCTTTCTGGATGATTCGACCTTGGTCGAGGACAATAATGTGATCTGCATGCAAGAGAGTGGAGAGTCGATGAGCGATGATGATGGTCGTTCTTTTTCCTCTGCGTTCCCGCAGTGCATCAATCACCGCGACTTCGGTTTCGCTATCGACCGCGCTTAAGGCATCATCCAGGATGAGAATCGGTGGGTTTTTGAGAATTGCCCGGGCAATGGCGACGCGCTGACGTTGACCTCCTGAAAGGGTGATGCCGCGTTCACCGATTTCCGTTTCGTATCCGCTCATGAAGGATAAAATGGAAGTGTGTATGTCGGCGATTTTAGCAGCTTCTTCGATGTCGTGTTTATTAGCGGAGGAGTGACCGAGTGAGATATTGGCTCCGAGTGTTTTGGAAAACAGAAAGGGTTCCTGCATGACAACACCAAATTGGGAGCGACTCCATTTTCGGTTGAGATCTTTCAGTTCGTATTCATCCAATTTGATCGATCCGTTTTGATAATCATAGAGGCGAAGGAGGAGATGGATAAGAGTTGATTTACCAGAGCCTGAAGGTCCGAGGATGGCCAAGGTTTCACCTGCCTCCAAAGAAAGAGAGATTCCGTTGAGGGTATGAGGGGCTGGCTCCTGGTCTTTGTCAGAGGGTTCCTGATGGGAAAAAATCAGATTATGGATGGAGATAGCGCCTTTTAGTTCAGTTGCAGGTTGTTGCGATGAATCGGAATCTTTTTCGATATCGACGGAGAGAACTTCTCCGACCCGACCGAGAGAAACGACTGTTTTCCCAAAATCTGTTAAGGTGCGTCCCATTTGCCGGATCGGCCAGAGGATAAGGTTGAGAAGTGCGAGGAAAGCAAAGAGTGTTCCGACGGAAAGGGAACCTATTGATACCCAATAGATGCCCGCCATCAAAACGATGCCGTTTTGTGTAATGGCGATGAGATCGGAGATAGTCCAGTAACTGGCGATCAGACGGATTAGCTTTAAATTGAGGTCGCGATAGCGGGCGTTTGGGCCGGAAAACCTTTCGATCTCGAAGTCCTGTCGGGCGAAGGCGCGAACAACTCGGATCCCCGTCAGATTTTCCTGAATTACAGCGGTCAGTTTCCCCTCTGCTTCATCGGCTTCGCGGAAAACTTTTTTTACCCATTGAAAGTAGAAAAAACCGAAGAGAACGAGAGGTAAGACGAGAGAAAATGAAACAGCTGTCATCCTTGAGTCCAGCGAGTACATCAGTGGGATGGCCAGGCACATAAGGATAAATGCGTTGCTGATATTGACCACATGCGATGAGAGGGACATGCGGATGGTTTCCACATCAGAGGTACACCTCTGGACAAGATCTCCCGTATCCGCTTTATCATGATACCCGGTGGGAACATGTTGGAGATGATCGTAGAGCCTGTTCTTTAGTTGGAGGGCGATTCCATCGGATGCCATAGCGGCCCATTTCCCTTTAAAATAGGAAAAGAATCCTCGGCATGCTGCGAAAAAAGTTGTCGCGATGGCGCCAATCCAGAGATGCTCCTTTAAGTAGGTGCTGCCACCCATGAGCTGGAGTAAGGGTCCGGTCAAAACCTCGGAGCTTTTTGTTTCTCCGGAAAGAACAAGATCGATAATTGTTTTACCAACAAGTGGCACGAGATAACTGAAAAGAACCGATATGAGAAGCGAACCGATGGCTGCCAGGTAGAGAAAACGGTGTCCTTTCATCAGCTGCCAGAGAAGATGAAAGGGTTGCACTCCTCTGGCGGCGAATATCTTTTTGGAAGATGCCTTAGGTATCGTCATGGCGGAGAAAAGGGAATGGAAAGTGTTTCTGGCTAGAGGAGAAAAATAAAAATCCTCGCTGGTTAGCCAGATAGAAAAGACTGTGTTCTTCTATCAACCGGGAGAGCAATCGCAATGGTCGCTTTCCTTTAGCGGTGGATGGTTTTTGTGAAGATGTCTGGAGTTGAGACATGGCGGTAAGGGATGGAAAATTGTTCTGAGTAGAGAGGGAAAAAACAAAAAACCCGCTGGAAAAACAGCGGGTTCAAAGAAAAGAAAATGGAGTTGGAGCCCGCTTGTTTTTGTTAGCGGGTCAGCTTCGGAACCTAACGGAGGTTGGTTTGCTTGCCCGCAATTTCCACAGAATGGTAAAGTGGAAGTTTGTTAATAATTATGCGGGTTATCATTTTGGTTGGGCCTCCTCTTAAAATTTGAGGATGAATAAAAATTGGATGTGAGAAGTTAAGTCAAGGTTTTTGACGAAAGAAAAGTGTTTTTTTGTTGTTGCCTACTTATTAAACGAACAAACTAAAAAAAGGCGGCCACCGTTTAAAAACGGTGGCCGTCTTTTTTTGTTTTTTCTATAGGCAAACAACAAAAAAACACTTTTCTTTCGTCAAAAACCTTGACTTAACTTCTCACATCCAATTTTTATTCATCCTCAAATTTTAAGAGGAGGCCCAA
>JANQKU010000059.1 GCA_028280955.1 Opitutaceae bacterium
ACAGAAAATGTCGAAGAGCACGCTCGACATAAATTAGAAGAAAAGAGGCTTGATTGGGTAGTGGCCAATGATGTGAGTTCTTCCGATAGCGGGATGGAAGCAGACTGTAATCGTGTGATTATTCTTGGAGCGAATGGTAAACGTTGGGACTTTGGTCCGGAAAAAAAAGATATCGTGGCGGATTATATAATGGAGAGGATAAGGGTACCGCTGGAATATTCTACTTCAACCAGTCTCTAGTTAGGCATATGATGTGGTTCCGTGTTATTTCATTTGTTTTGCTGGTGACCGGGTGCGCTGTGTCTGCTGAGCCTGATAGAGAAGTCGCGAAAGCTTATGATAAGTCACTGAGGATGTATGTTGAAGAGGCGACGGGATTTGTGGATTATTTTTCTTGGGGCAAAGATAGAGCCGCTTTAGATGCTTACGTAAAATGGGGGATTCAATCGCTCACAATAAAGATTTACAGTGAGTGGTCACGATCTGAAAAAATTTCCTTTTGGATCAATCTATACAATGCTCTGACTATCCAGGCTATTTTAGATCATTATCCTGTCGGTAGTATTCGGGAAATTGAGGGGGTATGGGATAAGAAGTCTATTGGTGTTATGGGCAATCCACTTTCGTTAAATGAAATCGAACATGCTATCCTCCGTAAGGAATTTAAGGAATTACGGGTTCACTATGCTTTGGTTTGTGCGGCAAAAAGTTGTCCTCCCTTACGTAGTGAACTCTATACGGGAGATCAATTGGAGGATCAACTGAGGGACCAACAAGAACGGTTCTTTTCAAAAAAAAAGAATTTTCATTTTGATGCGAATGCAGGTGTTTTGACCCTCTCAGCTCTTCTGGATTGGTATGAAAATGATTTTATCGGTGGATTAATCAATGCTTCTGTCAGCGAATGGTCCGATGAAATGAAAAAGAAGAGTTTGATTCTCTATTTGCGGAAAAATGCACTAAAGGGCCGGGAATTGGATGATACGCTTCCCGAGATCCGTTATGCTGATTATGACTGGACTTTGAATAAAACTGAGACGGACAGTCATTAGACAAAAAGTCCAGTGAGCTGATAATCAGTTTGAAGTGCTATTACTGGGGACTTCCGTGGTTTTCTCAGGTAAAGCAGTTTCAGATGATGCTTCCGTTGCTGTAGAGGAGGGCTCTTCTTTGATTATTCTTTCGATAAGACTCTCTCGAGATGAGGGAAGGGCTGTATAAATGTAGGTTGAGATGATAAAGGCCCTTTTAGCCATGAGTTCGTTGACCGGATCATCCGGTTGAGACGATTGTATCCAAACAAAAACCGGCTTTGGTTTGTCAGGTGTTGGGACATTTTCCTCTATGGTTTCTTCGGTTTTTTTATCCTCTTTTTCAGGGGGCGTTATCTGGCCGATACGGATGGTATAATCATGTCCATCAAATGTTTTTAAAGTAATACTGCGGGCATTATTAGCTGCGTCGAGAGCATTGGGGTCATCCAGAGGGGTTGTATCGACAAAACGCAGTTGTGTCATCTTTCTCAGGATACTATCAATATCATCTTTGAGAGGTTTTTCGTCTTCTTCGCTAGATGAAGTGATTTTCCATTCGGCATCTTTTTCAGAGCGTTTAAAGAGAAGAGGGGTTTCTTCTTCGGGTATTTCAATGCTGAACTCGGCAATTTGTTCGGTTTTTAGATCGGTCAAATTGTCCTCTGCCCAACTTTTTGCATCGACATCTATAAAGTGAGATAGATCGCAGAGATAGGCTGTTTCTTCGTCATCGAGGCGAACAAACCGTCCACGATTACTAACATTTTTTCCGAGGTGGAGTGTCAGGGCCGGGGTTTTTTCTGTGGTTATAATTTCAATTCTTTCTTTCCCGAATTCCAATCTAGCTAAGCGTTCGGGACTTGAGGTGGCAAACCGTTTGATCTTTGCCTGGTCCAAGGCGCTACCCAGACGAGTCAGGTTTTGAAAATTAATAGGAAAATCGAAATATTCTGAAACGATCCAATGCGCGTCGTCGTCAAGCATTTTCAATGTTACGGTACGGTCTCCTTTATGGAGAATCAGTGAAGATGTTTCCCTCAGGATTTGTGGGTCCACGAGATTTTGGCCAACTCGAGGATCGCCTTTAGTGGAAGGTCTATCTTCGGTTAAAAAGATGACTACTGAGATAAGCGATAAAATGCCTACGAAGATAATAAGTGATTTTGTCTTCATTGATTTTATTTTGCGTTCATACGATTTCGTCGCATAAAAAACCAAACTCCAAATATCCCGGTTAAGGCTGGAACAATGAGAAGGTTGGCCAAAGTAAGTTTTAGTTCAAGTTGCTCGATATCCTCACGTAATGCTTTACGAATTTTTCGGAGTTGTGAACGGACAACAGCTTCCTGTGCACGATAAAGTTGGATACTTTGTTCTGCTTCTTCACTTAAAACGAGACGATTTCCTTCGTCATCTTCCGTGGAGAGTTCGTTGAGTTTAGATTGGACGTCTTTGAGTTCAGTTTCGAGTTTGAGCGCTTCAGCCTGATATTTTTCCTGGGCAACAATTTCCATCTTTTTGATAACATCGAATTCTCGAACAGTGTTTCCTTTGCTACGGATGGAAATGAGATCCTGGCTTCCTCCGAGAAAATCGAGACTGTTCCCTCCAAAGGTGAGATTGTCATTAAGAGGTTGAACCAAATTAAACAGATTCAGTTTTCGGACACTGTATTCATCAAAAAGCCAATCGGTATCGGTAATGAGGAGAATGGTTCCAGGGGTTTGTGATTCGGTAAGAGGGATTTTCTTGGATGAATCTTCATTGGTGGCCTTGGGGGTTGTTTCCTCATTTTCTTCTGTGGGTGTTTCGTCGACGGGTTCTCCGTTCGGAAATGCTGTTTTAAAGTTTCCCTGTATTAACCCTGCAATCGTCAAGGGAGACCCTCTTGGTTTCAATTGACGGGCCAGTTCGTGAGGTTGGGTGTAGCTGACAGTCATCGCAGCCATTCGACTTGATTCACTTGTTGTTTGTAAAAGAGGAGTGAGCTCAAGTGCGCTGTCTTCTGAAAGTGAAAAAACACCGGCTTCAATGAGCAACATGGAAGAAAGATTGCTTGTTGGCAGAATTTCCTGGTTGAATTGCTCTTCCGTAAAAGTGAGCCAGACAGGATAATCAACCAGGCCTTCCTGTGTTTGTACTCTGCTGGCCAATATTCTGTCGCCGGCAATTGATTGTGGATTGTAGGAAATGCCCCAGGTTGAAAGGAGGTCGGGCAGATCACTCGTTAAATTTGGATCAGGTGCGCCATAAGGAGAACTTTGCGTTCCCATACGCCTGAAGTAGCGGGATGATGGGTCCAGGGCAAGGAAGAGAGGATTCCCTGCCAGAACGAATTGATCGATTGCAAAAACAAGTTTTGGATCGAGTTCCTGGGGGTGAATAACGGCAAGAACGTCTATGTTTTCAGGAATGCTTTGTTCGTTCGATTCAATGGAAACAATTTCGTATATTTTCTCCCATTCCTGAATAATCATCTGGCTGGGTCTTGCTGGAGGTTGGCCAGGCATGGCAATATCGAAGGATTGTAGTGGAAGGCTGGAAATAATCCCAAGCGTTGGTTTATCCAAAAGTTGAACTGTATAGATTAATTGAGAAATATCGTATTCAAGAAATCCTTCTCGAGCAGGTGTAAATAAGGGGATTACTTTTTCTGTATCAGCCTGTATAGCAACCAGGCCGAAAAAAAGGACCTCACCGGTTGAGACAGGGCGTGCTTGTATACCGGAGGCGATTGCGGTTTCTTCCTCTTCTGTATCCGGTTTTGGGTCGATGATACGAAGGCTGACTTGTCCTTTAGCCGCTGAGACGTATTGGTTGAGCATCTCTTCTACCCGAGTCGCATAGTTTTTATAATTGATAGGTAGATTTTCGACACTACGGCTGAAGTAAAATTGGAGCGAGATAGGCTCTTCTATTTTCTCAAGTAAGTTTTTTGATCCTTTGGTGAGGGTATAGTTGTTATCAGCCGTCATGTCGATTTTTGCCGGGAATGACGAAGCGATATAATTGATGAGGATAAGAGCAAGAATGAGAAGTCCGGCGGTGAAAAGTTTGTTTCCCTTTTTCATGATGGAGACAGATGTTTAAAACAGATTAACGTTCCAGTGCCAAGATGTTCAGCATTAACGCTGTGGCGGAGAGTGAGAGGAAGTAGATAACGCTGCGCACGTTAATGATTCCTTTTGTAAAAGTGTCGAAGTGTGTTGTGAAACTGAAGTTTGAAAGAGCATCGACGATCCAGAAAGGAAAGATTGCGCTGAGAAGATCTGAAAAGATACTCCATCCCAGAAAAAGAATGATCAGACAAACGAGAACACTCAGGATAAAACTAATGATCTGGTTCTGGGTTAAGGCTGAGGTAAGAGAACAGATGCCAAGAAAAGAACCCGCCATTAAAATGCTGCCGAGGTAACTCGAAAAGATAACTCCCCAATCAGGATCGCCAAGGTAACCGACTGTTATAGCGATAGGAAAGGTGAGAAAGATAGCCAATGCAACAAACAGCCAAGCTGCCAGATATTTGCCGATAACAGCCTGGGTTGTTGTAATTGGTAGGGTGAAAAGAAGCTCTATGGTGCCGGAGCGTTTTTCTTCGGACCAAAGTCTCATGCCGACAGCCGGTATGAGAAAGAGAAACATCCATGGATGAAAGAGAAAGAAGCTTTGCAGGCTGGCGACTTGTCCGTCAAAAAAATTGCCGACAAAAAATGTCAAACCGATTGAGGCTGTGAGGAAAACAACCAAGAAAACATAAGCGACTGGTGAACGAAAATAACCGCCAAATTCTCGTTTTAGAACAGGGATTGTCTGATTCATGAATTGTGAGTGGAGCTGGTTAATTTACGGAAAACCTCGTCGAGTTTATTTCCATGTTCATTGCGTATTTCATCCGGTGTTTGATCAATAATGAGACGACCGTCGTTGATAATAATGATACGATTGCAAAGGGCATCCACTTCTTCTAAAATATGGGTTGAAAGGATAATGACTTTGTCTTCAGCCATTCCGGAAATGATTTTGCGAACTTCATGTTTTTGATTGGGATCTAGACCATCTGTTGGTTCATCAAGGATAAGAATGGGAGGATCATGGAAAATGGCCTGAGCAAAGCCGACACGTTGTTTGTAACCCTTGCTGAGTGTTTCGACAGTCTGATTTCCTACGTTTTCAAGATGACAGAGGGAGATGACCTCTTTGATTCTGGCGGTTCGTTTCTCTAAATCGGTAAACCCACGACAATCAGCGATGAAGTTAAGAAATTCCAAGACGGTCATTTCCTGATAGGCCGGCGAACTTTCCGGTAGGTAGCCAATGCGATTTTTAACTTCAATAGGTTCTTTGAGGATATCGTAACCATTAACACTAGCTGTCCCGGAGGTTGGTGTGAGAAAGCCCGTCAACATTTTCATCGTTGTGGACTTGCCGGCACCATTGGGACCAAGAAACCCGAGGATTGTCCCCGGAGTGACTTCGAAGGATATATTATCAACGGCTCGGTTAGCTCCGAATTCTTTGGTGATGTTTTGAACGCTGACCATAAGTTTTTTTGAGGATAATCGGATGAGATTGCTATGAAAATCGAATGTTCCCCATTCTTAAATATTCGCTTAAAAAAGAGAGGTGATCCTTTTCAACTCTAAAATTTTTTAGAGACTTACGATTGAGGGGTAGCGATCTATTCAGGAGTTTTTCGGATTCAGCTTGATGAGAGTATTTTAAATAGGTTCTGTGTCTCTCTTTCACGCAGTGTCTTGTTCCGAGTTAAAAAGTGGGCCACTTCTATTTGAGTCGTTTGGTTTAGGTAGACTGAGTAGGCAATGCTGAGTCGAGATTAAAGAAAAGAGTCTTGCTTGGGTGGAGCAATTTCAGGCGCTTTCGGCGTTCTCTTTTTGTCGTCTAGATGGCGCGGAGGTTTTGACACTTTTTTCGAAACAGCTGCTTCTCTATCGCTGACAATACGATCGCAGATATGTCGGACGTGCATTTGGAGCCACATGGAGGTATTACTCTCTGGAGTATAGCGTGCTTGGCCATAGGCATGAATGCGACCGACTTGAAGAAGTCGGTCGTTTTGTTCAAACTCTTCTGTAGAGTCTGGCTTATATACAGCGTAAGTCATGCCTCCGTTACGTTTGACGACAGAGAAACTGGGAATGTCACTTGGTCCGTCTGCAATATAAATCATGTTCTGAAAAGGGATACGTCGATCTTCGGGTTTAATGTCGGCATTTACATCGATAACAGGGTTTTTATTGGTTCCTTTGTTTATTTCGAAGAGGGCTCTGGTCTTTGTCGTATTGTCGATCATTGTGCCAATCTGGCTAATTTCACGATCACCATCTATTTGAAGTTCTTTCTGATCTAAAAAACCTGGGGGAAGGGGGTTTTCGATGAATTCGCATCCCCAGATTCCGTCAACTTCTTCTCCGATACAGCTGCCTCGAATCATCTCTGCCAATCCTGTGCTGACGATGTAATGTTCGAGGCGGATATCATGTTTGCGATATTCCGGTTTTGATTGTACGAGTTCTCGAAGAGTTTGAAAGAACTGAGGAATTCCTTCATAAAATTCGATTTCCTTACCGGATTCCTGTAGTATTTTATTATTGAGTCCATTAAGTGGCCCGTTGTGGACATAGCTGAGAAGATGATTTAAATAGATGCTTTCCCCTGAAACATGGTACCCTCGTTCTTTATAGTGTTCGGCGAGGCTGTTTGTCTCTTTCCAGAATCTGGCTTCGTCTATCCCGTAGCGCCTGAAGAGAGGAGATTGCATGTAGCCAGGGATCAATGTCTTGTCAAAATCCCAAATGCAGGTGATAATATTCTGAGTGAAAAGTACTGTAGCCATAGCCATCTTCTTTCATTAGCGAGGG
>JANQKU010000285.1 GCA_028280955.1 Opitutaceae bacterium
CCACCGTCTTGTCTTCGATAACATCAGCAAACAATTCTGAGTCGACCATTCCGACCGGCATACCCTCAGATTTCAAATATTCACTTGTCACAGCACCATTATTTCTGAAATGGGAGAGTAGCGGCTGTTCATGACCCGCACGGGCAAAAGTTATCGTATTTTCTCTTAAATCGACAACCGCATAGGCAACCGTGATAAACATATCCTGGCGCACATCAGAGCTCATCGCTCGATTGACCTCTTGCAGCACCATCGATGGCGATGCATGTATCCTGGCGCAATGACGCAAATGCGTTCGACAAATCGCCATTAAAAGAGAAGCCGGTACCCCTTTCCCCGATACATCCGCTACGACCAAACCAAGACGACCCTCAGCTAACATAAAAAGATCTAGCAGATCCCCTCCCACTTGTTGGGCCGGAATATAACGAGCATCAATATCGATCCCCTCTACTTTGGGGAAGCTCTGAGGGATCAGCATTAACTGAATATTTCTGGCAACCGACAAATCCAAATCCAGTTGTTTTTTCTCAACCTGCATCGATAAGAACTCATTATGATGAACAGCCAGCCCAGCTTGTTCAGCCAAAGACTGCACCAATGAAAAATCTGTTGAGGAAAAAGGAAGCCCGTCTGAGGGATTCACAACAGCGAGAACGCCGATAAGTCTGTCCTGAAAAAGAATAGGCGCCGCTATGAGTGAGTGCACCGCCAAAGCTGGATCATCGTGTTTGATAACCCTTTGGTCAAGATGTGCATTTTCCACCAATTCAGCCCGATGCGTTTCAGCCGCTCTTCCGACAATCCCCTCTCCCAATGCAAATTCTTCCGACTTAAGAATCTGTTCTATAAACTTCGCCCTGGTCGTCAGTTTTATGCGAGAGCCTTCGGGCAATGGCCGATGAGGAGGAAACAACCCTTCCACGGCGACACCTCGCAACCGCTCTCCCTCAATATTTTCGAAAACGCAAGCACTCAAGGCTCCTGTCGATAAGATCGCTGCATGAACAATACGTTGAAACAACTCCTCTCTGCTTAAACCCTCACCTAGCGCCTCGACCATGCCATGCATGAAATCAATAACGATTTGCTTCTCCTGATAGATCAGCTGTTTTTCTTCATCCAATGCTTCGATTCTTCTCTGCTGGAGGAGGAGAAATACTAAAAGCATTCCGCCACCGACAACAACTCCAAGGAAGAAAGAAAACATCGGCTATTTTTGATCAACTTTACTTTTCAAAAACACCAATACATCCTGAAATTTGCTTTTATTGGATTGATCTGCTTCCACCAGATTTTCATGGGCTCTCAGACAAAGTCGGGCGCCTTCAAGCTCTCCCATTTTATCACCTTGATCCAAAGTACTAAGGTTTCCCTCCTCTGGTGAGGAATCTCCCACATCCACTGTGGCCAATCGATGCAAACCAAGATTGCGAATCAATTCCAAATTCCTCGTTCCCAATCCACAAAAAACCAGAGACCCGGTAGGTTTCTTTTTTCTGAGTTCCAGAGCCGAACCCGCCAAGACACCCAAAAAAGTGCTGTCCATTCCACTGCACTGACTAAATTCAAAGACAAAACGGCGTTTTCCCTCTTTGATTTCTTCGGACATAAAATCCCGAATAGATCCACTGTTGGCAAACGAAGCCCTACCCCGGATCTTAATCAAAACCGGGTCAGAATAGGCATCGACCAGAAAAACACTGTCAGATAAATCAGACATTCATTAAAGCGTATCTTAAGATCCGCTTTTTAGGATTTCTCGCAAGACGAATGGTAAGATTCCTCCATGGCGGAAATATTCGATTTCGATAGCCGTATCAATTCGGACAAGAGTATTAACTGTTTCCTTCGTCCCATCTGTGCGCTCAATCTCAATCACCAGTTCCTGCCCAGGCTGTAACCCCTCATTTAACCCTGGGATAGAAATGAGTTCACTTCCATCGAGACCCAGCGAAGTTGCACTGGTTCCTTCTTTGAATTGCAGAGGTAAAACACCCAACCCGAGGAGATTGCTCCGATGAATGCGCTCATAACTACGAGCGACTACCGCACGAACACCGAGAAGATTCGTTCCTTTGGCAGCCCAATCACGAGAACTACCCATTCCATAATCGACACCGGAGAAAACAACTAAGGGAGTTCCACGTTTTTTGTATTCCTCACAGGCATCAAAGATCGGCATGATCTCCCCCTCTGGCATCAGTTTGGTAAAACCACCCTCCTTGCCATCGGCCATCTTGTTTTTTACCCGAACATTGGCAAACGTGCCACGTGTCATGATACGGTCATTGCCACGGCGAGAGCCATATGAATTAAAGTCCTTAACAGCGACACCCTTCTCCGTCAGATAACGGCCTGCGGGCGTTTCCGCCTTAAATGCCCCTGCAGGAGAAATATGATCCGTGGTCACAGAATCACCTAAAATGGCCAATGGCCGCATCCCATGAATTGGCTCAATCGTGCCAGGCGTCATGGTAAAGCCTTCGAAATAAGGCGGATTCTGGATATAGGTGCTGTCCTCATCCCATTGATAAAGCGTGCCTGCTACCTGTTTGATGCTCGACCACTCCGGATTCGCCTCTGCTACATTTGAGTACTGCCGTTGGAACATTTCGGGCTTCAAGCCTTGGCGAATGGCATCTTGCACCTCTGTATGAGAAGGCCAGATATCACGTAGATAAACCGGGTTTCCATCACTTCCATTCCCGATGGGGTCGTTCAACAAATCGATATCAACACGGCCTGCCAAAGCATACACGACCACCAAAGGAGGCGACATCAAGAAATTCGCTTTTACCTGACCGTGAACGCGCGCCTCAAAATTTCGATTGCCTGACAGGACACTGGCGGCAACGAGGTCGCCACTTTGAATCGCAGCTTCAATCGGCTCTGCCAAAGGACCACTGTTTCCAATACAAGTTGTGCATCCATACCCAACTAAGTTGAAACCAATCTGATCGAGATACTGCTGAAGACCTGTTTCATTCAAATAATCAGTCACCACCCGAGACCCCGGAGCTAAACTGGACTTCACATACGGTGGAACCGAAAGACCTTTTTCGACAGCTTTTTTGGCAACCAATCCCGCAGCCAGCATAACGCTTGGATTGCTGGTGTTTGTGCAGCTAGTGATCGCCGCTATTAAAACAGATCCATCCATAATCTCGGTCGAAACACTTTCACCATCCGCTACGGTTCCACCAGCTGTCGTGCCGTTAAACTGAACTGTTTGCGGTTTTTTGAAAGACTCGGCTGTTTTACCAAAACCACCCTCATCGATGGATGCGGTATACAAACTGGTAAACCTTTCTTTCAAATGGGAGACCTCAATCCGATCCTGTGGACGTTTTGGACCTGCCACACAGGGTTCAATGGAATTCAAATCGAGATCCAGACTCTTCGTATAATCGATTTCACCAACCTCGGGGATGCCAAACATTCCCTGAGCGGTATAATACTCACGAATCAGATCAATCTGTTCATCGGATCTTCCCGTCGCGCGAAGATAATTCAGTGTCTCATCATCAACGGGGAAAAATCCCATGGTAGCGCCATATTCCGGAGCCATATTGGCAATGGTCGCACGATCCGCCAGACTCAAGCTCTTCGCACCTTCACCATAGAACTCGACAAACTTCCCAACAACTTTCTCCTGACGAAGCATTTCCGTAATGCGCAGCGTCATATCGGTAGCTGTGACACCTTCACGTAAACTACCCGAAAGATTAACCCCAATGACTTCCGGTGTCAGAAAGGCAATGGGTTGTCCCAACATTCCGGCTTCCGCTTCAATCCCACCAACACCCCAGCCAACAACGCCCAGTCCATTGATCATCGTCGTATGAGAATCCGTGCCGACCAAGGTATCAGGATAACAAACTTCCCCGCCCTCAACGGCTTTCTTTCCAACCACATTGGCCAGATATTCCAAATTGACCTGATGCACGATCCCAATCGCTGGAGGAACCACCTGAAATGTTTCAAAGGCCTGCTGACCCCATTTCAAAAATTCATAACGCTCGCGATTGCGCTCAAACTCTATCTTCAAATTATCCAGAAAAGCATTGGCAGATCCGGAACGATCCACCTGAACAGAATGATCAATCACCAGATCAACCGGGACCAATGGTTCGATAATCGCAGGGTCTTTTCCCAACTCTGCCACAGCCGAGCGCATCGCCGCTAAATCGACTAACAACGGAACACCCGTAAAATCCTGCAGAACAATGCGCGAAACCACAAAGGGAATTTCAACATTGGCAGGATTGGTGGCATTCCAGGCAGCGAGTTCCTTCACCTCCTTCTCCGTAATCCGAGTACCATCGCAATTTCGGAGGACAGATTCCAAAACAACCCGAATGCTGACAGGCAAACGGGATATTTTACCCAACCCTGCTTCTTCCAATGACGGCAGCGAATAATAATAGCGCGAACCATTTTCGGAAGAACCGAGAGTTTTCAACGTATTTAGAGGATTGGGGATATCACTCATCTAGTCTGATCGATTTTTGTAGTTTGGATTAAAAGAATGAAATGATTGGAAAAACTTAGGCTAAAGCAGCTTTGACAGCATCAAAATCCGGGAAGACATAAGGGTCTTCACTGGCGCTGCTATAGAGAATGGTACCGTCTTTACCGATAACGAATGCGGATCGTTTCGAAATGCCCTTAAAGCCAAGCAGCTCTTCATAGAGAACATCATACGCAGCGCTTACTTCTTTATTGAAATCACTCAAAAGTGTGAAATTGAAATTCTTCTCCTTGGCAAAAGCTTCCAGAGAAAAAGGCGTATCCACACTGATTCCATAAACGGTGGCATCGAGCGATTCATACTCTTTTAAGGAATCGCGAATGCCGCATAGCTCTTCTCCACAAGGATCGGAGAAAGCCAGAGGAAAAAAGAGCAAAACCGTAGCCTTTTTTCCGTAATTATCACTTAAACGAACATCTTCCAGACCATCTGCCGTCTTAGTTTTTAAAACGAAATCTGGAGCTTTTTCACCTTTTGCGAGTGCCATAATATTTCTTTTGGGTTGGGACTTAAGTATTCTTGTTTCTATTCCTATACATGAACCTGCAAATTGCAGTTATTTCAAACTGTAGACAACCTAATTCCACCAGTTGCATCAGAACTTTAGTATATGGAATCAAAGAAATCTTCACTTTCAACTTGTGCCCTGAGGAGTGGATGGAAATATAGGAATAAGAAAATGAGATGAGTTCTTGAGATCAAAAGACAGCTCAAAAACGAAGTGAATTGAAATTCATCAAGTTTGCAGCACTGGTTTTTGAGCCAAAAAATCGCTCAGTTTCAACTTAACTAAATTTCCAGAGGCTCCCAAGCCCCTCCTGCCAGATAAAACACCTCTTATGACAATCCTCGAAGACCTTCAATGGCGCGGGCTCCTTGCCGACTG
>JANQKU010000132.1 GCA_028280955.1 Opitutaceae bacterium
CATCGACTCGACCAGGACGCTATCCAAGTGAAAGGGAACGCGAGCGCTCTCAGAACTCTGTTTAGCCAGTCTCGGATAATCGGTAGGAATTTCTACAACTGAAATGCCATCCTTCCAAGCTTCCCTCCAAAATTCCAACTGCGACCCCCAATCCCCTGTTTCAATGCGCTTTCTTTGCCAAACTGCATAATCGGAGTATTGAATCGGCAACGGCGACAAACCAGTTTCATTACCATTCAGGCATCTTTCATAAGCATTCACTATATCGCGAACAAAAATGCTCATTGACCAGCCATCTGATACTATATGATGAATAACGATTAACAATGCATGCCGCTCATCATCAAGTCGAACTAGTTTCAACTTGCACACAGGGCCTGTCGTCAAATCTAAAGGAGCAAGTCTCTCCTTTGCCACATATTCCGAAAGAGTCGATTCTCTATTTGACTCTTCGAGCGAGCAAAAATCTAAAACTTCTAAACGACTGCATTCTTCATTATCGACGATAGGTTTAGGTGCATCGCCTTGAAGTTCAAACCTCGTCTTCAAGATTTGATGACGATTGAATAGAGCTTCAACAGATTGCTGTAAAGTATCAATGTCAAGGAGTCCGGTAATTCGCACTAAAAAGGTATCATTATAAGCTGCACTATCAGGATTCACCATCTGAAAAACCCATAAGGCTTTTTGCTGATAAGAAAGCTGATAGTTATTTACACCTGGCACGATGCTATCAGATAGCGTCGATTCCGAGCGCTTCTTCGCAACAAGTTTTCTCAGCAGTTCTTTCTGCTTCGGTGTCAAACTTTGAATACGATCTTGAATGTCAGTTTTTTTCATTGAATACAGTTAACAATTTCTGAAATCCCTATCTCCTAAATTTTAACAAGTAATTGAAACTCATTAATTCCGGACGATATACTTCTTACTACTGGCAATGAAAATTCATTGATTAAATATCTCCAAATTTGGACACAAACAAAAGATCAATGAACCGCAAAGAAACTATAAAACATTTCGACCATAGTATATCATCGAAACAAGAATAGACTTTTATATCGCAGGTGGACTCAATCCGTATTGTTAAATCGGAGCACTAAAGCGAATACTCATAAAAGATCATTTTAAAAATGGATATTTGAACTCAATATAAAGCTTAGCTTGAAAAGAAGGTTATCTATCCTTCCAATCATACAAAGTTCACATGAATTAATTGCTCTATTTTTCTAATGACTTAAGTTCGTAGCGATTAACGTTTGCATGGCGAAATATCTGCCTTCTGTTCTCGAAAGGCGCCATCTCATGAGATTGATAACATTTCCATTCTCGAAATCCAACCGTATGGCTTCGCACAAACGATCCGTTATTTTCTTCTCACTTGAACGCTCCATCGATTGCATGTCTTCCTTAAATATCTTGTAGACGAGATCGTCAAAATCGTTTTCTTCTGGGTACTGCTCTAGATATATTTCTCCAGCTCTACGCTTTATTTTTATATTCTTTAATCTAGAAGTGACAGAATCAGAAGCACGTAAAGTTGAGCTTCCGATTAAGAGTCCAGCATTAAGCGCTAATAAAGCGCGTCCCATTATCTTCACGAATTCTCTTCTTGATTGTATTGTATTCACGACACCACCTCCTTTTTCAAAAGCTCACCTAGACGAATCGAAAGTGCCATAATCGTCATTGTCGGATTCGTTCTCCCACCTGATGGGAAAACAGATCCTCCTAAAATATATAAATTATCGGTTCCATGCACCCTGCAATTTTCGTCAACAACTCCGCGAGTCGGATTGGAACTCATCCGAGTTCCGCCCAACTGATGAAAATGTCCTCCTGCATATCTCGGAAGTACATCTAATTCATCGAAACTGAACTTAACTCTCCCAATGAAATTTCGACCCACCGCGTCTGCAAAAAGCTCTGCAAAACGACCCATCATTCTTTTATCTTCTTCCGATATTTTCCAATGTAATCGCAAACGGCGAACACCCAGCTCATCCATTTCATTCGTTAAGGTGAGTCGATTCTCCGGATTAGCGCCTTGTTCCGACTTAAATTTAGCCGCATACATTAAAGGTTCAGCTATATTCACACTAGACCGACGAACCGATTCGGTTTCGTGCAACGCTGAAAACGAATCAACGATTAATTTATCATCACCTTTAAACTGATTTTCCGAGAGAGGATGAAATACAAATGCTTGATTGCTCAGACGCAATTTGCGCTGAACATCTTCTTTTAAGGCGATTGCCCCCATTTTGATATAACCCAGTGCTTTGCTGAAAGTTCGAAAAAAAAGCCAGTGATCATCAAGAGGATTTGGAGCTACAAATTTTCCTAATGGCATATGGAGCTGATCGAAAAAGAATCTTCCTAATAGATCATTACGATTGGCCAACTTACTTCCTGTCTCGACATTCGAGTTCAATAGAATCCTCGAGTTCTCGATTCCACCTGCCGCTAGAACAAATCGACGAGCCTTTACTCTAAATCGGTTCCCACTAAGCGTCGCGAACTCAACCGCTTCGACATGTCCACCATTTTCATTTTCCAAAAAGAGAATAGCAGTCGCCTGTATATAAGTAATAATATCCCTCGATGCTTCAATTTCTTCTTTAAATCTAGTGCCTAATCGAGGCTTATTCGTCATATGGAAAATAAATTGATCCCAATCATCATCAGCAGGTAGCACTTTTATAGAATTTGGTTGTCTATTTTCAGGATAAGGATCTCCATGTCTATGAATGCCAATATAGTCTGAAGCTCTTGCATAGTATTCCTCAAGATCAGAAAGAGAAATAGGCCAGCCGCTATTGGGCATCCATTCTCTCGCCTCAAAGTCTATCTTCTCCATTGGAAGACAGACGCCTTCCCAAATATTCGTAGTTCCACCAAAAAATCGCATTCTAGATGTAGACAGATAACCGGGTCTGAAGGTAAACCCATCACCTTCCAATTGTCCTAATTTCAGTTTATCTACAGAAGCTTCAGGAACCAAGCCACCACTTTCCATTAACAAAACGGACTGCCCACTACCCATCAACTCTTTTGCCAGAGTCAAACCCGCAGCACCGGTACCAATTATGCATACATCTGAATGCAAAATGGAATCTTGCTCAAGATTCACAGCGTCTTTAATCATATTCAGTAAGGGTTAGTTTTTATAACTTTAATCCAAGACTCGATTTCCTACAAGCTTTGGACTAATATAGAAATTTTCAAACAGAAGGCAAAAAGGTTTATTATATTAAATGCGTATTCAATTTTACACTTCATCCGAAAGAGCCTTCGTCGTTTCCTCATCAGATAGCCCTTCTACCTCATTGATTAAGGAAATCAGCTCCGATTCATCTTCTACAACGTTTGAGATTTCAATTGACTGAGCGATTCTTTCAATTGTCGGATTATTATATAGCTCATCTAACGACACATTTATTTTAAATTTTTCATTGATGAGAGCGATCAATTTTACTCCTGTTAGAGAGTCCCCTCCCAGCTCGAAAAAGTCATCGCGTGTACCGATCTGAGAAATCCCCAAAAGATTCTGCCAAATCCGGGCAATTTCTTTCTCATCCTCTGTCTTCGGTTCAACATACGGATCACCCATTACAGGTCTAGGGTGCAACTTGATGAGCAATTCATTTTCATTGGATTCTTTAGACTCTTTAATCGCATCCTTTCTGGGAAACGCATCAAACGAATCTGCCATGCGATTTGCATTCGAACATTCAATCCAATAACTTGTATCCAAAAATGGATACCCAGGAACTGCGACGCGACTTCGCTTCTCTTCACTAAAATATGCATCCCAATTAATTTCTATTCCACGAACCCACATTGCACCAATAGCCCGTTGCAGAAACGCGATATCTTTGGTTTTTTCTTTTTCCTTTCGCAAAGAAGCGACAACTGTCATCACCTTGTCTTTTGGCCACGCTCGCTTAATTTGCCCTCCCAAAGTCCGAGGACCCATCTCAACAATCACCGAATAGGGACCTCGCGAAAGCTGCTCAATACCTTGGGCAAAGTGAACAGTTTCTCGAATATGCCTGGTCCAATAAGCAGGATTGCAAGCATTATCCTCCTTCAACCACGCACCAGTTAAACTGGATACCACAGGCATCCGAGGAGAATTCAATGAAATGCTCGATACGGCTTGGTAAAACTCATCCAGAATCGAATCCATTAACCTAGAATGATAAGCATGAGACGTGTCGAGCTTCTTACATGTTTTTCCAGCGTCGACTAGCGCGCGAGAAAACACTTCAATAGAATCACTATCACCGGAAAGGGTACAGGTTCCCCCTGGGTTAATTGAGGCAATATCCAAAACCGGAGGCAGTATCGACTCAATATCCTCTACAGAACAAGCGACTGCAAGCATGCTGCCTGTCGGGCATTTAGCCATCAGTTGTCCGCGAAGAGTGACTATCCACAAAGCATCTTCAAGTGAAAATACTCCGGCAAGACAAGCAGCGACGTATTCTCCCAAACTATGACCGATCATTGCATCTGGAGACACTCCCCATGAGAAATAAAGCTTCGCGAGGGCATATTCGATAGCAAAGAGAACTGGCTGACAAAAGCGAGTCTCACTTAGCGTACCCAAAGAATTATTATTACTAGAAACCTTGAAGAGCAAATCTCTAATATCCAACCCAATAACTGGCGACAGAATATCAGCACAGCTATCCAGGTTTTGCCTGAAAATAAGCTCTTTTTCATAAAGTCCTTTCCCCATATTCAGATATTGGCAGCCTTGCCCTGGAAATACGAAAATGACTCCATGGTCTGAAGCTTCGGAAATATCAAAACATACAAGATCAGACTCATCTTCTGACAATGCTTGCCCAGCTCCGGTAGGGTTTTCGGCAACAACTGCCTTTCGAAAGTCAAACGGCTCCCGTCCAACACTAAGCGTATATGAGACATCTGCTAGGTTCAAAGAAGAATCTCTCCCGAAGAAAGCGCTTAGTTCTTTCGAAGAGCTATTAAGTGAATCTTCATTTTTTGCTGACAGTAGAATCAATTCGCTTCCTCGAGGCGAAGGGAAAGAAACATCATTCACTGGAGGCTCTTCGAGGACCACATGCGCATTAGTCCCTCCAATACCGAAGGAACTTACACCAGCCCTCCTTGGACGCTTGTTTCGTTTCCAAGGAATGGAAGAAGGACAAAGGAGAAAGGGACTACCGGAAAAATCGATTCGCGGATTTGGCGATTTCGTATGAAGGGTTGGAGGGATCTTTTCATGCTTGAATGCAAGCAGAGTTTTGATGAGCCCCGCTATGCCAGCAGCTGCATCCAAATGCCCGATATTTGACTTAACAGATCCGAGAAAACAATATCCCGTATCCTTTGTTTCAGTACGATGAGCTTTCGTCAAGGCGGCCACTTCAATAGGATCACCAAGTGAAGTTCCTGTCCCATGGGCCTCCATGTATGAAATCGACCGAAAATCGCACTCTGCTATTTCCATAGCCTCGGCAATCACTTCAGCCTGACCGTCGACGCTAGGAGCGGTGAATCCGACTTTATAGTTACCATCATTATTGATCGCAGTCCCTCGAACAATACCCCAAATGGTATCCCGGTCAACCCGCGACTCCTCAAGACGCTTAAGCACAACAACACCAATTCCACACCCTCCCACAGTCCCGGCTGCATCGGCGTCGAATGGACGACAATAACCATCAGGAGAAGCAATCCCTTCTTTTTGATACAAATAGCCTTCCTTATGAGGAACCCGAATCGATACAGCCCCGACCAAAGCTAAATCACATTCACCATTTAGAAGACTCTGCGAAGCCAAATGAAGAGCAACTAAGGAAGACGAACATGCGGTCTGCACAGTCAGGCTAGGTCCCGTTAAATTAAGCTTATAAGAGGTTCGAGTAGCGAGGGAGTCTACCTGACTGAGAATCTGCAAACGATATCTATCTGCAGAATTTTGAATGGCGCCATTGGAAAGAAGATTGTTGAGCAAATACGTATTGAAGCTCATACTGGCAAAAACTCCGGTTCTCGGTCGATTTTTGATATTACCGTATCCTGCATTTTCCAACGCCTTCCAGGAACACTCCAAGAAAAAACGCTGCTGAGGATCCATCAAAGAAGCATCTTGAGGGCTATATCCAAAAAATGATGCATCGAATTTATCAATACCTTCAATCACTCCACGGGCAGGCACATAGTCAGGTCGTCCAATCAAATTTGAATCAATGCCCTCATCCAGCAATTCTTCCTTTGTCAGGAAAGAAATCCCTTCTTTCCCTTCTTTCAAACTACTCCAAAATTCTTCGAGATTCGCTGAGCCGGGAAAACGTCCTTCCATCCCCACTACAGCAAGACCTATCCCAAAGGAACCCTTGCTCAAATCGTTGTTTTTAGCATCCATGATTAAATGCATTTAAAAGTTTCGCCTAACTCGGTCTACTACTCGTTTATGCCAGCTGTGATTGTTACTTCCCTCCCCCAGGAACTATCCAGAGTCTTAAGATAAAGATCGCCTACGAATTTTGTAGACTCATAAAAAATATGCAGCCCATCCTTAAATACCCATCGACATGCATGATCCAAATTTCCCTGCACAACTACTTTAACATTCCTCGTATCCACATCCATAAAATATATATCCTGGCTTCCATGTTGTTGCGAACTGAAAAATAGGCCCTTTCCATCTGCCGACCAAACAGGATTGCTCTCATCCCCATAGAAATCCGTGAGCTTTTCCAAAGAATTACTGACAAAAGAATAGAGATAAAGATTTGCATCTTTTTCTTTTCTTACGAAAACGAAAGATCCATTATCTAATGAAAAACTTCCTGGCACGTCATAATTACCAGAAGTAATCTTAACCAATTCTTCATTTTTAACATCATACAGAAAAAGCTCGGGTTTTCCCATATCCTCGGAATAAGCGGAAAACACGACAAACTTACTGTTATGACTCCATACGGGACGTAGACAATGCATTCCCCAAGTAATCCTTTTGGCCATTCGATCATGAAAACGGTAGATCCATATATCAGAATTGCTTAATTCTTCTTCAGAAATATAAGCAATATGACGTCCATCAGGACTCCATCTAGAAACATAGACATCTCGCTCATCCTCAAAAAGAGGATGATTCTTGATAGCATTGGCTCCAATTTCCGCTATCCATATATCCCAACTTGCCCGCCTTGATGTATATGCAAGTAAAGTTCCATCTGCATTCCATGTCGGCCTATAATCCAACCCTGAAAATGAAGTGACTCTTCTTTCATCTTTAACTCCATCATTATAATCAAAGTCGGCCATCCAAATATCCAAGTTTCCTCCCTTATTTTTAAGATAGGCCACATGCTTCCCATCCTTAGAAAACGTCGCGGCAAATCCTATGTTGATAGAAGAATCTTCTTTTGTATCCAATTTACGAATTTTTCGTTCAATTTTCCGATTTCCTCTCTGAAACAAAACTGCAGTTCCATTTCTAGCGATATTCAAAAACCTCCCACCTTTTCCATCATGCGTAATTCGTCTTAATTCACGAGATTCAATCAACAATTCCCAAACATTATTTCCAACACCTCGATTCGATAGAAAGAAGATAGATTTTCCATCAGCCGACCATACAGGGTCAGAGTGATTATCTAAATCAGCAACCAACGGTTCTTCTTTTCCTTCCAAATCAACAAGCCAAAGACCGCCAGTACCACTACGCCCTGCTCTGGCAATTCCGGCTATTCGGGTACCTTCAGGCGACCATACGCAATTATCGTAATGCCTATCATCAGACGTCAATTGTCGCTCACCCCCTCCATTACTCGAAATAATCCATAAGCTTTGATTAACGCTTCGATTTGAGCGAAATGCTATCCATTTTCCATCAGGAGACCATTTAGGATTTAAACATTCTTGCTCCGCAAAGGTGAGTCTTCTTGATTGCCTATTTTCCTTACTCGCTATCCATAGGTTTTGATGCCCCCCTTTATTACTAGAATAGACAAGTGAATTACTATCATAGGCCCAATCAAATGCCATCACGGGACTTCCATCACTTACTAATTTTTCCTCTTTTATAGCAAGAGAAACATACATTAAGTCTCCATTTTTCAGGTACGCAATATTTTTCCCATCGGGTGACCATTTTGGCGATACTGCTTTTTCTCTAGCAGATGTTATAGGCCAGGCATCAGTTCCATCTAAGCCAGATACCCATAGAACAGACTCATAACCGTTCTCCAGAGCATAACAGACAAAATCCCCATCAGGAGAAACCGAAGGTTTCGTAGAGCTTCCACCTTGCTCACTGGTCAGACACAAGATTTCATTATTCTTATCAAGATTTTCGCCGCGCACACCAATAACAGAAACAGCTAATATAATCGTATAGTATATTATTGTTTTCATAAAAACTCACAAACTTATTTACTCTAATAACAATCCCAGGACATCACATTTCAAAGAAGATAAAATCATCTACAAAATAGGTGCATCCTCAGCGTGATTGTAACAATCGCACCTCAAATCTGAAATTCTACGAACAAAGACGCTATCCTCTAATTCCGCCTCAAAGAATTCTTAATCATTCTGCGTTCACGAAGGGCAAGCTGTTTACGTCTGCCCGATCGCTCTTCATTACCCAGCTCATACTTCTCACCTTCTCCTGCCTCCTCTTCATTGAAATACTTAGCCAACCCACTGATTGTAGGCGAATTGAAGACTTCTGCAACCGAAATTTCTTTGCCGAAAACCTCGATAAGCTTACTTTGCACCTCGACAATCAATAAAGAGTTTCCACCAACATCGAAAAAATTGTCATTCGATCCGATTTTCTTAAAATGAAGAACCTCTTGCCAAATCGAAGCAATCTTCTCTTCTGTTTTCGTTTTGCTAGTAGAACATAAAACTTCCGCATCAGACTCAAATGATACCGGTTCAGGAAGGACCTTACGGTCCACCTTGCCATTGGCCGTCAGAGGAATCTCATTCAATTCAACAAAATATGATGGCACCATATAAGAAGGAAGCAACGAGCGAAGGCGCTCGCGAAGGCTTGAAACCTTCAACGCATCGTTGGTGACGTAGTAAGCTACCAAAGCCTGCATCCCATTGACTTTCCGAGCCGCGACCACCGCGCCACGAACTCCCTCCAATCTTATCAATACCGATTCGATCTCATCCAACTCAATACGGTATCCCCGAATTTTAACTTGATCATCCAAACGCCCCAAATACTCGATATTGCCATCAGGAAGCCAACGAGCCAAGTCACCCGTACGGTACATGCGCTCGCCAAGCGTAAAAGGATTCTCCACAAACTTTTCCCCAGTCAGATCAAGACGATTAAGATAACCCCTGGCTAACCCGTCTCCAGCAATGCAGAGTTCACCGATACATCCACATGGAACAAGACCTCCACAAGGATCCACTATATAAATTTTTGTATTTGAGACAGGTCTACCGATGTGTATCAATCCATCTGCCACATCCGAAACACTTGACCAAACAGTTGTTTCCGTCGGTCCATACATGTTGAATATATCTGCGGAACTCACCGCCCTGATATCTCCTCGCAGATTTTCGGGAAAGGCTTCGCCTCCAACCAGCAAACTCTTTACCTCACCGAGTGAACTCTTCGCATCTCGATGCTTAACGATACTTCTCATCAAAGTGGGTGTAGCTTGCAACAACTCCGCTTCGCTGGAAGCGATCAATTTATTGAGTTTTTCCGGATCAAGCTGCTCCGACCGCGAAGTCACCACTATCTTTATGCCCAGCATTAGCGGCACCAAGGATTCTAATACGAATATATCGAAGCAAATAGTCGTCACCGAAACAATCGACTGGCCCGAAGACAAACCTAGAACATTCCGCATCCCCTGCATGAAGTTCACCACCGATCGGTGTTCGATCAACACACCCTTCGGTTTCCCGGTAGAACCAGAGGTATAGATACAGTAAGCAAGATTTGACGAATCCGTCACTTTATAAAGTGAATTGGTCATCTCTGCATAAGAGCCGTCATCATCCAAATCCAAAACCGTTCCAGCAAACCCCGGGATTTCTGACCCTTTCACTAGAAGCGTCTCCGTTCCGCTATCCTCCAGCATTAACTTGATTCGTTCGGAAGGATACTGAGGGTCGATGGGTAAATATGCTCCTCCAGCTTTCAGGATCCCCAAGATCCCAATGATCATCTCCAAGGAACGCTCCAGACACAGTCCCACTAACACATCTGGACCAACTCCATGCTCT
>JANQKU010000145.1 GCA_028280955.1 Opitutaceae bacterium
CGACATGGTCACCACGGTTAACCTCAACCGATACCACCTTCCCTGCCAAAGGGCATGCGATGGAACCGGCACCTCCTCCGGAAGAAACCGAAGGCGCTACCGCTGCAGCAGGTGCTTCAACGGAAGCAGATGTAACAGGGGCCGAACTTGAAACAGCAGGCGATTTAGCCGGTGCATCGTCCAGAACTTCAACAGCCACATCGTAAACTTTATCAGCAATCGTAATACGTAATTTTTTCATGTTCAAAAAACAAAAAATGATTTAACGGACCTTATGAGAGCTGTAATGAGCCCTCCGCCCTTCCGCAGACCAAGCGCCCTGCGAATGCTTTGACCCAGCCTTTCCTCCGTCCGCAAGAGAAATGGAAACGATGCGATGTGGTTCTGTCACAACCGAATTCACCGCGGCGGCAATAACCATCACGACATCCTTGTCCAAACGATCCTCTTGAGAAGAATTGGTAATGACCGAACTCGCAACAGGCATATGAGAGGAGTCCTTACGAACCTCTCGTTTAAAGAAAAGACTAATGATTTCCAAGCCCGCCCAAATACTGGCCAGTGCAATCATAACGACAAGGAAACCAACTAATTGGAACTGTAATTTATCCCAGAAATCCGACTGTTCATTTAGAACAGCCAAAAAACCAGACGTATACGTAAAACTAATCATAATGGAATATTACCGTGCTTTTTTGGTGGACGCGTTTCACGTTTCGAAAGAATACTCCTTAAGGCAAGCGAAACCGCACTTCTCGTCTTCGAAGGTTCGATCACATCATTTATCATCGCATTACCTGCGGCTGCGTAAGGAGAGGCAAATTTATCACGATATTCCGCCGCCAGTTTAGCTTCCATGGCAGCTGGATCTTCCGCTGCAGCAATTTCCTTCTTATAGAGAATTTTCACGGCTCCTTCAGCGCCCATCACAGCGATCTCTGCCGTCGGCCAGGCCAGAACCATATCAGCGCCCATATCCTTACTGCACATCGCAAGGTAAGATCCACCGTAAGCCTTACGCAAAATAACCGTAATTTTTGGCACCGTTCCCGACGCATAGGCAAAGAGCATCTTCGCTCCATGTCGAATGATTCCGCCTCTTTCCTGGGCTACACCAGGCAAAAACCCGGGAACATCAACCAATGTCAGTAATGGAATATTAAAGGTATTGCAGAAACGGATAAACCGAGCGGCTTTATCGGAGGCATCGATATCAATTGTCCCCGCTTTTACCTTTGATTGATTGGCCACGATGCCAATAACAACCCCGTCAATTCGGCCAAAGCCAATGACGATATTCTTGGCAAAATCACGTTGCACTTCAAAAAAGTCCGCTCCGTCAACCAACCTACCGATCACCTGATGAATATCCAACGGTGATTTGGGATTTTCCGGAACGAGCTCATTCATCATCTCATCCGGCTGAAAGTGAATCTCATCCGTCGGCTCGTGAAAAGGATCCATTATATTATTAGACGGTAAGTAAGAAAGTAGCCTTTTAGCTATATCCAGCGCGTGCTTATCGTTTTCTGCCACAAAGTGAATATTTCCACTGGTGGTTGCATGAACCGCAGCGCTACCAATCTGATCCATCGACGTGGTCTGACCTGTCGAAGCCTTAATGACATCGGGACCACAGATAAACATATTCGCGTTGTCTTTGGTCATGATGATAAAGTCTGTTAAAGCGGGCGAATACGCTGCCCCGCCCGCACATGGCCCTGCCACAATCGAAATCTGCGGGACAACACCCGAAAGAAGCACATTTTTAAAGAAAACCTTGCCATAACCGGAAAGCGCATCAGCTCCCTCCTGAATCCTTGCCCCACCCGAGTCGTTTATCCCCACGATGGGCATACCGGCTTGCATGGCAAACTGCATCATATCACAGATTTTTTTGGCATGGATATCCCCCAATGCTCCTCCACCAACCGTAAAATCCTGACTGAAAGCCGCTACCGGGCGTCCATCAACATATCCTGTTCCCGTGACAACACCATCTCCAGGCAGCTCTTTTTTATCCATCCCGAAATCGGAACAGGAATGACGAACCAACAAACCACTTTCCTGAAAAGTTCCTTCCTTGAAAAGATAGTCTAAACGCTCACGTGCCGTCATCAGCCCTTTTTGATGACGACGGTCCGTTTTTTCCTTACCGCCACCAGCTAAGGCAACCTCCCTCTTCCGATTCAATTCATCGATTAATCGTTTATCAATGGCCATGATTGTTGTTCTCTATTTTTGGATTGGGTCTACTCTTTAATGGATAAGATTATTCTTTCGGAGCACAAAATTCAGTCAAGACACCATGGGTTGATTTTGGGTGAAGAAACGCAACCCATTTCCCGGCAGCTCCCTCAAAAGGCTCTTCATGGATCAACTTCACCCCGGCTTCTGAAACCTCTTTGAGCTCTTCCTTAATTTCATCTGTAGCAAAGGCAATATGATGAATCCCTTCACCTCTCTTTTCCAGGAACTTGGCAATTGGGCTTTCAGGAGATGTCGGTTCCAATAACTCAATATGAACACCGCCAACCGAAAAAAATGCCGTACGCACCTTCTGGGAAGCCACTTCTTCTACACCTTCACATTTTAGCCGAAGAGCGCCTTCATAATATTTCCTAGCTTCATCAAGCGACTTAACGGCTATTCCAAGGTGGTCGATTTTCTGGATCATGGTTCGGTTCTTTTAAATATTTTAATAAGTTTTTCTTATCTTACGTTTTTTTTCTCTTACACTACCACTTTAACCAAATTTTTTTATTTTTTCGGAGATAATAGCGTAATTTAGAGGGATTAGACGTTTTTGATAAGAGAATTGCAGGTAGACTTATAGCTTTTTGTTTGAAATTGGTCTGCGCATATTTTGTTGTTTGCTCATTATCTGATGCGTAGCATCATGTGGTAAACTATGGGGACAAAAAAGCGATGAAACAATTAGACTCATCCTCTCAAAAAGGACGTCCTGCTCTGGATTTGAAAAAGGACTTTCCTCCCAATACCTATGAACAATGGAAAGCCGCTGCAGAAGCGCTTCTCAAAGGGGCTCCCTTCGAAAAAAAATTGATCACCCGAACCTACGAAGGAATCGATTTACAACCTATCTATAATAAGGATGACATCAAAGACCTCCCCCATCTAAAACAATTTCCCGGAGCCGGAACCTTCATCAGAGGCACACAAGCATCTGGATACACTCAAAGAGCCTGGAACATTTCACAGGAGCTAACGAATAATACCCCGGAGGAGCTTAATCAAATTGCGCTTTCCGCACTGGAAGAAGGTCAATCAGAACTCAACATCCCCAAAGCACAAAATGGCAGGCAAGTTTTCCATTCCCTCGAAGACATGCGAATCGCCTTCTCCGGCATTCACCTTGAGATGATTTCCCTCTTCTTCCAACCTGAAACATCCGTTCTACCTTTGGCCTCCTTGCTCTTTGCCTACGCCAGAGAAAAAGGACTGAAAAAGGAAGAGTTAACCGGATGCATCGGTTCCGATCCGTTAGGTGAATTGGCCAGCAAAGGCACCCTTCCCATTTCTCTCGATCAATCGTATTGGGAAATGGCTGCACTGACCGCCTATGCCATTAAAAAGAGCCCTCAGCTCCAGACTATTCTTGTTCAAGGACATCCTTATCATGAAAGTGGAGGAAGCGCCGTTCAAGAAATCGCTTTTTCAATCGCCACAGGTATCGACTATATTCGAAATTTGCAAAAGCTTGGGTTCGAACTCGATGAAATAGCCCCTCGTTTCCGTTTCTCTCTTTCCATCGGATCAAACTATTTCATGGAAATCGCCAAACTACGCTCTTTCAGGCATCTCTGGGCTCAAATTATCAAAGCCTTTGGCGGAGCGCCTGAATCCGCATCGACCCATATCCATAGTCGAACCGCCAATTGGAATAAAACTCTCTTCGACCCTTACGTAAACGTTCTCAGAGGAACGACCGAAGCCTTTTCTGCTATTGTGGGAGGATGTGATGGCCTTCACGTTTCGCCCTTCGATCAAGTCATTCGGACTCCAGACGAACAATCCCGTAGAATTGCCCGAAACACTCAGATTATCCTGCAGGAAGAATGTGATATGACGCATGTCATCGACCCTGCCGGAGGATCCTCATATATTGAATGGTTAACTGATCAAATCTCACAAAAAGCCTGGGAGCTCCTGCAGGAAATAGAATCCAAAGGCGGAATGGCTCAAGCCCTGAGTGCCGGAATACCTCAAAAAATGATCTCTGCCATCGCACAAAAACGGGACCAAAACATCTCACGCCGCAAAGATGTCTTTGTTGGAACAAACATGTATGCCAACGCTACCGAAGAACCATTGGCACAATCTCAGGAAACAAGCTCGGATATTAAAAAGTCCACAGCGCCTGAAAAACAAAAGGATGATCTTCCGGATCTCTTACCGTTACTTTCCGAAAATCCGGACAGTCGCTTCCTGGAAGCTGCCATCAAAAGTGTGAAAACCGGAACGACCGCTGAGGATCTCGGTCAAGTTCTCCTCTCAGGAAAGACAAGTGCCCCGAAAATCACTCCTTTAACGGTATTTCGAGGTGCCGAAAAATATGAAAAGCTCCGCTTGGCATCTAAAGCTTTTGGCGAAAAGACAGGTTCTCCTCCGACTATCCTCCAAGCCAACATAGGGCCTTCACGGACTTATCGTATGAGAGCTGACTGGACCACCAGTTTCTTTGTCGCAGGTGGGTTTAATGTCCTCGGCGATACAGATTTCAAAACACCGGAAGATGCCTGTAACCATTTTCTAGACACAAAAACACAAATCGTGATTATAACCTCCACGGATGATACTTACGCCAGTATTGTTTCCGATATGGCGAAAAAACTGAAAGCCGCTCGTGAAGACTGTATCATCCTCGTGGCAGGATTACCGGGTGATCACGAATCGGAATGGCGTTCTGCCGGAGTCGATGATTTTGTCAATGTAACCGTCAACAACTATGAGACCCTCCAAGGCCTTCTCAACAGAATTGGAGTTGAATCATGAGCCATAATCCCGACTTCACTCAGACAAAGTACAACGCTTATTGCCCCACCACCTCTTATGAGGAGTGGAAGCAGAAGATTGAAAAAGAAACCGGCAAAAAAATCGAAGATCTTGTCTGGCAAACCATGGAGAAAATTCCGGTTTCACCTCTCTATACTGAAGCAGAGCTAGAAGAAGCCGAACACCTTGAATACACCGCAGGCATAGCGCCCTTCCTCAGAGGCCCTTATGCCTCCATGTACGTGACAAGGCCATGGACCGTCCGTCAATACGCCGGGTTTTCAACAGCAGAAGAATCCAACGCCTTCTATCGCCGAAATCTTGCTGCCGGACAAAGAGGGCTTTCCGTTGCCTTTGACCTGGCAACGCACCGAGGTTATGACTCAGATCATGATAGAGTTATCGGTGATGTGGGGAAAGCCGGTGTCGCCATTGATTCAATACTGGATATGAAAATCCTCTTTGATTCAATCCCGCTCGATAAAGTCTCCGTCTCCATGACCATGAATGGAGCCGTTCTTCCTATCCTTGCCTTCTACATTGTCGCCGCTCTGGAGCAGGGAGCCACCATGGATAATCTTTCAGGAACCATCCAGAATGACATTCTGAAAGAATACATGGTTCGCAACACCTATATCTATCCACCGGAGCCCTCCATGCGAATCATAGCAGATATCTTTGCCTTTACCTCCCAGAACATGCCAAAGTTTAACTCCATTTCGATTTCCGGCTACCACATGCAGGAAGCAGGTGCGACAGCCGATCTCGAAATGGCTTATACTCTCGCCGATGGACTCGACTATATCCGTGCTGGGTTGAAAGCCGGCATCGAAATTGATGCCTTTGCCCCCCGTCTTTCATTTTTCTGGGCTCAGGGGAAAAACTACTTCATGGAAGTGGCAAAAATGAGAGCCGCCCGGGTGCTTTGGGCCAAAATCGTTAAACAATTCAATCCAAAGTCACCCAAATCGATGGCCCTCAGAACCCATTCACAGACCTCGGGTTGGAGCCTTACCGAGCAGGATCCCTATAACAACATATCACGGACCTGCATCGAAGCGATGGCGGCAGCGCTTGGGCATACCCAATCACTTCATACCAATGCACTGGACGAAGCCATCGCTTTGCCAACAGACTTTTCTGCTCGAATTGCTCGAAATACACAACTCTATCTACAAGAAGAAACCGGTATCTGCGATGTCATCGATCCATGGGGAGGGTCCTATTATGTCGAAGCATTGACCCATGCTCTTATCCAACGCGGATGGGAACATATTCAGGAAATCGAAGAACTTGGAGGCATGGCCAAAGCCATTGAAACAGGTCTTCCAAAAATGAGAATTGAAGAAGCATCCGCCCGCCGTCAGGCTCGCATCGACAGTGGCCGCGAAACTATCATTGGCGTCAATAAATACCCTTTGAAAGAGGAAACACCCATTGATATTCTCGAAGTCGACAATACCGCTGTCCGCGAATCGCAAATTCACCGTCTCAACGAATTGAAAAATTCCCGTGACAACAAAGCCGTCGAGGAATCACTGCAAGCGCTGACGGAAAATGCCAAAACAGGTAAAGGCAATCTCCTCGCTCTGGCCATTGATGCAGCCCAAAAACGGGCCACTTTGGGTGAAATTTCCGATGCCTTGGAAGAAATCTATGATCGCCACAAAGCCGAAGTTCGTTCAATTTCCGGAATCTACAGTACAGAATACGGCAGAGACGAACAAATCGAAAAGACCCGGAAAATTACCGATGAGTTTGCGGAAAAAGAAGGTCGTAGACCGCGTATTTTCATCGCAAAAATGGGTCAGGATGGTCACGACAGAGGAGCTAAAGTGGTGGCAACCGCATACGCTGATCTCGGATTTGACGTCGATATCGGACCACTCTTTCAAACGCCGGAAGAAGCCGCCCGACAAGCTGTTGAAAACGATGTCCATGTCATTGGTATGAGTTCCCTGGCCGCAGGGCATAAAACACTCCTGCCAAAATTGATTGAAGAATTGGAGAAACTGGACCGGCCGGACATCATGGTCGTGGTCGGAGGAGTTATTCCGGCACAGGACTATGAGTACCTCAGGGAAAAAGGAGCTGCCGCCATCTTCGGACCCGGAACCGCCATTCCCCAAGCCGCTCAGGAAATCATTCAACAACTCAACCAAAGACTGAACAGTTAAAAATTCACCGCTCCATAAACCAAGCTGGGTTCCGGATAATGCGGGGCCGGAATTCACTATCAAAATTGTTCCCGGAAAAACAACATCGAGAACTCATGTGAAACCATCGAAACCGAAGCGAAAAAAACTCCAAGTAGGAGATTACATTGCCGGAGTCGAAACGGGCGATAGATCCGTTCTAGCCCAGGCAATTACTTTAGTCGAAAGCAATGCGCCTGCTCATCTGGAGCTATCTCAAGAAATCATTTCCCAACTTCTACCGCTTACGGGAAATTCAACCAGAATTGGTATCACCGGTGTTCCCGGTGTTGGTAAAAGTACCTTTATTGAAACCTTTGGGCTCCATCTCTGTGAACACGGACATTCGGTTGCTGTTCTGGCAATTGATCCGAGTAGCTCTATTTCTCGCGGAAGTATTTTGGGTGATAAAACCCGAATGGAAAAGCTCTCCCGCAAACCGGAGTGCTTCATCCGCGCTTCCCCCTCTGGAGGCAATTTAGGTGGTGTCGCTCGCAAAAGTCGTGAGACCATGCTGCTTTGTGAAGCCGCTGGGTTCGATGTTATCTTGATCGAAACAGCAGGTGTGGGCCAAAGCGAAACAACTGTTCGGTCAATGGTAGATTTCTTTCTACTCCTGGCTCTGACCGGAGCCGGTGATGAACTCCAGGGTATTAAACGAGGCATTATGGAACTAGCGGATGCCGTTGTCATCAATAAAGCAGACGGCGATAATAAGCTGAAAGCCGAAACCACACGCCAGGAATACAATGGCGCTCTGCATTATCTTCACCCTTCCACCGATGGCTGGCAAACAATTGCCCGAACCTGCTCTTCTCTCACAGGAGATGGCATACCCGAAATATGGGAGACTATTCAAGAATTCTCTCATCTTACAGAAGCCTCAGGCGTCATGGAAAAACGTCGCCAACAACAAACCCTTACCTGGATGCAGACCCTGCTCGATGAAGAACTCAATCGCCGTTTTTTCCTCAATCCAAAAATCAAATCGCTAAAACCTATTTTAGAAAACCAGGTTCTCAACAACGAGATTTCAGTCGCTAAAGCTGTCAAACAATTGCTCAAAGCAGCGCCCGAATTAAAATAAGAACAACTACTCAGAATATCACTGCAACTCAGATTGTAGATTGCATCAAAACGACAGCTCGTGCATAAGCATAAAAAAGTCAGAGCTGCCTCAGCCTGACGCTTCTTATGCGCCCTTCCCTCTACCTCACGGCAGAACCTGTTCCAGGTCTGCGCTCTATCGAAGACATTCGCCGATCCACTCAAACCGGCTATGGAAAAGTTCTCTGGGATCGATTACTCGAAGCCGCGGAAATCGATTGGAAAGCCGCTCCTTATGTCCCCTCTTCCGATTCTCCGGCCCGAGAAGCACAACATGCGAAATATAACAATGCCGACTTTACCATTTGTCATGCTGTTGGCCAACGAGTCCTGCGTGCAGCGCTGATTCACCTCCTCACCGGAGACAAACGAATGAAAGAGGATGCACTGCGCCAATTGGAAACCCTCTTTGATGAGACGCAATGGCCTTTCTGGTGTGACAATGCTCATTTCCAATTTACCCATTCCCAATTTAGTGATTCTCCAGTTGACCTAAGGACCGGTATGCTCGCTTCCAGCCTCTCTATTGCTTATGACTGGCTGCATCCCTTTCTTTCCTCAACTGAAAGAGAATCCATTGTATCCGGAATTGGACGACGTGCCATCAAGCCTTATCTTCAAAGCATTCGAGACCCCGAACCACCTTTTTGGTACACGGCTCGACATAACTGGACCACCTGTATCGTTGGTGGCTTAGGCATTGCGGGTATGGCCTTGGGTAACGATCATCCGGATTCTCAAACCCTGATTGATGTAGCGGATCCAATCATGGAGAAATGCCTGCAGGAATACGGCCCTGAAGGAGAATTCAATGAATCCATTGGCTATTCCGGAGCCGTTCGCCTTCTCGTCGACTATTATCATGTTCGGCGATACCAATCCCAAAACCAAGACAATCGCCTCGGGGTTTGGCCCTTCCCGGAAGCTGTTACCTGGGCTATTTACTTTGCAAAGCCTCCCGGCATAACGGTGACCTTCGGGGATTGCCACGTTAACGCTCCTGTTCAGGCCAACCATGTCGCAGCGATTGCCAGCGCAACCCAAAATCCCGTCCTACAAGACTTTTATCTTAATTATGGGGAATTGGATGAACGTTTGGGCAACGATGTGTACCAAATTCTTTGTTACGAAGATACCCTCCAACCAAAAAACCCACAGGAAATCCTCCCTTTAGGGAAAGCCTATCATGCGTACGGAAAATGCATCAGCAATCGAACCAGCTGGAACTCTCTTTCCACCGAATGTGTTGTCTGCTCTAAAGCAGGACGAGAAGATAATCACGCCCACAATGATATCGGCCAAGTCTGTATCGATGGTTATGGAGAACCTCTCATTATCGACCTGGGCACTCCTCCAGGAGGCTACCCAGCCATAAAGTATTGGGAAAGCAACGCTCTCCATAAATTCTATAACTATTCCACCCTCGGACATAATATTCTCACTATAAATGGGAGAGAAGCCGGAACAACCGTAGAAGAAAGTGGCAACATTACACACTCTGTCTTTGATAAAGAAAAAGGTGCTCTCTGGGATCTCGACCTGACCAAAGCCTACCAGGGGGTTCACTCTGTTCGGCGTTCTCTCATCCATCTCTTTCCCGGCACCATTGTCGTGTTAGACCAAGCAGAACTTATCGAAGAAGAACCCGTTTGCCTTCGCTGGCATACTGTCCGCAATTGCCAACCCGACACCTCCGGAAGATTCTCCTTCCAAGGTGAAAAAGCAGGACTCTCCGCTCAGGTCATTTCGTTAACGGATAATCCTGTCACGACTCAAGCTCACCAACACGAATACAAACATCCCTACAACGAAAATCGACTCGGTGAACTCTATTTTCAAAGACGAGAGAATTTTATCGAAGCTGCCGTATCTGCCAAAAGAATTCGTTTCCTCACCCTCTTTCAAATCATCCCTCCCGATGAAGAAATTTCTCAATGGGAAGGGAGTGCAAATACCTGGTCGATCCAATCCGGAGGTAATCAATCGATCATCACTCTTTCAGAAAACTCGCTCGTCGCCAGCCAACCAGAGACAAAGCGCCAGTTGGAGATCAACCTATAATTATCCCTACTGACGTATCCTGGCCATCTTGTTAATCCTGTCTAAAAATCCTTCCAAACAAGATCTATAGAGTTTCTTTTAGAAACCGCCTATCTGGCCAACCGAACGAGCGCCCTTTTTCGCAATCTCGATCACCCGCATCACCTCAACCGCACTTTCTGGTGTAATAGCTTGCTCTCCTCCATTGAGAAGCACATCTGAGATATTTTCATAAAATGTTCCTGCCGGAGCTTTTGGCTTCATTGGAACCGTTTCTTCCACCCAAGGAAGTTCTTCATCGATCCCATATCTTCTATCGGCCACAGCGCCCTCGATCACACTGAGCTTGTCCACTGCCTTCGGATCATAGAAACGAATGGTGGCCGTTTCCGCATCCTGCGCCACCAGCGCACCATTCGCGCCCAGCAAAACGGTTCGGGGCAATGGAACCGCACAACAAGTCGAGACAAACAAATCAACCGATCGACCGTTTTCCCCACGGCCGTATATATGAAAATGATCCTCCGTATCACCGGCATCCTTGATATGGGCCAAATCACTGGTCACTTCAATGAGCTTCGAATCCAGCAGATAAAGCGCCAGGCTCAGAATATGCGTTCCATGATTGTTGAGCAAACCGCCTCCATTTTTCTTCAGCGTCTGCCAGTCATTTCGCCGACTATAACCGCTCCAGTTCATCCGGATACCAAAGACCTCTCCGATCTTCCCTTCGTCAATCACCTCCCGAAGATACCTGACCTCATCCATTAAAGTGTACTGCTGATGCACGAATAACCTACGGTCTGTTTTTTGAGCAGCCTCTGCAATGCGGACCGATCCGGCATGATCTATGGCCATTGGTTTTTCCAGAACACAATGGCGGCCGGATTCCATCACCTTGATCGCATCCGCTTCATGGGCAAAGCTCGGCGTCGCCACCACGATCACCTCTGCATCGGTCTCTTTCAGTAAAGTATCGAGATCCGAATAAGTCGCGCAATCAAAGGCTTCGGCTGCCTCCTTTCGCCGGTCCTCATCCAAATCCACTGCTCCAACAACAGCAAAATCCGGATTCACTTTGATCTGCTCAAGATGGATACTCCATCCGGCACGACCCAATCCAACAACAGCGATCTTAATCGGCTTATTCATGACCTCTTTCGTACCCGCGTAACGGGTTCAAATGCAAGACAGATCGAAGACTAAATGAAGATTATGAAGAGGTTGTTTCTAAAGCAGCCCAAGCAGCCGTGAGTTTGCGTTTTGAGTTCGCAATCGTCACCTCCGGATCTTCCCCTCCCACCGGCTTTACCTCAAAGGAAATCTCTCCCCGCCGAGAACCATCTTTGGCCAGGTAACCGATCTCAAATAAAACGCGGAGAAACTCTGTGATCTCTGCCACATCGTTTTCCCCGCCGGGATAACCAAAACGCGGATGTTTATCTCCATAGACCGGATCCGATGGATCTCCCATATAACAATTTCCGATATGGATATGGCTCACATACTCCGCTACCGGTTTGAGCGCTTCGGCCGGACTCTCTCCCAAAAGAGGGATATGACTCAAATCCACTACTAATCCAAAATTTTCATGCTTCGGCGCAATCCGTTCGGCAAACTCCCGGGCATCTTCTGCTGGACCGATTAAACACTTTTTATCGATAGAACGGTCGAATACCTCAAGCCCAAGTTCGATTCCCCTTTCTTGAGCAAACTGACAGAGCTCATCCACCGACTTCTCCAGTTGATCCATCGCCTCTGCCTTCCTCTCATCACCCGGATACGGACCACTCAGAAAACTGACCTCTTTAATCCCCATCTCATCTGCTTCCACTATCCCCTCCTGGCACTCTTTCACAGCCTTGAGACGCTCTGCCTCACCCAGAGAATTCAGATCCAGCTTTCGTGTGAGAATCCTGGGATGCAGCGCATACTTCGAAGAAATCCCACTATAAGCCAGCATCTCCCCAACTTTTTTCCGAACGTCGGGATCATTGACCCAACTCACCTCCACCACATCGAAATAGGTATCTTCCAGGATACTTTTTAACGACTCCACCATCGGCCCGTTGCCATCCGCCACCGGATACGCCATAAATTGTAGAATGCCCGGTTTGATATAATTCTTCAGAGGTTCTTTCATATATCCGCAATAGGCGAAGAAGTTCTCCAAAATGTCAAAAGAATGATGGCAAAAGCATTTCATTCACTCCTACAGATAAAAAGTTTAGTTATCCACAGATTTGCGCAGATTAACACAGATCAAACAGTCAAAGAACTTCTGCATACTGAGAAACAAATCTTGGCATTCTTATCTAAAAATACCTTAGTAAACATTAAGCCAATTTTTACTCTAGGGATAGTGCAAATTCTCTCAAACCTGCTAGAACATAGTAATGAACTCAAGAGAACGAATACTTGCGGCAATCAATCACGAGTCAGTGGATCGCATCCCGGCTGATATCTGGGCAACATCCGAAGTATGGACCAAGCTACGTAATCATTTTGGCAAAAACACCGATATTATAGCCGAGCTTCACATCGATACAATGGCAGCAGTCGGCCCCGATTACATCGGCCCACCGCTACCGGAAATGGCCGCAGGTGAGTCTATTGATTACTGGGGTATTCGGAGAAAAAAAGTTGCTCACACAGGTGGTGCCTATGATGAACAATTTTTTTATCCACTGGGCGACGCAGAATCGATCGAAGATCTGGATTCCTACCAATGGCCCTCAGCCGATTGGTTCGATTACTCCACTATGCGAGACAAGGCGAAAGAGGCAAGAAAGACCAGAGCTGTCATATGTGGCTACATGGCGCCTTTCTATTACCATAATCTGCTGCGTGGCCTGGAGCAATCGCTCATGGATCCATTGGTAGACCCCGACCTCACGCACGCTATCCTTGGCCGCATTTCTAATTTCTTTTATGCGCACCATCGACGGATGTTCGAGACCTGTGAAGGCCTTATTGATGCATCTCAGGTAACAGACGATCTCGGCAGCCAGACAGGACCGCTCATCAGCATGGAACTCTACCGAGAATTTTACGCTCCCCATCACAAACGATTCATCGATCTCTGCCACGAATTTGGCATCAAAGTTTTCCACCATGACGACGGCAGTTGTCGCCCCTTTCTGCCACTACTGGTCGAGATGGGCATTGATATACTGAATCCGATTCAGTGGACCTGCCCCGGTATGAACATGAGAGAGCTGAAGTCAGAATTTGGTAACAAAGTATGCTTTCACGGAGCTGTCGAAAACCAAAAGATACTACCTTTCGGCACCCCGGACGAAGTTCGCGCTGAAGTGCGCCACTGCATCGACGCACTCGCCAGCGACGGCACAGGTTACATCCTTGCGCCATGCCATAACTTACAGGTCAATACACCCGTCGAAAACATTATCGCGATGTACGATGAGGCCTGGAAATACGGAAAACTCTCCTAGAGGTTTTCTAAGACATCTCAGCAAACCTTGACTCAGTTTTTCGTTCTCGGGATAGTACGAAGCCCCAAGAACCCGACAAGCCGAACACAAATAGGAGAGCATAACAGGATCATTCCTTGATTCTTGCTGGAGAAAAACAAGAAACTGACTATTTTTATCTCTGCACTCAGAGGCCCCTTCCTCTGAAGCTCATAAATAGATGATAAGCCATGAAATATTTTGTACGAATCACAGTAGTCACAGCTTTTATCATAATAGGAGCAATCAATGCCATGGCGATCGAAGAAGCAAAATACGAAATCATTAAAAAAGAAAAGAACTTCGAGATTCGCGAGTATGCACCCCACATTCTTGCCGAAACCATTGTCGAAGGAAACCTGGAAGATGCTGGAGACAAAGCCTTCAGAAGGCTCTTTCGCTATATTTCCGGTGACAATCAATCACGTGATAAAGTGGCCATGACCGCTCCCGTCTCTCAACAGTCTACCGGGGAAAAAATAAAGATGACAGCGCCCGTTACGCAGCAACCAGCCGAAGAAAGTTGGGCGGTCAGCTTCATGATGCCAAGCTCATATACCCTGGAGACCCTGCCAAAACCGGATGATCCAAAAGTCACGCTACGTCAGGTGCCAGCCCGAAAGATAGCCGCAGTGCGCTACTCCGGTTTCTGGAACGAAAAAGGTTACCAGCGACACAAAATAGAATTGGAAGAATGGATACAGGAAATGGATCTCATCGTTACAGGTGAACCCATATGGGCTCGATACAACCCTCCATTTATGCCGTGGTTTCTAAGGCGAAACGAAATTCTGATTCCGATAGAAGCAGACACGAATCAAAACGTAGATCAACCATCCGATAAAAATACTCCTTAGATTTTGTCATCAAATTTTCATTACACGCAAACAACATTTCATTTGTTTTAACCCCATCCTTTCAACCTTGTTAATTCCGTCTAAAAAACCATAGGTTAATTGTATTAAATTTACCTCATTCATAAAATGGCCGGACTTCTTTTCAACAGCGATGGAGGCAGTGGAGCATTATACGCCTTCGAACCACCGATCACCCCAAACCAACTCTGTCGAGTCATCAACTCTCTGGAGGGAACAGGAGTCGACACATTTATCCAATCTGTCTCGATGGTGGGGTTTGTCACTTACGGAACAAAAATTGGGGAATTATACGGGAAAGGCATGGTCGAGTTTGAAAATGAAAATTTCCGCCGTCTGGCCCAGAATGTCATAGGGCTACTCGACGAAGGAAAGGACCCGCTGGAGATCTGGTCAGCCAGAACCCACGAACTGGGAATGAATTTCTGGCCCAGTCTCAGGATGAATGATATTCACAAGGACTGGGTGGAAAGATGGCCCTCATTACGGACCCGTTGGGAACTGGAGCGACCTCATCTCGCTATCGGGAAAGCAATGCCCGATCGATACAGAAATCGCTATCCGAATCACACCTTTACCTGGGCTCTTGATTACGCCCAGAAAGAAGTGCGGGAATACAAATTTGCGCTCATTGATGAAATCTGCCGCAACTACGACGTAGACGGCCTTGAAATGGACTTTCTCAGCCATCCCATCTACTTCAAACAAAACGAAGAAGCTAGCGGAGCCACTCTTCTGACTGAATTCGTTCGGCAAGTGCGCAAACGGATGGATGAAATCGGCGAACAAAAAGGGAAGAAACTCACTCTCTGCGCACGGGTTCTTCCAGACATCAAAACATGTGAAAAAATCGGTATCGATATCCTCAGTTGGATTGAGGAAGAATTGGTCGATGTTATCGCACCCTCAACCCGGGGGTGTCTGGATGTGAGTGCTGATATTCGAAATTTTGTGGCTCAAGCCAAAGAATCATCATGCATCATCGCAGGAAGTATTTCCGATATAATGGTGAGCCAATATCAGAAAAAAGAGCCACCGAGGGCATCCATTGAAATGATGAGAGCCACGACCGCAGCATTATGGCATCAAGGCGTCGAATGTATTCATCTTTTTAATTTCGACTGTGGCGCCACTGGAATTCAACACCACAACACGGTTGATTCCCTCATTGATGCAGAAACTCTGCCTCTCTTCAGTGAGGAAGAATACACTATCCTGACCGAAATCGGAGCGCCGGAAAAGATCAAACGAAAAGATAAGCATTACTACATCACTTGTGATATGTCTGACCTCACCGTCGAAGAAGGTGGCGAAATGCAACTGCCTTCTCTTATCGCTCGTGGCAGTGACCCCAAAACCTTTCAACTCATCATTGGAGATAAATTGGAATCCGTCCAAAAGAACAAATCCTTAAAAGCAATCAATCTGGTGATTACTCTGGAAAAGACTGCTCAAATACCATCAAGCAATGACATAACCTTTCGACTCAACAACCACCCCTTGGCATTACGCACAGAAGGAAATACCCTTCTCTCTAATGATCCTCCCTTTCGAAAAGGAGCTAACCAATTGGAGATTGGTTTGAAGGACGCAGCCGCTACCGAACAGATCCGTATCAACGGTATCGAGCTACTGATCCAATTCCGTTCAGAATAGATTTAGGGGATAAAAATCCAGCTTAAGCTCCCTGATCTTGTTGTGGGTATCTAAAATGCTCCCCAGTAAATATTGACCCAATGATTTGGCTTCAGGATAGTATCGACTCGCCCCATAACTTGTCCCGACATCCTAAAAAACCGCAACCGGACAATGATACCGGAAGAATAAAGCATGGATCTACAACTAAAGAATAAAGTCGCACTGATTACCGGCGGTAGTAAGGGGATCGGTCTACGAACAGCACTGTGTTTCGCACAGGAAGGATGCCATGTGGCGATTGTAGCTCGTGGAGTAGACGATCTTGAAGCTGCCGCAACACAGATCAGAGCGTACGGCGTTTCGGTGGCCGCTATTCAAGCCGATGTCACTCAAGCGGAGGATGCAGCACGAGCCGTCGCGTCATGTATCGATCAGTTGGGCGCACTCGATATCCTGATCAACAATGTTGGTGGCAGTGTGGGTGGGCGCACGCTCATGGATAGCACCGACGAAGAATGGCAGGCCACCTTTGACCTGAACGTGCAGGTAGCTGTGTGCATGACCCGATTAGCCGTGCCCCATATGCGTGGGCGACCCGGTGCGGCAGTGATCCATATTTCATCTATCTCCGGTTGGGCAGAGCAGTTGACCGGCTGTGGCCAGTACGGCTCTTCTAAAGCAGCGCTCATCTTTTTAACGGAAACGATGGCGCTTGAACTAGCGGCCGATGGCATTCGCGTTAATACTGTATCGCCCGGATCGATTATTTGGAAAGGTGGAGCTTGGGACAACGTGCGCCAGACACAGGCTGCGGCCTTTACCGTATACGAACGTGATGGTTTTCCCATGGGTCGTTTGGGGCACCCCGAAGAAGTGGCCGATGTCATCGTTTTTCTCGCTTCGAGTCGGTCCAACTGGATCAACGGCCGCAACATCCCAGTGGATGGGCTCCAACAACCCGTGCCGCTTTCCCGTTAAAAGAGACAAATCGACTGAAAACTTGTTTGATAAAAAAATTCAGAATATGGATATAGCCCCATACCCCATAAAGGTTGTTAATCCCGTTCAGTTGCCCGACAGGTTGGAAGGCTCCATTTCCCGACTGGAAGGAAACTATAATTTTAAACCTCATATTGGGCTTTTGAACAATGGGGAAATCGTGATGTTCGTCGCTCATGCGCATGCAGAAGAAGCAATCACTAGCCATACAGCCGTAAACGCACCGCGCGCCCTCTCCTCTCATGTTGTCGCATATCGATCTTCTGATGCTGGCAAAACCTGGTCTCCAGGAAGACATGTCCCGGAGTTGATCAGCGGTCATGAACCTTCCGTAACCGTCATCGACGATCTTCTTTTCGTGAAAGTTCAGATCCACGGATCGGGACATTACCCGGATCCCTATGCCGAGCGAGACCATACCTATGCTATTCTGGCCCGCTCGGACGATGCAGGAAGAACCTTTTCCCGCTTCTTTATCGACCGTGCCTTTACCAATGCCAAAGAAGGCGATGTCATTGATTGTTCCCGCAATATCATTCAGTTGGAAGACGGACGACTTTACATGGCGATTGGCGTCGGGAAAAACCACCGGGCCGCGATTTCCTCGGACAAAGGGATCAGTTGGGATTTGCATGAGGTAACTGTTCCGGGCTGTCACTATCCGGAGAAAAATCGCGCTTTCTTTTCGGAGTCAGTTCTCTTTCATTCACCTTCGGGACGGCTCATGATGTTGAGCCGGGTAGACTTTAACTTCACTGCCTTTGCGTCTCCTCTGCCCTTCGATCCTCACTTTGAACGAAGAACCGGGTTGGATAACTTTGATGGCGAAGTGCTGTTTGAATCCAAGGATGAAGGAATAAGCTGGGAACCCATTCGTGCAGTCGGCTTTCCCGCTTTGATGTATCCATCCATCATTTCACTTAGCAGTAACCAACTATTAATGACCTACACCGTTCGGGAGGTTCCTCCGGAAGGCTCCGGATG
>JANQKU010000163.1 GCA_028280955.1 Opitutaceae bacterium
AAAAACATAAACCCATACTCCGCTTAAATCATTAACCGTATTAATGAAATTGCCTTCTGCCCAATCGATTGACCAGTGAAAGGCAACAGCGCTGATCCCAGTTATCAACCCAATCAAAACTGCCAAAACATAGAACTGCCTTTGTTGCTTTAAGGTGATCTTCTCCAGAACAGTGGCTATCCAACGCCTACTTTTTCGATATAAACTACGTTTTCTGATTTCCATGAAGGCAAAAGATTATTTTCTCGGAGACAGACTCTCGGAGCAACTCTCTTTTCCTGAGAAGCTGTCCAAAATGGAGAAAGGATTTGCCCTGAAGGAAGGAACATCCATGCTAACAGCTCCTGGCACCTACCCCGTAGCTAAACGTTAACCCTGCAGTCCTCATTATGGAAAATAAGTCTTCCGGAAACGGTTACTGGCGTGCAACGCGTCGACTCATCTTTAGTCTCCTTGCCATCTGGGCCTTTGTTTCTCTTGGCCTCGGCATTATACTGGTCGAGCCCCTCAACCATTGGAAAATTGGTGAACTCCCCGCTGGATTCTGGATGGCTCAACAAGGCTCCATCTACGTCTTTGTCGTTCTTATCTTTGTCTACGCCTGGCAAATGGATCGCCTCGATCACAAATATAACAAAGACGACGATAGCTGAATCCAAACGGAAACACCTTTTTTCACCCGATAGCTTAATTTCATCAGTTACCTCGCTCTATGACCGTAGAAACCTGGACCTACCTTCTCGTTAGCTTAACCTTCTTTACCTATCTTTACATTGGCTGGCGTGCCCGTGTCCGAGACACCTCGGGTTTTTACGTAGCCGGCCAGGGAGTCCCACCACTTGCCAATGGAGCCGCTACCGCAGCAGACTGGATGTCGGCGGCGTCTTTCATTTCGATGGCCGGTCTTATTTCCACACTGGGTTATGACGGTTCCATTTACCTGATGGGATGGACCGGCGGTTATGTGCTTCTGGCACTCTTACTGGCTCCCTTTCTGCGTAAATTTGGAAAGTATACAGTACCGGACTTTGTCGGGGATAGATACTACTCCCGCTTCGCTAGAGTCGTTGCTGTCATCGCCGCTATCTTTATTTCTATGACCTACGTCGCAGGACAAATGCGCGGGGTAGGCATCGTCTTTAGCCGTTTTCTACAAGTGGATATTAATACAGGTGTCATTATCGGGATGATCATGGTCGCTTTTTTTGCTGTTCTCGGCGGAATGAAAGGCATTACCTGGACTCAGGTCGCCCAATACGGAATTCTCATTGTCGCCTTTCTGCTTCCGGCTTCTGCCATTGCCTTGAAATTGACTGGTAATCCCATTCCTCAACTCGCCTTTACCACCAGCGATATTGTGGAACGTCTTAATCAAATCCAGGTAGATCTAGGCTTTTTAGAGTACACGCATCCCTTCGCCAATAAACCAATGCACGACGTTCTCTTTATTACGATTGCATTGATGGTGGGCACAGCCGGACTTCCTCATGTTATCGTTCGGTTTTATACCGTCCCAAATGTACGAGCCGCTCGCTATTCTGCTGGATGGGCTCTCCTCTTTATTGCTATCCTCTACACTTCAGCTCCCGCTCTCGCTGCTTTCGCCCGTTACAATCTCATTAATGGTCTTCACGATCAGAAACTCGAAGAAGTTAGAGAACTGGATTGGGTCACCAAATGGGAAAAAACCAGCTTGTTACAATTTACCGACAAAAATAACGATGGTCGTATCCAACTCAGTCCAAATAAGGAGGAGAGCGAAATCAAACTGGATAAAGATATCATCGTTCTTTCTACCCCGGAAGTGGCAGGACTGGCCCCCTGGGTCATCGCTTTAGTGGCAGCAGGTGGGCTGGCCGCAGCCCTTTCAACTGCTTCCGGTCTTCTCTTGGTTGTTTCCAGTTCTATCGCACACGATATTTATTACCGTTTGGTCAATCCCAAGGCCTCAGAAAAAAAACGCGTTTTGGTCGGACGTATCATGATTGTGGCCGCTATTGTTGTAGCGGGTTATTTTGGCATTAACCCGCCCGACTACGTTGCGTCTGTCGTTGCCTTTGCCTTTGGACTGGCCGCCGCCAGTTTCTTCCCCGCTATTATTCTGGGGATCTTTGATAAACGGATGAACCGCGATGGAGCCATCGCCGGAATGATTATCGGTCTCAGTTTCACTGTTTTCTATATTATTGCCAATAAATTCTATGGGATGAAACCTTGGTTCGGGATCTCATCCGAAGGGATCGGCACAGTTGGTATGATATTGAATTTAACAGCTGCACTCATCGTTTCCCGACTGTCAACGCCACCACCTCAGGATGTGCAAAATATGGTTGAATCACTTCGTTCGCCAGATCACCCGGGCCCAGCAACAATCCTCGACGAAGACAGCGAAGAATTTCATTGAATTGAAAAATTTCAAATGAACCGATGGAAATTCTCTACCTTTCTACTATTCACGTAATGGTAGAATAAATACAGCTCTCATTTTTCGTTTCTGCTGAAATAACGTAAAAATTAACCACTCTTTCGATTGCAGACATAAGATGTTTGACCTGTTTAACAGTCCAAAAATATTTTTTTGGACTGTTTCTGGTTCTTAAGAGTCGCCAGGTAAAAAAAAATAGCGTATCTCGTCATTTTTAATCTCTTCGATGGCAGACGACCTCAATCAATCAAAATTCTATCATACTCTTCTCTTTAACAGCCAGAATCATCTCTTGTTAACAAAAGAAGAGAACACCTCTGCTCAATGGGATACACCTTTCTCTGGCAGCCTATTAAAAGACCAGAACCCTGAAAGTATCGCTAAGAAAAAACTGAAAAAATCCACAGGAAAATCCATTCCCGCAAAAATCATTTTTGAAGTTAAGGCATCCAAGTTAAGCTCTGCTCCGTATATTGTTCTTTTTGCATTGGACGAAGAAGCGGATCACCTCCCCTCTAATCTCCCACAGGCAGCTCTTTTCACTCTCGAAAACCTCTACTTTCTATTCGAAAAATCCCCTGAAACATTTACACCTACCCTGCGAGAGATCATTCCACATTTACACCAATACGCTATCCGCATTCCCTATCTCAATCAGAAGGAAACAAATTACATTTATCGGTTTCGAACTGAAAAACACCGAAACGAAGGTATTTACCATCTGGATTCAAGCGCAAAAGCGCTTTACCAGAGCTCTCTCTGCCAAGCGATTAAACTAGTCAAAAGGCAAAAAGAACGTTCTCCAGATATCCCCGCTATCCTCAATTTCGGAGCTATTAGCTATATCCTTCCGAGCCACTTCGGTTTTTGCCTAGGGGTTCGTAATGCCATTGAAAGAGCCTACGAAACACTGTCTTTAAATCCGGACAAACGGGTTTTTATGCTCAGCGAGCTAATCCACAATCCCTTTGTTAATGAAGACCTACTTGGCAGAGGCCTTCGCTATCTTCAAAGTGATAGAGGCATCCCACTAAAAGACCTCGATACAGGAAAACTGCATTGGGACACTCTCACGCAGGAAGATATTGTCATTATCCCTGCATTCGGAGCAACAGATGAAGACAAAACTCGCCTGATCGAAAAAGGACTTCCGCTAAACGAATATGATGCGACTTGTATGCTCGTGGAAAAAGTGTGGAAGGCCGCTCGTCGGTATGGGCGAGAAGGTTATACCGTCATCATCCATGGCAAAACGGAACATGAAGAAACAAAAGCCACTTTCTCTAACAGCGCTGCCTATGCCCCTTCCCTCATCATACGAGATAAAAAAGAAGCTGAAATTCTGGGAACTATCATCCTTTCCAACGATTTCGACGAAAAAAAACAACTCTTTGAAGAACTTGGAACCGTCTGCACTCCTGCATTCAACCCTTCTAGAGATCTCGAAAAACTCGCTATCGTTAATCAAACAACCCTTTTGCGCAACGAGACCATCGATATCATCGATTATCTGGAAAGTGTTTTTGCTCAGAAATATGGTGCCGATCACGTTGATGAGCATATCAACCGCCAAAGTCGGGGAGATACTCTTTGCTATGCGACTCAGGTGAATCAAGATGCACTTAAGACCGCTCTGCATGAAGACATTGACGCTGCCATCGTAGTCGGTGGAAAAAACAGCTCAAACACCTTCCAACTATTCAGGCTGTGCCAGCAAAAATTTAAAGAACGGGCATTTTATATCCAATCGGAACAGAATATTCTCTCCCAAGATAAAATAGAACATTACATTTTTCCCTATAATCGGGTAGATCCCAGAGAAGGTAGGACGGAAATACGGCCTTTCCTTCCCCAATCTCCCGGATTGCGTATACTCATTACGGGAGGAGCCTCTTGTCCCGATGGAATCATCCAACAAATTATCACTCGTCTAAATGCCTTCTTTCCTGCAAATAAAATCCGCCCGATAGAACAGATTATTAAAGAAATATATGGGTCTGCCTAATGACTCCTCATCAACTACCAGGCTCTTGGAAACATCTCACAAACAACCCGGTCTCACCGGAAACATCAGATTAGATTATTACCATTTGCATTTTTCAAAAAAATCCAGTGTCTTTTTATAAACGAAAATATTTACTATGAGAATCTCCATAAAAATTTTCATTTCTCTTTTCCTAGCTCTCGGCTTTCTCGGCTTTCTCGGCTCTCTCCAAGCTAAAGAAAAAGTCTCACCTCACGAAAAATTAGTCAATCGATTGACGACAGCCGAGTACGTGCTGGAAAAAGTGATGGGAAACCCGAAAACGGCTATTCCACAGAATGTTCTCAGCCAGGCCAAGGGCATCATCATCCTTAACCAATACAAATTTGGCCTTTTTCTCGGAGGAGAAGGTGGTTACGGCGTGCTGGTGGTCCGTGATATCCAAACAAATAAATGGCATCTCCCCAGCTTCCTCACAGCCGGACAAGCCAGCTTCGGATTTCAATTTGGGGTAAAGGAAAAAAATTATGTTTTTCTCCTCATGACAGATGAAGCGGTCCAATTAGCCTGTGCTGGCCGTTTTGATGTAGGAGTCGATGCCAGCGCTGTTGCCGGTCCGGTTGGAACGGAAAGCGAAAACTTTGATTTGTTTAAGGCGCCTGTTCTCGCTTATTCGACTGCCCAAGGACTTTTTGCCGGAGCAACAATCAAAGGAGGATGGATTGCCCAAGATAAAAAAGCTAACCGTCTGTTTTATAACACACATCATGACACTCCGGAAATTCTACTCAGTAATTGGTTCAAACTCCCCAGAGAAGCTCAGCCGCTGATCAATCGCTTGAAAGCCTACGGACCATAATCAATAATCAGAAACAAATCTGATCTAAATATTTCCTTTTGGCCCTTCTGAAAAGAAGGGCTTTTTATTATCTGGTTCCAACTCTTCAACGATGCTTACCACCTCTTAAAATATCAATAATTACCCATAATCCCAAAACAGCGGACAAAAGGTAGCCAACAATTCCCAAAGCAGGATAACCAAAAAGCAGTGGCTTTGCACCAGTCGTAATAACAAGTGAAGAACCAATTAATAACGACCCAAGGATGACGCCCAAAGTAATCTTATTACTGGCAGAGTCCATCGCATCATTTAACTGCTCCAAACCTCGATGCTGAAAGTTAACCGTAACATTATCCTCCTCCAGACGGCGCAAAACCCGATAGACCTCACCTGGGATATCCTGTAACCGATGTAAACTTCCCGCAACACTCTGCCGGGCCATCTTCAAAAAAGTGAGAGGATTACGCCTTTCCTTCTGCAACTTTAATAAGATAGGTTCAAAGGCCTCCTTAAAATTAAATTTTGGCATCAAAGCTTTACCGGCTTCTTCAATAGACAAAATGGACTTTGCCATCAGAGCAAAATCACGAGCGACCTCTACACCATTGCATCCAAATACATAGAGCATCTTGAGAATGGCTCGACCTATCTCACCCTCTCCGGTCTGAGGATTAAAATTCTCGCGCTGCACCATCATGACCTCCTTCTCAATCACAGCCCTGTCAAATTTGCTCTCTGAGCGAGGCATGTTTGCGGCAACCCGAACAATCTGCTCAGCCTCACCGCTCATAAACGCTGCCAAAAGCTCCATCAGGTCAAATCGCATCCGGCGAGTTAATTGACCAACCATTCCCCAATCGAGCAGGCACAATCGGCCATCCTCCGTCACAATCATGTTCCCGCCATGAGGATCTGCGTGGAAAAATCCGTGAACCAGGATCTGGTGGCAAATAGAATGAGCACCATTATGGGCAATCTTTTCTGCCAATTCTGAGGATGGTTCAATATCTTGTATACCTATACCTGTTACTTTTTCCATCACAACAAGACGGTCACTCGTCCATTCATCGAAAATTTTGGGAGCAAAAACCCGTTCATTTTCACTATTTTGCAAATTAAAAAATAGAACGTTACGGGCCTCATTTCGATAATCCAGTTCCCTCTCCATAACCTGTTTAAGCTCCTCCAGAATACCGGGGAGATTATATGGGCGAATATCTTCCAAAGCCTCATGTGCTTGCCGAGCAAACCAAAGCAAAATACCTAGATCGGCATCGACGATCCTTTGCAAACCGGGCCGTTGGATTTTTACCGCAACTTCTTCTCCAGTTTCTCTTAAGCGTGCAAAATAAACCTGAGCCATTGACGCGCTCGCAACTGAGTCTTTATCGAAGTCAATGAAGACCTCTTCCATTGGACAACCCAATTCCTCACGCAAAACTTTTTCCATCTCATCAAAGGGAATCGGCTTCACTTGATTCTGCAATTTGCGCAATTCAAAGAGCAATTCTTCGGGGACAATATCCGGTCGCATACTCAACAACTGTCCCAGTTTAATAGAAGCCGGCCCCAATTCCTCTGCAACGATCCGGATACGTTCCCAGATACTCTTACGCTCTTTTGGCGTAACATCGACAATTTTGCCTAACCAAAGAGGTAGCTTCAACTTCTGCAGTAAATCGGCAAACCCATTGCGGACCAAAATGGTAGCAATTTCTTTTGCCCGAACTGCATTTGAGAACAAATCAAATGGCTTCACCAGAAAGAAGCTCTATTCGGAAAGCTTAGTTGTCAAATTCGCTACCTCTACCTCTAAATCCAGCAACCTCTTTTCCAGCGCATCAACGCGTTCTTTTTGCCCGACTCCAGCCTTTTCTAACAAATCGTTCAAATTTTCTCTGAGATCCTGCGAAACCCTCTCAAATTCCTCTTTGCCGTCACTAGCAATTTTTGAAGCCATTTCTTTAGCTTCCTCTGTCGACAGTTTCCCTTTTTCAACAAGCTCTTTTAACGAAAGTTCGATTTTCTCTTTTGAGAGAACTGCAGCTCCAATCCCAGCCAATATTGTTTTACGAATGAGTTCTATCATAAGAAGACTATGACGTAAAAAAAGCATTCCTGCAAACCGAAAGCAACACTCTTACCCACTTATTAGGTAGGCATTGATACACTTATTTCTTACGGATTTTCTGCACCGGATCGACAAGTGGAAGCTTGACCAATTTCAAAAATTTTTCATGTTGCTTCACCTTCGTTGTTAGTGCTGAGGATTCTGCGTTTCCAAAGAATCCTCTTACTGACAATGAATAAGAAAATAACCTATATCCACGTTGCAAATCCTGATAATCTTTTTGGGGTCATGCTCTACAAGTCTTTCGAGATGGACAATCTCAATGAGACAAATGAGGAGCCTATTTCCGAAAAACGGGAAATGCGGCATGAATCGGTTAAAATAAACTGGGTTCGAAATAGCCTCTCATTCGGTCAACGACTGCGGAAATTGTTTCGAATTCCCAGAAAACGATTAAAGCTCACTGCTTCGGTTTCTGGACTTAAATAAGAAAATCATAGGGCGGGAACTTCGGTTCCCGCCTTTTTTCTCATATGGTTTCCCGAAAACCCACTGGAGAAGCAAACTTAACCCCTTCAACTGGCATTGCCATATTGGCCTCTTCGGGCAGTTGAATTTTTTCCATCCTTTCTAAACGCTCTCGAATTTCTGGATCCAACTCTTCTATTTTTTCATCAGAAGTAGTGCCCCTAAAAATTTTATTCCCATCAACATCCCGAATGGTGAAAACCTTGGCATCACCTTCTTTTATCATACCAATACTCATAGATTCATCCGAAAAGAGGACATTGCCCAAAGCTCCAGAATTTACATTCCCATCATGAGTAATGGCAATCGAATCAGGAAATCCTTTAATATAACGCCTATTGTTAAAAACCTGGCCTTCCACCATCGGAGCAATTTCTCCATTCAATATGACATCAAAATCAACCGCCGGCTTGGAAAAATGCTCTTCTCCCATCCATTTAAAATCAACCCCCGGATGAGAAAGCCCATCTCTTCCCATCCATCTAAAGTAACCTCTAGGATGCGATGATATCTCTTTCCACTCTAACAACGATTTGATCTTCATGCCTTTACCCTTTCGTATCAAAGTGAATAAAACTTCATTTTCCGCTTTATGATTACGAACCAAAACGGATAACTGCCGCTGCGTAATCAGTATCTGATCATCAAAATGAGTCAAAACATCGTGTTCTTTGACTCCGACCTTATCGGCCGGGCTTTCAGGTACAACGTAGCGTACCACCAATCCAACTCCTGGAGATAGTTCCAATTGTTCGACCAATGCAGGACTGGCCGGAGCTACCTCCACTCCAAAAAACAAAACTTTCTCTTTTGATTTGCTAACAAATGCCTTCTCTTCCAACTGGCTATCTGCCTTCCGATCATTCTCTTTTGCACCTAAAAGAGAGGCGTTGATGATCAACGCTACCACTATAGAGATACCTATTTTTTTTATCATTTTATTTATATGTTTAACAGTTAACTTTCGTTGACTCATGTTTTAGAAAGTATTGATAGGAACGACACGGAGCTCTTGCTTGGGTGAAGTCATGCGAACAGTCATGTTGGACTCATGGTCCCTCCATTCGACGACCTCCAAATAATTTAAATAAATTTCCCGAGCCGGGTTGACTCCATCCAAAAAAACAACCCCCTCGTCTTTTATCTCATATAAGTAGCCTGTGGCCCGCATGGGGATAAAATCACTTTGTTCATCTGCCAGGACCGTTGCAAAAGTCGCATCTTCAAAATCATTACCTACAGTCTTTGAAGAAGTGACAGTAGTCACCTCATGCCCAAGTCCATCCATTTCATCAAAACCAACGTTCTGGACCATGAAAAATCCTAATACCGCTCCTGCGGCAAATGATAATACACTTGCCACGTAACACCACTTTCCCTTTTCAAAGATTGAAACCTCTCGATCCAAACTCTTTCCTACCCTCTCTTCCAAACGAACGGAGCAATTCACAGGAGACAACTGTTTCAATTTCTTTTCTAAATCGGAATCCGTATCCATTTTCCAATTATTATTCATCTTACGCTAAATTCTTTCTAAGATTTTGTAGAGCATATCGATACCGTGATGCCGCAGTATTCTGCGAAATTTCCAAGGTTCTCCCTATTTGGCTTAACGTAAGTTCTCCCCAAATTTTCAACACCAACACTTCTTTCTGCTCTTCGGGTAATTTTTCGATACTTTCCTGAATCATTCTATGATTTTCTTCTTCCTCCATTGAATCGATAAACAGTGGAGGATTCTCCGTCCAGTTCTCCGCTCTTTCTTCACGCTTCTTTCGACGTATTCGGCTTCGCCCCTGATCAATGGCAACTCGCCGAACCAAAACAAACAGATAGACATGAGGCTCTGGTCGATATTGTGCAGGAGACTTCCAAAATCGCACAAAAGCTTCCTGCACCACATCTTCTGCATCTGCCAAACTAGGTGTTTTTTGTCGGGCATAGAGTAACATCTTAGGCCCATATTTTTCGAACCACTCATTCCAATTTCCATTCGGTAAAATCTCCGGCATCAGGTTTTCTTCTCTTTGATTTCACGTTTACCCTATAAAAGCGTCACAAACATGAAACTTTGTCTGATTCTAGAGAAAAAACCGGAAATATTTTGTTCCCGACCCTTTTGGAGAGATCAACCAATCAACAAACTAAACCAGGAAAATGCGACGTTCACACCCTGAAATCTCCCTATGAAAAAATCTATCCCCGTCTAATGGACGATAACAAAATCCCGGTGGCAACACCCGCATTTAAGGACTCAGCCTGACCATAGCCCGGGATCTGCACACCTTCCAACTCGGCAAGAATACCAGGTTCGATTCCCCAAGCTTCACTCCCTATCACAACCAAAGACTTCTTTTCCCACCTCATCTCATAAAGAGTATGCTTTCCTCCCAAGGCGGCCCCATAACCAGTGTAACCAGATTCTTTTAAAACTTGAATCGTTTTGCCCAAATCAACCCCCACGAAAAGTGGCAAATGAAAAAGTGAGCCCATTGTCGATCGAACCACCTTTGGATTGGTCGCTTCAACAGACCCTGAGCTTATCAGCAATCCATCGACGCCAAACCAATCGCATGTCCTGATGATCGTTCCCAGATTTCCTGGTTCACTAATTCGGTCCACTGCAACAATCAACTTCTGGTCTTCTACTCCAACCTTTTCGAGAAATACATCCAACCTCTCTGGCGCCCACCGAACCAGAGCCGCAATCCCGGGAGGTGTTACGTTATCAGTGATTTTTTTCATCTCTGATTCCGTAACTCTGAGAACTTCGCCCGCCCTGGCACAAATCACACCCCATAACTCTTTTCGAAACGAACCAGTCTCTTCCATACCCTCTGTCAGCAAAACAACCTCAAGTGAAATAGAAGCTTTGCAGGCTTCCTCCAAAAAACGCCAACCTTCAACCCAAAGCCGTCTCGTCTGCTCTCGGATTTTCTTTCGAGAATAACCCCGCAATTGATTCAGTTTTGTTTTCGAAATCATTACCTGCTAAATATGTGAATCTGCACACATTGCTGCCATAGAACAAGCCAAACCATCTTAGAGACTGTCTTATATCAGATTTACATTCCGAAAGCGAAAGAGCTAATATCCCCCCAAACAGCTAACTTTGTAAATCATGAGAAAGATCATCCATCTGGACATGGATTGCTTTTATGCAGCGATTGAGGTGCGCAACAATCCCGCATTGCGTGGGCAGCCTGTTGCAGTCGGCGGAAATCGCAAACGGGGTGTTCTCACCACCTGCAATTACGAAGCAAGGGCCTTTGGTATTCACTCAGCCATGCCCGTATTCATCGCTCTGGAAAAATGTCCTCATCTGATTATAATACCCATTCACTTCAACGAGTACCGTAAAGAATCTCTTCGTATTAGAAAATTAATGACATCTTATACAGACCTGATCGAACCTCTCTCTCTTGATGAAGCCTATATGGATATTTCCAGCCTCAACGAAACTCCTGCAAAAATTGCCCTAGCTCTTCGAAAAAAAATTTACCGAACAACAGGACTTCATGCTTCCGCCGGCATTGCCCCAAATAAACTTCTCGCGAAAATTGCCAGTGATTGGAAGAAACCCAACGGACAATTCGAGATCACACCCTTCCAGGTTGACGTCTTTATGGAAAACCTCCCTATCCGCAAAATCTGGGGAATTGGGAAAAAAGCCTCCGAACGACTAAAAACTCTGGGTATTGAGACCTGTGGTCAGATGCAAGAACTCAGCTCTAACAAACTCCAGTCTCTTTTTGGAAAATTTGGGAAAGAACTCTACCATCTTTGCCGAGGCATTGATGAACGGCCCGTCGAAAAAAACCGGATACGCAAATCCATCAGCACTGAGCAAACTTTCTCCCAAGATTTAAAAACATTGGAAGATTGTTTTCAAAAACTACC
>JANQKU010000190.1 GCA_028280955.1 Opitutaceae bacterium
AAGAGAGCCCTTCAATTCGTTTGATCATCAGATCATGCCTCTCATCACCCAAAATAGCATAGATCGTCCGAACGGCTCCTACTATCACCTGAATGCGACAACCAAACTCCTCCACAATTGCCGTCACTTCATTCAATTGCTCCGGAGTCAGTTTATTGGCTTTAGGTAAAATCATAACATTTCTTTCGCTACACGCTACGTGCTCAACAGCTTTATCACCAGATCATTTTCGATCAAAAGATCACTGCTAGCGTGGAAATTCTTTGGGCAAAGTTGATCGGGCAAAAAAACCAACCTTTTTCCCCTTAAAAGGATAAGTGAACTTTATCTCACTGGAATGTAAAAAGAGACGTTTCGTTGCAAAACGTTTGCTAAACTCTCGGTTTTTTTTAAAATCACCATAACTCTGATCCCCGATAATAAAAAGTTTTCGCTTCGCACATTGATAGCGCAATTGATGCGTCCTGCCCGTCTTTGGTTCCAGCTCCAGCAGTGACATAACCGGAGGCCCCGAAATCTGTTTGACGCGTCGCATATACGATTCCGCCATCAATCCACCTTCATCTTTTGCCCGGAGACCTCTGCCTTCCTTCGCCACCGCCATCCTGTCCCTCCAAATCTGCTTTGATTCTCGCGTAAAACCAAAGGCAAGTGCGTGGTATTTCTTTTGAACTTTTCGATCGGCAAAGAGACCTTTCAGCACAGTTGCCAATTCTTTTGAATCACAAACAAGGATTAACCCTGAAGTAGCAGAATCCAAACGATTTAAAAGCCATAGATAGCGTTTTTCACCCTCATTATTGGAAACTAAATACGCCTGCTTTTTAAAATCAAAAGGCGCTCTCAACAAAGAGCGATTCAAGTCAGTCTTTTTATTTGGCTGTGAGAGAATGCCTGGAGGTTTTTCTAAGGCAGCCACCCCATTGATATCCTTTGTTAAAAGATAAACTCCCTTCCCATAAGGTATCTCTTTCCAGTTTACCCAAGACACCGCCATTATCTATAATAGAAGGCAAACTTGACCGTCTGTTCTTCGCCAAAAACGGCTATCATTTCCTCACTCCATTCTCCATAAGGCTGTCCGTCACTCACGGCTTTTCGACAGTTTAATATTCCAATAGGTTGCGCGGTTGTATCAACGATCTCCAAATCTCTGATCAATCCATCTTTGGTCAGCTTGAATTCTACCTTAACCATCGAATTTGATTCATGATGAGCACTCACATTGCAGATATGATTCCAACGAAGACTCACCGCCTCTTGAAATCTTTGCATATACTCACCATAATCACTTAATTTTGAATCATAGGCCACTGCACCAGTTGCCGAAACACCAGCTCTTTGATTTTTAATCGGTCCGGGAGGCACTTTGACCACACGTCGCCTTGGTTTCGGAGTTGGCCTGTTTGGCTGGGGAGTTGTCTGCACAACCAGAGGCCGCGCTTCTTCAGGTTCTCTCTCCTCCCCTTCATTTTTTTCCGTATCCACCGTTAGGTTCTGAAATTCTTCCGACTCCATCATCCCTGTTCCCTCTTCCGAAATCATTTCATCCTCCTCATATCCAGATAGCGGATTTGTCTTTCGCGGATCCGCTGGTTCACGTGGATCCGACGCTTCCTGCTCTGGTTGTTCAGCTGAAGGAGATGCTGAAGCCAAAGGTTGTACCTCCAAATCTCCACTCAATATTTTTTCTGATGGAATGTCGTCATCACTCGTTGAAGAAGGAGACTGATCAAGACTGAGTTCTTCCACAGGATCGGGATTGGCAGCCTGTTGATTTCTCGATGATTCATTCATCGTTTCATCTGGAATATTATCCGGAACATTCGGATTTGTTTCCACGTATTTAGGAAGAACATCCTCTTCCTCCGGCGCAGATACAATTTCGATATCAAATTCCTTGGTCGATTCACTGCGTTCTGAAGGATCTAAAATCAAATAACTGCTGGGCAGTCCCAACACGAAAAGAAGATGAAACAAGAGTGCGCCCACTATCCCTGCCACAATGGAAGACCTTCGGTAGGTAGGCTCAATTAAAGGAAAATCTACTGCAGCAACCAACCGTTGTTTTTGAGGTGTTGGACTATAGACCTTTGAACTCATTTACATCTGCTTCTCATCTAAAGCACTCTATGACGCGTAAAAATACCTTTTGTTTCCTCTAATGGCAAACCAATGATATTGGAGAGAGAACCCTCATAAGACGCTACAATTGTTTCACCACCATCTTGAATGGCATAACCTCCGGCTTTATCCAGAGGATTGATGAGGGAGTGGTAGTGGGTAATCATCTCTTCATCGAGAACCTTAAAGGTTACCTCGCTGCTCACCTCGACCGTTTCAAAAACATCCAATTCTCTATTCACAAATGAAATGCCGGTAAAAACCGTATGCGTGCGATCTGAAAGAAAACGAAGCATCTCTCGAGCTTCCTCCATATCCGCCGGTTTATTCAAGATGGTTTCATCCAGAAAAACCGTCGTATCGGCGCCCAGAACAAATGACTTCGGATATCTCTGAGCTACCCAGTCTGCCTTCAACCGAGCATTCTTTATTACCATATCCCGGGGATTGCTCACCTGAGCTGCATCCAGCTCAACAACATTTGCCACACAGATTTCAAACGAAACGCCCAGTTCTTCTAAAAGAAAACGTCTTCGAGGAGAGGCTGATGCCAGGACAAGCTTTGGGAATGAATCAACGGTCACGCAGAATATTTCGAACGTCTCCCTTGGCTCGAGCAAGTTCAATTCGAGCCAAATGGTAAAGATACACTCCATCCACCAGATTATCCTCAGCTTGAGCCAAATTGTTTTGGGCGTCTATCACCTCTCTATTGTCAGCGACTCCCTCTTCATAACGAATCCTGGCTAACTTCAATTCTTCTTCTGCTAGGTTCTTTTGTTTTTGAGCGACAGCAATCTGCAACCCGCGAGACTCGGAGTCCTGAATCGCCAAACGGACTTCAGAGCTTATTTTATTCTTTAAATCACGAATGACATGCTCCTGGGCTCTGATACGAGATTTCGCCAGTTGCTTTCTCGATTCTATTTTGAAGCCATCAAAAAGCGGAATACTGAAGGAAATGCCAATATTCCATGAATCCTGTTCATTCCCATCTAAGATCACTTCCGTTCCGTACCCATAGCCACCAAAGAGTTTAATACTGGGAAAACGCTGCCAGTTTGCGGCCCGTTGCTCGAGTTTATTTTGCTCCAGTAAAAAGACTTCACGTTGAAAATCGGATCGTTGCTGCTCAATCGCTTCGATCGAAACATCTTTTTTCCCCGAAGTTTGTGGCGAAGTAGTCAAAGCCTCCAGCACAAGCTCATCTTCAAAATTCAAGTTGAGAATCTCTTTGAGTAATAATTCACTGTTAAACACCACTGTTTCCTGTTGCAGCTTGGCCTGCTCTTCAATCGCTACCTGCGTTTCGGCTCGCGTCACATCAATTTGGGTAGCCACCCCTGCATCAAGACGTGATTGAGCCAATTCCAATAAAGCAGTCGCTCTTTCAATATTTGCTTCAATTACCTTGAAACGATCCTCATTTCTCAAATGAGCGAAAAAAACTTCACCCACGGCATTTAAAACTTCCTGAAGAACCACCTCCAGATTCTTCTCCGATACTTTTACACCACGCTTGGCTGCCTCGTAAGTCGCCAAAAGCGTCGGATCTAATAAACTGACACTGGCGCTTAATTCCGCACTGCTCTGATTAAAAGGAGGCGATCCACTGCCAAAAGTTCCAAAGGGAGCTTTGATCCGGTTCTGGCTTGCCTCAAAAGAAAGAGAAGGATATAAATTGCCTCGTTCCTGACGGGCATTTTCCATCGATTGAACGACGAACTCTTTGTTCAGGAGAACGGTCAAATTCTCCTTTTCAATTCGTTTAAAAACGTCATCCAGCGACAGCACTAACGTCTCTCCTCGCACATTCATTACCCCCATTACTGTAAATAATAACAGGAGTGAACAACCGGCAGCAAAAAGTGAGCCCCTTTTTTTCATAAGTGAGGATTGAGCACAAATCTGCTTAAGAGTAAACTCTCACTTAAAGAAACTTCGATAATTAGTGGTTTGGAGCCTTTTTAGTATTTTTTGTTGTTCAGGTGACGACAATTTCTTCTTGGAAACTTGCGGTTTGAGTCGAAACTTCATCTTTTTTCTCCATGCGAATTGGATTGGCGCAAATCAACACTACCGTCGGTGATCTCTCAGGTAACCGAAAAAAGATCATCGCTACCTACCGGCAATTGCGATCCGAAGGGGCTGACCTCGTCGTTTTCCCCGAACTGGCCGTTTGTGGTTACCCTCCCCGCGATCTCTTGCTCAAACGCAGATTTGTCTCCGACACCGAGGAATCCCTTTTAGAAATAGCGGCCGAAACAGATCATATTCCTCTTCTGGTTGGTTATGTTGAAACAAATCCCGGAGGCACAGGGCGGTCCTTTTTCAACGCAGCTGCCTTTTGCCAAAATACAGCCATTATGGCCAATGCCCGCAAATGCCTCCTTCCCACCTACGATGTATTTGACGAAGACCGGTATTTTGAATCGGCAGCTAAACCAACCATTATTAACCACAATGGACTGAAAATCGCTGTCACCATCTGCGAAGACATCTGGACACATCCCACCTTAACCTCCCGACCACGCTATACCAGTAGCCCTATCGAAGAACTCCGCGACCAGTCGATTGATCTGCACATCAATCTATCGGCAAGCCCCTGGCACTTCTCCAAAGAGAACACTCGTGAGAATCTCATCACAGAAACAGCAAAGAACTGCGCCGCCCCTCTCATTTATTGCAACGCTGTAGGAGGAAATGATGAACTCATCTTCGACGGACGCAGTATGATAGCCGATACTTCTGGAAACATTGTGGCCGGCCTTAAAGCCTTCAGAGAAGATATCCGCATCTTTGACCTTGAACCAACGAATCCTTCCATCGATCCCTCATTTAAACAGACTGACATGCAGGACATTAAGGAAGCGCTTGTCCTGGGTCTGCGTGATTATGCACATAAGAGTGGTTTCCGCAAAGCCCTGCTTGGTCTAAGCGGTGGTATTGATTCTGCGGTGACAGCAGCTTTGGCGGTCGAAGCATTGGGTTCAGAAAACGTTACAGGTATCAGCCTTCCCTCTCAGATTTCCAGTCAGCACAGTAGAGATGATGCCCGCATCCTGGCTGAAAACCTGAAAATAGATTTTCAGACCCTGCCCATTGCAAACATAGTTGCAGCAGCTGAAAAAACCTTAGCCCCTCTTTTTGACAAAAGCGAAGCCGGCACTGCTGAAGAAAATGTCCAGGCCCGCAGCCGAGGCCTCCTACTCATGGCCGTATCCAACAAATTTGGTTCTCTCCTTCTCACAACCGGCAATAAAAGTGAACTCGCCGTTGGCTACTGTACCCTCTACGGTGATATGGCCGGTGGACTCGCCGTCATTTCAGACTTACCGAAAACAAAAGTCTATGAACTCGCCCGCTTTATTAACAAAGATAAAGAAATCATTCCCGTTTCCAGCATCGAAAAACCTCCCTCTGCAGAACTGAGGCCCGATCAAAAAGATGAGGATTCCCTTCCTCCATATCCCATTCTCGATGCCATCCTCAAAGGCTATATCGAAGAAGGCCTCTCCTCCCGGGATCTCATTGCCCAAGGCTTTGATCAAGCATTGGTCAAAGACATTATCCGCAAAGTCGACCTAAACGAATACAAACGTAAGCAAGCAGCGCCCGGCCTTAAAATAACGCCACTTGCTTTTGGCGTGGGGCGCCGCATACCCATCGTCCAAAAATACGTGAGTTAAGCCTTTTAAAAAATGACCTCAGATAAACTCTTCACTCAAGCGCTCAACCTAATACCGGGCGGCGTCAATTCACCTGTCCGGGCCTTTCGTTCCGTCGGGGGAAATCCGTTTTTTGTCTCTCGGGCCAACGGCGCCTCCCTCTATACCACTGATGGTAAAGAACTCATCGATTTCGTTTGCACCTGGGGTCCGGCGATTCACGGGCACAATCACCCGGAAATAAAGAAAGCCATCGCCACCGCCTTGGAAAACGGCACCAGCTTTGGCACTCCCAATCCCTACGAAGTCGAGATGGCGGAAAAAATCATTTCAATGGTGCCCTCTGTCGAAAAAGTCAGAATGTGTAATAGTGGAACTGAAGCGACCATGTCCAGTATCCGACTCGCTCGCGGTTTTACTAAACGAGATAAGATCATTAAGTTTTCGGGGTGCTACCATGGACATGTCGACTCCCTCCTCATCAAAGCAGGGTCCGGCGCTCTCACTTTAGGAAATCCTGATAGCGCCGGCATTCCTGAAAGTTTTGCCCGCGAAACCATCGTGCTACCCTTTAATGACCTCGAACAACTGAGCAAAGCCTTTGCAAAGCACGGAACTGAAATCGCTGGAGTCATTCTGGAACCCTATCCAGCCAATGTCGGCCTCCTTTTCCCCGATCCCGGCTATTTGGAAAAACTCAGGCAACTCTGCACCGATGCCGGAGCCTTACTCATCTTTGATGAAGTCATGACGGGTTTTCGCGTTTCTCCAGGCGGTGTCCAGCAGATCACAAACATCACCCCGGATTTAACGGCACTGGGCAAAATCATTGGTGGCGGTTTACCCGTAGGCGCCTTTGGAGGAAGAGCAGACATCATGGATCACCTGGCTCCTCTTGGACCTGTTTATCAGGCAGGCACCCTCAGTGGTAATCCTCTCGCCATGGCCGCAGGTATCGCCGGGCTAAAGCTTCTTCAGGAATTGAACCCCTATGAACAGCTCGATCAACTCGGCCGGCAAATTCGGGAGACACTTTTAGCTGCGGCCCGGCAAAAAGGACTG
>JANQKU010000218.1 GCA_028280955.1 Opitutaceae bacterium
ACGGTGAGCCAACCTTGAAAGTCGGATTCATTGAAGAGGAAGGTTCCTGGAAAATCATGCCGATTTCTTTTCCCCTGATTTTGCGTAGGGATGTTTCAGGTTGTGAAAGAAGATTCGTATCTCGCCAGATGATTTCTCCATTAGTGATAGAGGCGGTGTCTGGAAGAAGGTTGAGAATAGCCAGGCCGGTAAGGGATTTACCTGCGCCACTTTCACCTACAATAGCCAGTGTTTCACCTTCATTTAGATCAAAGGATACGTCTGAAACGACTGGTTGAGTCGATGAAGACGGGTGACTTCTCTTGAAGGTAATGGAAAGGTTCTTAATCTGGAGCAGAGAGATAATAGCTATTTGGATCCTCAGAAAAAGGTGAACCCATAAAGTGAATTTCTGTCAACTACCCAAGTAGCCTAATAATATTCAAGAGTGTGTATTTCGAGGTGCTTTCTTGGGAAATTCTAGTTCATAAAAAGACCTCGATGCTGTGGTTATCGAGGTCTTTTTGTGTATGAATAGCTGAAATACTGTTTTATGGGAGCGCTGCGATAGCGGTATCATATTCTGCTTTGGTCAAGTCTCTAAAGTCGATTCGGGCAAAATCCCGGGTATAAGGTGTTCCTGGAGGAAATCTCCCGGCTTTAAAGTAGTCGTGAAATCCCCAATCTCGAGTTGGTGGGCTATAATGATTTGTATTGTACATGGCTACTTCATGGATTTCACTTTCAAAGAGGGCGACGAGAGACCCCCGGTAGAGAAGTGTTTTACTCGACCATTTTTCCAGAAAACGAGGGAAATTGTGGGCGCCTCCACTGATAGCGGATGTGCCGGGAATCGTCGGGACTAAACCGGTCAGAAAAGCAGCGGATACTTCGGTTGAACTGGCGGTGGGTTTGGTGCTGCTTTTGCTTGTTGTTTCGTTAAAAGAATTAGAGAGAACGGTTATGGCATCGGCGATCAGTGCGGCGGGTGTTTCTTCCTGTCCATTTCCCTTGTTGTCCGGACTGGTTGAGCTCCCCGTTGTTAAGTTTCCGTCAGAGTTGTAGTGACCTTTCACATACAGTGCGCCGTTGGTTGCCAGGGTAAATCCTTCATTTCTTCCTGAGGTTTTATTATAATCAGGATCGGGGATGTCTTGTCCATTGATGATTTGGACCGCGATATTGTCTTGAGAAATCCGTATGTTATCTGGTCTGCTGGTGTGTGAGGTGCTTCCGGCCGGTGTCGCCAGTGGCATTTCAACATAGAGTAACCCATTAAATTGTTTACTGGGATCATAATTGTTTCCGAAGTCTGCTGGGCCGACATAACTGGCATGATTATCGTCCAAGACTTGTCTGAGTTTTCCGATGTCTATTTCAACGATACTCTGACCTGCCTTTTGCCGTTGGTCGTAAAGGCCACTTGTGACAGTGGATCCACTTAGAGCATAAGGTTTATTTGTGACGATACCAAGCGTCTCAAAGGTAGTGCCTGAGACTGGGATAGCAATTTCGATAGGTTTTCCGTTCGAGTCCAAGGTGGGAGGATTTGAATCTGAGATAGGTTCATTTACATTGGCTCGTTGGTAGGTGGAGAGAGTCCATCCATTGGGGTCACTCATATCTGTAATACGAAGAATCAGTCCTGCATTGGCGGAAAATTTCAGTGATTCCCCAGTAGTGCCTTTTGAATCAGAGTCATAAGAGCTGGTTCCCAGTTGAGGTTCCAGCAAAGAATAACCATAATTCCTCAATTCATTTGTTCCGGATGTCGCCGGATCATCGGGGACATAATCTTCAATGGAAACTGGATTTAGGGGCTGAATACCATGATCAACTGATAGGACGTTTCCATCCCAGAGTTCGGATGCTTTGGCTTCCCAGTCACTATTACGGCTATCCATGGTGGAATCCATGTTCACCCAAGAGTCGGATCCATTTTTAATTCGGATGGTTCCACCTTGTTTCAAGGTTCCGGTCCCTTTGTATAGACGGTAAATATCCTGGGCGCTGGTCAGATTGCCATGAAAACTGAGTCGATTGACTGCATTTAAGTAGATGTCGTTGTTGGAATGGACCGGTCCCTGCATATCCATTTGGGGTCCCGGATGAAATTCGAGGTCCAGGTTGTAGAAAACGGCATGAGAAAAGAGGGCGGAATCCCGAACCTGAAGCTTTTGTACACAATAGGCATCTACGCTTACACCGTTGGCATTCGTGGCATTCGCTTTTCCATAAATGGCAATTTCCCGAATGAACGCGGTTTTTCCTTTCATAGGATCAAACCGTGCTTTTTCATCTGTCGGATCAATGTAGATGGTTGTTCCGCTCGAGGGGATGGTGCCACCCCTTAGGGTAAATTTGGAGGTATCGATATTAGTGCCTGTATAGAAGGTTGTAACGTCACTCGGTATGGTCAGAGGGTTGTTCCCGGGAGATAACTCGTTACTGGGAAAGGAAACCTGACTGCGAAGACGATCTGCCAGATCGGCGGCTCCATATTCGACAATGGATTCAGCTGCGTTTTTCGCTTCAATCCAAAGTCGTTGCCGAGCATTGATCTTTTTGCTGGCGAAAGAAGACTCGAGTGCGCTTCCGGCGACAATGCTAAGCCCGATACACAATGCAATCACAACGATGAGGACTGATCCTTTACGATTTCTTTCTTGGTGAAACGAATGTCTGTTTTTTGCGATCGTTTTCATTTTTATAAACTTCTTGGAAAACACAGAATAAATTACCTAGCTTTTATGGAAGTGCTGCGATAGCAGTATCGTACTCTGCTTTGGTTAGGTCCCTGAAATCGATTCGAGCAAAATCCCGGGTATAAGGTGTTCCTGGAGGGAATTTTCCTGCTTTAAAGTAGTCGTGAAATCCCCAGTTTCGAGTCGGTGGACTATAGTATGTACTCCAGTTACTGGGCCTGGCTTTTTCGAGAATTTCACTTTCAAACAATGCAACGAGTGATCCCCGGTAGAGAAATGTTTTGCCACTCCAGTTCTCCATGAAACGAGGGAAATTATGGGCACCACCACTGGTAGTCGATGCTCCGGGAATGGTAGGCACCAGACCGGACAAGAAAGCAGCCGATATCTCGGTCGAACTGGCGGTCATTTTAGTGGTTTTACTCAAGGTCTCGTTGAAAGAACCGGAAAGAACAGTGATAGTATCAGCTATCAACGCGGCAGGTGTTTCTTCCTGTCCGCTTGTTTTGCTGTCCGGACTGGTTGAGCTTCCTGTTGTCAGGTTTCCGTCTGAATTGTAGTGACCTTTTACATACAAAGCGCCATTGGTTGCCAGAGTGAATCCGGCATCCCTTCCTGAGGTTTTATTATAGTCAGGATCGGGAATGTCTTGTCCGTTGATGACCTGGACCGCGATATTGTCTTGAGCGAGTCTTATGTTGTCTGGACGACTGGTGTGTGAGGTGCTTCCGGCGGGTGTCGCCATGGGCATTTCGACATAAAGTAGTCCGTTGAATTGTTTACTGGGATCGTAGTTATCATTGAAGGCGGTTGGACCTGTATAGCTGGCATGATTATCATCCAGGACTTGTCTGAGTTTTCCAATGTCTATTTGTACAATGCTTTGACCTTCTTCCTGCCTGCGATCGTAAATACCGCTTGTGACAGTGGATCCACTTAGAGCATAAGGTTTATTTGTGACAATACCAAGCGTTTCAAAAGTGGTGCCTGAAACCGGAATAGCAATTTCGATAGGCTTTCCGTTCGAGTCCAAAATAGGAGGATTTGAATCTGAAACGGGATTATTTGTGTTGGAAACCTGGTAGGTGGAAAGTGTCCATCCGTTGGGGTCACTTATATCTATAATACGGAGAATCAGCCCTGCATTGGCCGAAAATTTCAGTGATTCACCTGTTGTTCCCTTCGAATCGGAATCATAAGAGCTGGTTCCCAATTGAGGTTCCAGCAGAGAATAGCCATAATTTCGAAGTTCATTTGTTCCGGATGTTGTGGGATCATCCGGGATATAGTTTTCAATGGAAACCGGATTTAAGGGCTGAATGCCATGAACTGCTGATTGGACGTTTCCATCCCAGAGTTCGGAAGCCCGGGATTCCCAGGAGCTGTTTCGGCTGTCCATCGTTGCCGCCATATCCACCCAATTGCCGGCTCCATTCTGGATACGGACAGTTCCCGTTGGTTTAAGCGTACCGGTTTGTTTGTATAGACGGTAAATATCCTGAGCGCTGGTCAGATTGCCATAAAAGCTGAGTCGATTGTATGAAGCCACGTAGATATCGCTATTGGAATGGACCGGCCCCTGCATATCCATTCTGGGGCCCGGATAAAATTCGAGATCCAGGTTGTAGAAAACGGCATGGGAGAAGAGAGCAGAATCCCGAACCTGAAGTTTTTGCATGCAATAAGCATCTATCAGGACACCATTATTGGCCTGAGCGGCCGCTTTTCCGTAAATGTTAATTTCCCGAATGGTCGCGGTTTTTCCTCTCATTGGGTCAAACCGTGTTTTTTCATCATTTGGATCAATATAGAGAGTTGTTCCACTCGAAGGAATTGTGCCGCCTCTCAGTTCAAATTTGGAAGTATCGATGTTGGTACCTGCATAGAAGGTTGTAACATCGCTCGGTATGATTAGAGGATTATTGCCGGGGGATAACTCGTTACTGGGAAAGGAAACCTGACTGCGAAGGCGATCTGCCAGATCGGCGGCTCCATATTCGACAATGGATTCAGCTGCATTTTTCGCTTCAATCCAGAGTCGTTGTCGGGCATTGATCTTTTTGCTGGAGAAGGAAGATTTGAGCGCACTTGCGGCGACGATACTGAGACCCACACACAGTGCGAGGACAACGATGAGAACGGATCCTTTACAGTTTCCTTTTTTGCAAAATGAATGTCTGCTTTTTGTGGTCTTTTTCATTAACCTCTTGGAGAGATGGTGAAGTTATAAGTGTCCGTCACTCGTTTCGCTGCATTTCCATGATAGATCTGTCCGTTCACGATGACGCTTCTTTCTTTATAGACATAAAATAGTTTTCCGTTGGAGAGTCCTCTGGAAATTTGCACAACAGCTGGATAATTGTTGATGGTAGTCTCATCTGGTAAAAGCGTTGTCATGGCTGCATTGGAGGGTGTGCTCAGGTTGATTTCAAATCGTCTGACCGGTCCGGTGCTATTGGGATCACTTGGATCGTCCGGTGCGCGATAATAACCGACCAAATCCGTATAAGGACGCTTTCCACTTGAATCGAGATCTCCCGTTTTATAGAAGACCACCATGTCTCCTGTCATTTCCGTTGTGAGGTAATCATCGGCCGAATCCCGATCAGTGTTGGCAAAAGATTTAAAAGCGATGAGACCATTCGATTCGCGGGCGGTTTTGGTCATTTCATTGGTCAGGGTCCGAATATCCTGGTTGATATTCATCTTTTGCTCGGTCACAAACAACCCAGTGGCGGTGTTGATATAATAACCTAAAATGCCGGTCATGAGTAATCCGCTGATGGCCAATGTGATGAGAATCTCTGTCAGCGTGAGACCCTTTTTATTCTTCATGTGATAATTTGTCATTGGTAAGAAGGGATGTTGGATTTAACAAAACGAACCGTTTCCGTGCGACTGACGACTGCCATATTTGCCCTGCGCGATTCCCATTCAAAAGTGAGAGCAATCTCCAATCCCTGAAGGCCAGTGGAAGGCTGCAAATCAGTGATGGTCGGCGTGACCCACATCTTCATATAGCGAGGGGTATAGGTCGAAGATCCCTCCGCTTTGCTGAGATCAATAAGTATTCCCAGATGAGTCCCATTATCTATTTTTCCGACCGAATTTCGACTACCTACAGTCAATGGTTCATCGACGACGTTGACAGAACCACTCGAGTCCGCGTCGACCCCTTTGGTGGGAATGGGATTTGTACTGGGGTTGGCTCCACATGCTTGGACGACGCTGTAGTCCATCGTTTTGATCTGCTCAAGATATCCTTGGGCAACTGTCAGGGCAGTTGTTTCGTAAATATTCCCGACAGAAACAGAACGTCCTTGAATGAACACTCCCGTAAGAGCCATGCCCATTACTGTCATCACGGAAAAACCGACCATGACCTCAATGAGAGTCATTCCTGAAATTTTTCTTTTTTGTTTAATCATTAGCCCTAAAAATTTCCGTTTAACTGTATTATTGAAGTAACGGTTTGCAGACTGAGGAAGTTGAGAGGATAATCGGCAATTGTGAGAGCCTATTTCTCTCTGCCTAGAGGTTTTGATGATCTATTCACGACTTAGGAGATAAGACTCTATAAAGACATAGAGTGAATTACTTAGTCTTTTTAGATCTGAATGAGATGAAAGTCCTAGGAAGCTACTTTTCGGTGATTTTGAAATACCGGTTTTTTTTTGAGATTGCGGGCTACTTTGAGTCGACTACTGTTTAAACCTTTGCGCTAGAACTTATCAGAATGAAGAACTTTTATATCACAACCGCTATTTATTATGCCAATGGTTCGCCCCATCTGGGGCATGCCTATGAAATGGTGTTGACAGATGTCATTGCCCGTTTTCGGCGGCTGATGGGAGATCAGGTGTATTTTCTGACGGGAATCGATGAGCATGGGCAAAAAGTTCAGCAGTCCGCCCGAGAGAAAGGAATTGAGCCTATTGAACTCTGCGATGAAGCTGCAGTTGCCTTTAAAGGGCTCTGTGAAAAGCTTTTAACATCGAATGATGATTTCATTCGAACGACTGAGGAACGTCACAAAAAGGTGGTTCGTACCCTGTTACAGAAGCTGTATGACGAAGGGCAGATTTATGAAGCTGAGTACGTCGGTTATTACAGCACTCGGGCGGAACAGTTTCTTCAGGAGAAGGATAAGGTTAATGGTGAGTGGCCGGAAATTTACGGAGAAGTTACTGAGATTTCGGAAAAGAACTATTTTTTCAAATTGAGTGAGTATCAGGACTGGCTGATTGGTTATCTAAAGGAAAACGAAGATTTCATCGTTCCACGTTATCGTTTGAAACAGGTACAGGAGTTTTTGAAGGAACCGATTAACGATCTCTGTATTTCCCGGCCCAAAGAACGTTTGGAGTGGGGTATTCCACTTCCCTTTAATGAGAATTATGTGACTTATGTGTGGTTTGATGCTCTGGTAAATTATATCTCGGCTGTCGGTTATGGAACGGCTGAGTTTGAGGCAAACTGGCCGGCCGATTATCATGTGATCGGGAAGGATATTCTGGTGCCTTCGCATGGGGTGTATTGGCCGATTATGTTAAAAGCATGTGATATCCCACTTCCCAAAGCATTGTTAGTCCACGGGTTTTGGCTAAAATCGGGACAGAAAATGTCCAAGAGTGCAGGAGAGGTGGTTGATCCGCTTGATATGATCGATCAGTTTGGTGTGGACTCTTTTCGCTATTTTGTAACGCGTGAAATGAACGTTGGGCAAGATAGTGAATTTTCCTCTGAGCTATTCTTCAGTCGTTATAATAACGATTTGGGTAATGATCTGGGTAATTTGTTGAACCGAACCTTAAATATGACCACGCGTTATGTCGATGGGGTGGTCCCTGCGATTGAAGTGGAAGAAGAGATTGAAAAAGAGCTTCAAAAATCCTGGGGTGAAACTCAGGATGAAGTTTTGCGCTTATATGAAGAATTTCAATTTCACCAGGGATTGGAAAAGACCTTTCAGTTTATTCGTTCAATTAACCGTTATGCCGAGCAACGAGCGCCATGGAAATTAGCCAAATCGGAAGAGCCTAAGGAGCAAAGCCTTCTCAAAACAACTTTAGCGACAATGGCTGAAAGCCTTCGCTTGGGAGCAACATTATTGGCTCCGGTTATGCCTGAGGTTGCCGAAAAAATTCCTCAACTCTTGGGGGCTCAGACTGGCTCAGCATCGTGGAAACAATCTCTTGAGTGGTCAACTGTCCTCACTGGAGGGAAGGTGGCTGATAAGATAATCCTCTTTCCCAGGCCGGAAACCTCTGGATGAGTTGTCGGTGGTAAAAGATCACTGATCCTTAGGAGAGTGTTTGCTTTAAAATCAGAGTCACTTGAAAATCTTACCATTAGCGCCAGGAGATAAGCATTCAAGAGAAGCTTTTCGTGTGTTTTTGGACAACTCACAGGAAGGTGTTCGCACTAAAGGAAGGGGGCAATTAATCAGTATCTCTGTTGAAGTAGGGCATCTGGATCCTCTGGCTGTTTTAGAGTCAATCTATGAGCCTGATGAATTGCATTTTTATTGTGAACGGCCCAGTGGTTCTTTTGCGGTTGCCGGTGCTGATGCCGTGCTTTCGTTTACTCTGGCAGGTCCTGAATCTTCTCGTTTTTTAGCGGCTCGTAATTTTGTGGCGGATGTTTTAGATAATACGATCGCTGTAGGTGATTTATCACTACCTTTCTCAGGGCCTCATTTTTTTACGGCCTTTTCGTTTTTTGACAAGCCGCCCAAGGGAGCTGCTTTTCCTTCTTCACTGTTGTTTGTTCCTCGCTGGCAAGTGGCTCGTTTTAAGGGTACCTATGTGGCTGTGGCCAATCTGCTGTTGGAGGAAGATTCGGATATTGATTTGTTGGTTGAGCGTGTCTGGAGGGCTCATTCGAAGTTTTCCTCATTTGATTATTCTCGGCCAGTTACAGTAGCGAACGAGTCTGTTGCTGCCGATAGTTTGGCAGAGCCTGGCTTTAAACTTTCGGAGATTGGAAAAGATGAGCATTTTGTGGAATCTGTTAGCAAAGCGCTTTCTTTTATTGATAAAGATGTTTTTGAAAAAATTGTTCTGGCTCGGGCAGTTGAGTTGAAATCAAGGCAAAATCTTCATCCTTTGAGGGCATTGAATAAACTCCGAGAACAGTTCTCTGATTGTTATGCCTTCTCAGTTGGAAATGGAAAGGGGCAGAGTTTTATTGGAGCGACGCCTGAGCGATTGGTAAGAGTATCTGGGGGAAATCTTAAAACGAAAGCTATTGCCGGGTCAGCTCCTCGAGGAAAATCGGCCTCGGAAGATGCCAGGCTGGCCAATGATCTGTTGCACAGTGAAAAGGATTTGAGAGAACATGCCATTGTTCTGGGGTCAATCTCTCGCCGACTGAGTGAACTGGGTATTGAGGTAAGGCAACCTTCCCGCCCGAGTCTGCTACAGTTGGCCAATATTCAGCATCTACATACACCGGTCAGAGGAAAAATAAGCGAAGGCACTCATATTCTCGATTTACTGGAGAAACTTCATCCGACGCCGGCGGTTGGAGGCACTCCCCGTGAAGTGGCTTGTGAGCATATCCCTTCTCTGGAGTCATTTGATCGTGGATTATATGCAGCTCCCATAGGATGGGTTGACTCAAAGGGAGAAGGTGAGTTTATTGTGGGTATTCGTTCGGCCTTGATCGATGGTGCGACAGCTAGAGCTTTTGCAGGGAATGGCATCGTAGCAGGTTCCGATCCGGAAAAAGAACTTGCTGAAACAAATTGGAAATTAAAGGCATTACTGGAAAATCTTTTGTGAAATGAGCCTAAAGCGTATTCAGACAAAAAAGAGTATTGTGCCTGAATTTGTGAATACGAATGAAGTGTGGAGTTGGGTCATTGCCGAAACACTGGTTCGTTTAGGGGTAAAAACTGCGATTATTTGTCCTGGCTCTCGTTCTTCTCCTTTAGCCTTTGCCTTTTCTCGCAATTTTTCGATCGAAGCGATTTCCATTCTCGATGAAAGATCGGCTGGCTTTTTTGCCTTAGGCTGTGCGAAGAGAGAGAGAAGGCCGGTTGTGCTCGTTTGTACTTCCGGAACAGCTGCCGCTAATTTTTTTCCTGCCGTGATTGAAGCGAGTGAAGCAGGTGTTCCCTTATTGGTTTTAACAGCTGATCGTCCGCCGGAATTGCGAAATTGCCATGCGGGCCAGACTATTGACCAGGTGAAACTTTATGGGAGCTATCCTCGTTGGCAGACGGAGTTGGCTTTGCCGGAAAATAGTCACGCTCTTTTTAGCTATCTGAGACAAACTGTTGTACATGCCTATGATAAAAGCATGTCCTGTAAACGAGGCCCTGTTCATTTGAATATTCCGTTCAGGGATCCTCTTTCTCCTATTCCTGGAGCAAATGGAGATAAAAAACCAGTGATTGAATTGCCGGATAATTTTTTTGATCACCTTGAAGAAATTTATGATGCAAGCGTTGTTTTCAGTAATCGTGGCCTTCCATCCAACTTTGGAAAATCGTCTCGAGGGATTATTATTGCAGGACCTGTAGAACCGGATGAGCCGGTATCC
>JANQKU010000228.1 GCA_028280955.1 Opitutaceae bacterium
GTCATCGACTCTTTCACTCGTAGCGCAGTCGATACAGAACAAACCCTTCCCAATATGCAGGACGGTGATCTTTTGGTTGGAGGTTTTATGAATAACCAAGTTGGCTACAATCGCCCTTTCCCGGGAGCCGGACAGTACCAAACTATCATCAAAGGATTGTACTTATGTGGTTCCAGTTCTCATCCCGGAGGGAACATCACCGGTTTGCCCGGTTACAACGCAGCCGGAGTTATCCTCGAGCATTCCGGTTTGTCACGTTAAAGGTAGCCGCCAATCCGCTACCCTACCTATCGCAACAGAAGCACTTGCAGAAGCATTTTCTGTAAAGCTTTTCCCCAATGACGATCAAAGTTATTGACCCTTTCGCACAGACATTTACGCAAGAACCCCTTTTAGAATATTAATCTGAAAGCTTTCAGCTGCAGAAATCATGACGACACCGAATTCAAAAATCATCTATACGAAAACTGACGAAGCGCCCGCATTGGCAACACAATCATTGCTGCCCATAGTCAAAGCGTTTACTAAAGCAGCTGATGTAACCGTGGAAATTCGAGACATTTCTCTTGCCGGCAGAATCATTGCCAATTTCCCCGAAAATCTGACGGAAGATCAAAAACAATCCGATGCTCTCGCTGAATTGGGTGACCTAGCTAAAAAACCCGAAGCCAACATCATCAAACTACCAAACATCAGTGCTTCCATTCCTCAACTCAATGCCGCGATTAAGGAATTACAGGCACATGGTTATGACATACCGAACTATCCAGCTGAACCACAGAACGACACGGAAAAGAAAATCAAAGCCCGTTATGCGAAAGTCCTGGGAAGCGCTGTCAATCCCGTCCTGCGCGAGGGAAACTCCGATCGTCGCGCTCCCAAGGCGGTCAAAGAATACGCGAAAAGTAATCCACATTCCATGGGCGCCTGGTCCACCGACTCAAAATCTCACGTTGCCAGTATGAATGGAGGTGACTTCTACGGTAGTGAAAAATCCACTACAGTTGCCCAAGCCACTGATATTCGAATTGAATTCGTCGATCAAAATGGCCAGACGACTGTGCTCAAAGAAAAGACCCCTCTTCAATCGGCTGAAGTCATCGATGCAGCCGTCATGAGCAAAAACGCCTTGCGTCACTTTCTTTCGGAACAAATTGAAGACGCCAAAAGCCAGGACGTACTCTTCTCACTGCATCTGAAAGCGACCATGATGAAGGTTTCTGACCCCATCATCTTCGGACACGCTGTCTCCGTTTTTTATAAAGAAGTTTTCGAAAAGCACGCCACCACCTTTGCAGAACTGGGGATTACTCCTAACAATGGACTGGGGGATGTGTATGCGAAAATAAAAACCCTTCCGGAAGCTCAGCAGGCCGAAATAGAAGCCGAACTTGAAGCAATCTATGCAAACCGGCCCTCGCTCGCCATGGTAAATTCGGACAAAGGAATCACCAATCTCCATGTGCCCAGTGACATCATCGTCGATGCTTCCATGCCTGCAGCTATCCGGACCTCCGGTCAAATGTGGGGCCCCGACGGTAAACTCAAAGACACCAAATTTGTTATTCCAGGCAGATCTTATGCCGGAGTTTATCAGGCAACCATCGATTTCTGCAAACAACATGGCGCCTTTGATCCAAGAACCATGGGCAGCGTTTCCAACGTTGGCCTCATGGCCCAAAAAGCTGAAGAATATGGCTCGCATGACAAAACTTTTCAAAGCCCCGGCAATGGAGCTATCCGAGTCGTTGATGCTTCCGGTCAAATACTGATCGAACAAACGGTGGATGAAGGCGATATCTTCAGGATGTGCCAAACCAAGGACGCCCCTATTCAAGATTGGGTAAAGCTCGCCGTTAATCGGGCACGGGCAACGGGAACACCGGCCGTCTTCTGGTTGAATAAAAACAGAGCTCACGACGCCCAACTTATTACGAAAGTAAATCTGTATTTGAAAAACCATGATACGACGGGTCTTGATATCCACATTCTTTCCCCAGTTGAGGCTGCCAAATTTTCGCTTGAGCGCCTTCGTGAAGGCAAAGACACCATTTCGGTTACCGGCAATGTACTTCGTGATTATCTCACCGACCTCTTTCCCATTCTCGAACTTGGCACCAGCGCCAAAATGCTCTCTATCGTTCCTCTCATGAACGGTGGTGGGCTTTTCGAAACCGGAGCCGGTGGCTCTGCTCCCAAGCACGTCCAACAATTCGAACAGGAAGGTCATCTCCGCTGGGATTCTCTTGGTGAATTCCTGGCTCTCGCTGTATCACTTGAACATCTGGCCGAGAGTTCCGGAAACGCCATGGCTCAAGTTCTTGCGGAAACCCTCGATCAAGCCACTGCAAAACTTCTGCAAAATAACAAATCACCTTCCCGTAAAGTGAATGAATTGGACAATCGAGGAAGCCACTTCTATCTCGCTCTTTACTGGGCTCAAGCTCTCGCCGAGCAGACAAAAAATAGCGATCTTCAAGGATGCTTTGCGCCTCTTGCCCAACAATTAAGTGTCCACGAAGCAAAAATTGTCGAAGAACTCAATTCCGCTCAAGGCCAAGCAATGGACATCGGAGGCTATTACCATCCCGATGACAAAAAAGCAGCTCAAGCCATGCGCCCGAGTGATACTTTCAACGAAATTCTCGAGTCCATCGCATAAAAATTCTCATCTTCAGTTCAAAAAAATATTCTGGAGGACCGTGGTGTAGGTTTATTCATTTACCTGAATTTCTGGAATGAGACCGGTGTCATTAATGCGACACGTCGCGGATACTGCTTCCGCCTTCAGTCTTACCTTAATCTCATCCTTAGACGAATCGATAATCGCAGATGTCGTCTCCCCTCCTGTAGGAGCCAAACCAATCACCGTGACCAAAGTCGTCGCCATAGTTGGCTCCGTTTCCACAGAAACAAAAGGATGTTTTACCGCTCTTTCTTCCGGAATAGGTAACAGTTTCTTACGAATTTCAGTCGTACTTCGGCAGAAAGTTTGAGCGTGGGCAAACGCCCCCGGACGGCGAATATCAAAACCGTTACCATCAGTGGTTACCTCACAGTCCTCCTCCCAATTATCGGCAAAGAATCGGGCTTCCACTTTCGACGGCTGCTTCCACTTCGAGACGCTATCCACCACCACGACTACACGCAAATCAAAGAAAACCACTACTGCACGCACTACGTTTTTAATTTCCAGGTTGGCTATACGATATGCCTGAGTGGCATCACTGATCCAATAACTGTATCCCTTACCTTCACCTTTCCCAACAAGACGAGCTTGTGCGATTGTCGAGTTAGTCCCCTCCACTCCATTGTTATAGAAATGACCTTCGCCATCAAAAAGAATAGCGCTGTGACCCGCCGTCGTGCGCATCATCCAGCAAGGATCTGTAAAAGGATAAGGGGGTCGGCTGGGATCGACGATTAACTGCTCTCCGTATCCTTTGATGATGAGACTGTTTCGATCCGCATGCTCATGATTCCATCCAATTCCGCTACGCAAGCTGACTAAAAAATCCTCAGCCCGATATCCCGTGCGCGCGACGACCCAATCAAGCTCATTATACCACGTTTGCGGCTCATTAACCGGCGGAATCGCTTCCACACTTTCATCAAAAAATATCACTGACCAAATATTGTGCGCAGCGGCCAGGGTTTCTCCAAACCATTGCGCCGAACCATCGCGAAATTCTCGGGCTGTCCAAAAAGCCAAGGCTGAACGACTTTCAGCCCGACCATCCGGATGCTGAAAGACAACATGTCCGCGATGCCGGCCACTGTCGCCAATATTAACCACTTCGTAGAGGTTCTCCGACGTCGGCATGGCCATATTGAGCATAAACTGAAGGTGACCTCTCCAATTAATATCCGAACGTATATCGGCCAATCCTGCTTTCTCCAAGGCCACTGCCGCCATAAAGATACTCTCCGAAGTGTAGTTTCCATAATTCACACCCTCACCATAACTACCATCGGGTAAATAAATGGATGCAAACGCCCGCAAACTAAAAAGTGCCATCTCCTGCCAACGATCCAAATCGTCCTGATTCTGCTCCCCATAGATACCGATCACCGCCCTACCAATCGCTAATCCTCCAGCCGGAGCTGCTCTTAAATTGGTCGTTTGAGTGATTTCTGGCCGCCGCGCATTATCGTTAGGAAAAGCCGTGCGAGAAGCATACATTACGCTTTGCGGATTGATCGACCATCCCTTTGTCTCACGCGGATAGCGAATATTGTGCAACCCGAGATAACACGGCTCACAACCACGCTCTGCTATCGCCTGTAACCAAGTCTCTCTTTCGGTAGAATCGACCACATCCCCCAACCAGTCGATGGCCACCGCAACCGCAATAACGCAACGCGGCGCACCCTGCACCCCAATGACCCGATCTCCCTCCATGAAAAAGTCCCAGAAAGGGAATTTCATCAGAGTACGCACCGACTCTACCGCTAACTGCGATGCATCTTCATCATCGGTCATCAGATAAAGGAAAGCCATATTCTGTGCCACATCACAAACCCGGCGAATACCGTGCACTTGATCCTCAAAATTCACTTCTTCTCGGATGAATGTACGCTCGGCTGCCCGGTCGAATTTGAGCAGGCTTTCCTTCATTTCGGCAAATCGAGCATCTTCGTTAAAGTTTTTCCTCAATCGTGGAAGATCCACAGCAGAGAAAAATAATTGTGGTCCGGATTTCGATTTTTTCATAGTAATATTAGAGACATTGTGCCGCCATCAGAGTGGAGTTTTTGAAGCTAAAGCATTCATTCCACTAGCCACCAGTAACCAAACAGTTACCTTTGATATGAGGCAATGGCCTCCTTTTATAGAGTCAAGATTTTCCAACGCCAACCCAGAATGCATCCTGTGCGAGTACCAGTATTTCACATGCAAAGTAACCATTCAGTTACTATTGTTCTTGCCCCATCTAAATTCTCTTCCATGCTTTTTACCATGACAATGACAGGGGTGATGACCCTTTAGTGAATATCAGAAAACTTCACCATTCCTCATCTCTGGCAGAAGCCCAGGAAGTCTCCAACCTATAGTCTCCCAAAATGCGAATTTTCGATATCCATACCCACCCTATCTTAATGGGGTCAGGAGCCAAACCAGAGGAAATTAAACAACTATACACTGAAGGTAAGGCTCTCGGTATCGTGGGCATGAATTCATTGGGTGACGTTTCCTTCTATGGCCATTGCCCCGATGCCGGCCAATGTGCAAAGATCAACGACGGCAATGGGCATTTACAGCGACTGTTTCCAGACTTTTTTACCAGTTTCTGTCATCTGAACCCTACCTTGGGCGAACGTGTTGTTATGAAGGAAGCCGAACGTTGTGTGACAAACTTTAACTCGAAGGGAATCAAATTGGAAAAAACCAATAACGCGTCGGCCAGCTGCATGAAACATATCGCTAAAGCCGCTCGCGAATTTAACCTCCCTGTGCTCCAACACACTTGGACGGTCCATGGCATTGCTGGCCGTCGAGTGCCTCGAAGTATTCAGAGTGACCCTACAGATACGGCAACTTTTGCGCGTCGACATCCTGAGGTGAAAGTAATTATGGCTCATTTAACCGGTTTCGGTTTTCGCGGGATTGCTGAAGTCAAACATCTGCCCAACGTCTCCATTGATACCTCTGCGGGTTACCCTGAAGAAGGGCTGATCGAATATGCAGTAGAGCAATTGGGGGCTGATCGCGTGTATTACGGTTCAGACCTCCCCATTCGGGAACAAAGCGTCACCATCGGTCGTATCCTCGGCGCTCGCATTACCCCAAAAGATCGCCAAAAAATTCTCTACGACAACGCCGCCATTCTGCTCGGGCTCAACTAAAATACAACCGTGCATATCGATTCCAATACTTACCTCGGACACTGGCCCTTCGCCCCCCTCCCAAGCTACACTGCTGGCAAGTTCGCCAGCCATCTCACAGACCATGGCATCCAGCAGGCCCTCGTCTCTCCCCTAAACGCTGTCTTCCTGCCCGACCCAATGCCGGCCAATCGGAAGATGTTCACAGCTGTGAAGCCTACCCCCGCTCTGATACCCGTTCCGATCATCAATCCCACCTTGGGCACATGGCAGGATCAAATCGATGAATGTCTTCATCTTGCACCGATCCGGGCTGTAAAAATTCTTCCCAATTACCACAATTACCGGCTCACTCATCGCCAATTCGAACCCTTCATGGAGACCTTGGCAACGAATAAGCTTAAACTCATTCTCAATGTTCGTTTAAACGACGAACGCACTCAGTATTTTGCACTGAACCTTAAAGGAGTGCCTCAGACCGACATTGCCAAATTTCTCAAACACTACCCGACCAGCCATCCACTGCTGACCGGTATCTTTCGCCCAGAACTCAAACAACTTGCCAGTCAATGTGAGAACTTCTCAGCAGATATCTCGTTCTGCGAATGGCGAAACACTTTGGTTGATCTTCTTACCGTTTTACCGCCCCAGCGCTTGCTATTAGGAACCTGCTCTCCACTTCTTTCCACTCGAGGTCAAGTGGACAAGCTGAATTTAGCTGGCATTCCCAAAAAATCCAAAACCTTAATCGGCTCCACTAACGCCAAACGTTTTTTCCATCTATGAGCACACACGAACCCATTGTTAACGAACCTTTCCCCTTCCCTCAACGTTGGGGCGATGAAGAAATCGAGCTTCTGAGCAGAACGATGCGACAAAAGTCACTTTTTTATTGGAAAGGCCCTCAGACCGAAGCGCTCTACGAAGCCTTTCGTACTTTCTATCCACTCAAACATCTCTTCCCCTGTTCTTCTGGCACCGCCTCGATTCACGTCGCTATTGCCACTCTCCGTTTCCAGCCCGGCGACGAAGTCATCGTTCCCTCCATTACCGATATGGGCTCGGTCATCGGTATCCTGCACCAGCAGCTTGTCCCGGTTTTTGCTGATATCGATCCGCATACCTACAATATCGACCCCATCTCCGTCCGCGAAGCAATCACACCAAAAACCAAAGCCATTCTCGCCGTCCACCTTAGCGGAAATCCCTGCGATAT
>JANQKU010000250.1 GCA_028280955.1 Opitutaceae bacterium
AAGTCCTCGCACTTCGCATCGATAAAGAGCAGTTCATTCGTTGGTCCAAGAGGTTTGCGACTATGGCGATTTTGTGCTGGTCGCTTCTCACGTCTATTGGTTCCTTCGGGGTCAACAAGATAAAGGAAGCATACCGGTTCACAATCGTTGAGAACGTTAACAACCTGCTTGCTGCTGCTTCGGCAGAACGTCAGGTGGTGGTTGAATTCTACCGCGTACCGCTAGACTCCGTAAAGCGCGAAGTAGGTTTTGCCTATGGAGCCTTTGCAAAGTCTGTTGGCGGAGATCGCTCTCGAGCAGGCGAAGTCAACACTTCTTTGGGTGAAGACTTTCGTCAGAAAAACCAGCAGCTTACATCATTGAAAAATGAGCGTGCAGCTCGTCTAGCAGAATTGCAGGTTGAAGCAGACTTTTCTGGTTTTGAGTTTGAGAACTACCGCGGAGAGGGAGGTTTTGAACAAACGTTTCTTTCTGAAGTAGATCGACTCGGACTAGAGGAAGTTAGTTATGTGTCCCCGCCGGGGCGCCTAGGTATATTCCTCTCGATTTTCCTTACTGAGCCTATGAAAGTAGCTGTGGCTGCCGTCTTGGACGGTGTTTCGCGTGCGCTCCATGGGTTCCAAATTCGGCTGCAAGCCCAGCAGTATGGGGGCATGCCGGAACGAGAAAACCGCAAGAGGAAATCGCGCGCAGATGCTGGTTTTGGTTCCAACGGTCGCGGTCGTAAAAAGGGTTACGAGGGCTTTGGTGGTAGCTGATTTGAAAACTATGTAAACACAAATGGAGGAGGCGTATATAAGGCCTGGGTACTTGTTGCCCAGGTCTTTGCCTTACTTGTTATTTTTTTATTTACTAAAAAAGCCACTCATAGAGAATGGCTTTTTTTCTGTTTATTCTTCTTTAGAACCTTTTAGGCAGTGATAGCTTCTGCTGGGACAGACTCTGGGGCATCCATACAAGCATCAGCATAAGCTTCTAGTGTTCGGTACACCTCTGCAAAAATAGGCTGTAATGTTTCATCATTTAGAAGGGCAAGGATTTTGCGCAGACGCGTATCGTCATCATCGTCTTCTTCAACACCAGCGAGATTTGCTTCTACTATTTTTTGTATAAAGGCATCCATAAATATGCCCTGCAAGTAGGTCAATATCTCTGTATCGTCAGAAAGGATTTCTCTGAACTTGTGTACGTTCACGAATTCGCCTTGGCTTGCAGCTGCAATCATTTTTTTGATAGCTGCGAACCGGAGTGTTTCTCGTCCATGCTGGATCTGACTGAGTATTTGTTGTGCGATGATCATATTTTCGGTCACCGTAAACTCAATCTGTTGTTCGTATGATTTTTCATCACGAGCGGCACTGGCTTGAGCACGATTTCTCATTACATGTTGTCGCATGAGGTTTACCCCCACACCACGGTAACGAGCCGGATAGAAGCCTCGAGTTTCATCTACCATTCTTACTAGGGCATCCATGGCGTTTTCAAAAGATAAAAGCGGTACTCCTCTCCCGTCCGCTCCCTTTGCGTTAGGCTCAATGACTTCTCTACCAAAGGTATCTGCTTTTACTCTTAATTCTTGTCGTTGTTCTTCACTGAGTTTAAAAGGTTCATATTCGTCTTTTCGATAAGTTGCGGTATAGCCTCTTTGAAGTGCGTGTCCAGCCCGACCTTTAGTTCTTTTGATTAAACCATCATCTCGTTTTTCATGTAGATCTCTGTACAAATTTGGCACGCTAAAGAGGGGAAAGGGGATACTTTGTATATCTTTCCCGAGGGTAAGCAGGAAAAATTGTTTCATCCCACCATCTGTTAGGGGGTAGTGATTCCTATTCTTATACAGAAACAAAGCATTTCTGAGAGCATTTGCAACTCCTTTGGCTGTGTTCAGCTCCATATTCTCTCTATTGATAGCCGACAAAAGTGGCCAATCAAGAGGAATAGAGAAGTATTCATCTTCTGATTGACGGAGCATCCATTGTGCCACGCTGTCTTCTTCCGTATCGATTCTTTTGGCAGGATCGTGCAGATACAGACAAAAGGCGATGTTCTTAATAACCGTTGGACTGGTAGGAGGGGCAAGAGATATTCCTCTCACTATACAGTACTCAAAGAGTCTTTGCACTTCCTCTTCTTGGTTTGCCGTATTGAGTACAACACTGTCTTGATTTTCAGCAAGCCAGTGAATGTTTCGTACGGCTAAGGCAAACCGTTCTGGGTCTTGTAGGGCGGTATTGCCGTCTTTGTGCTTTTTTCTCAGGTCTGCATAGAGAGGGTTGAGAGACACTTCATTCATGTTCAAATCCTGTGTTTTTTCCACTACGGCTCGCATTTGCGGATGGCTAAAATTGAGCTCTCCTTGTTGATCAAACCAAAACTCAATTCCGTATACGTTTACTGTGTTACCAACTCTTTCTTTTCCACTATCATCGGTCACAAGCCATTCCCAATTAGCCCTTACACTGTTGTTCCACCAATCTTGATATGAATTCATAATATCATTTATTGCACCTGCATTTCTCACTTTTTGTGCTGCTAACTCGGTTTTGATCTGCCCAAATGCATCGAGTGTAGATTCTTGGTCACCTGCACTCATAAACTCGACGCTTTCAAGCAGGAGACCTTCATATTCAGAGAAATCTGGTTCAAAAGCATCCACTTCTTCTAATTGAGCTACTAGTTCCAGTTCTAGATCTGATCCCTGTGCTTCTTCTCTGAAGGTCAAATGTGCTAAGTCAACTTCTGGTACAGATATTCTGTCTGCTTCATCGAGAAGTATTTGTACATTTTCCTCAACTTTCTGGGTAAGTTCTTCACGAGTTTGTTCCCAGAGTTGTATCAACGTCATTGTTGTGATTTTCCCTTCTGTGTTAGCACTTACCTCTACTGTCATCGTAGAGATGAGATCAGAAAAAGATCGCTGTTCCAGGAGTGGAGCTTCAGAAAGACCAAAGACTTCCAAGAGATTCTTATACCCTGAGAACTCTTGAATAAATCTTTTGAGATAGGTGTGATTTATCTTAAACGCATCAATGCTGGCTCTTTTCATAGCCTCTGGGGATCCATTGGAGTGGTTAGGCTGTTCGATAGTTGTTTCCCTTACCCTTCTCAGGGTTGTTTCGAGCTTACTTTTCATATTTCTCATGTCCTTGAGTCTTTTTTGCCCATCAGGCTTTGTGAGTTTCATGAGATAATCAGTTGCACTTTTGGCCTGCAGCATTATTTTTTTAACCTGCTCTGTTATTTTGGCTGGACCTTTTACAGTTGCTACTTGTTCAAAGAGAACTCCATAAGCCCCTTCTTGGTAGCGAGAGTAAGCTGTGGTGATTTCAGTGGGGAGATACAGCGTCCTACCGGATTTGAAGGCATTCGTTTTGCCAAAATCTGCTATGGCTTTGACCCAGGTTTCGATTTCTCTCACCCTTCTTTTTGCTTCTGTAGCAATTAATTTTCCTTCATTTGACACCGGAATATCTTCTGTGATTTTTTCTCGGAGTACATCATAGACATCGGTTCCGGGTGTTGCTCTGACGGCTGGTACTGTTGATTTTTTTTCTAAGGCTGCACTAGCACTACTACGTATTTGGAGCGTTCGGAAGTACACCAAAGGAGATTCTATGTCGCTAGGAGCTGTTTCCACTGCTTGTTGTAGTTCGGAAGATACTTGTTCTGCTGGCACTTGTCCTAGTTCTTGTTTCAAAAGATTGCTTAGAGGGTCATCATTTAGCTGAAAATCTGAGATTACTCTCAAAATATCGCTTTGGATGGTAGTTAATTTTTGTTCAACTGCAGGGGCTTCTGTGGCAGAAACACTTCTTTCTAAAGTTTGTTTCAAAGTGCCGCCTAACCCCTGACGAAACAGAGATACTTTGACATCTCTCAAATCTGATTGGGAAAGAGTGGGATCAATCTCATGAGCGGGTTTTCCAGTTGCTTCTTGGAGAAGATACATGTAGACGCGGACCATCCCATCAAGTGCTTGGGGGCCGCCGCTGGCGACGAGTTTTCCAGCGTCATTGAGACGATCAAATTCAAACGTTGAAAGCGATACTTTTCCTGCCATGAGTAGGGGTAAATTATTTCATGTAAAAAGAATGGACAGCATCAAATGAGCTTCCCAGGTTGTTGGCGGCGCCAGATAGAAAGTAAAAGGTATCACCGTCCTGGAAGGCTTGCCATTGTGCTGCTGCCTTTCCAGAGAGAGAAATAAGGCCTTCTTTCATAAGGTAAGCAGTAATGGCTGCTTCTTTCGCTATTCTGTCAGCATCAGTACCCAAACCTGCATGTAATGCAGTATCGGTAATGAGATTTTTATTATCCGCTCCAAATGTCACTTCTGTGACACTTGCATCAGTGAAATCAACCGCATCGAGACGGATGTTTCTGACAATAGTATTAATTTGAGAAGGCGTTGCGGGGTTGCCACTGGTTTCTGCTCGGATAACGTTTTCCAGATCAGATTTATTCATTCCCAGTGGAGTATCAGTACGGCCACCGGTTTCTGTTCTTCCGACATTAGGATTTCTAACTAGGTATTTGTGTAAGTCACCGACGGCACTTCCCAGTTGGTCATAGCCATCTGATGATCTCTTTCCTCTATTGAAGGAAGCAAGTTGAGCACGGGCTGTTGAATTTACCTGTATCAAGTTTTTGTTGACCATGTAGATCACTTTTGCTGCTACTTTTGCTGTGGCTTCACTGATTTTTGCTTTATCAGGGTCACTCAGAACATTCACCTTGCGACTACCGAATGTAATATTTTCCATGCCGTCTTCCCACGTGATTTCGGTAGTCAAGCTTTCGATATCTTGCCTACTTAGTTCTTTACTGGTATCTATCCCAGCTCTATTGGCTGCCGTATCCACCCCACTCTGATCGAGCTGAGGTTGAGAATTTGGTTGTGGTTTTGGTTTAGGACCACCATTTCCACTTCCACCGCCACCAGAGCTAGTACCGGTAACCTCACTTAGTTTTTTGCCTCCAGTAGCACCACGGATAGATTCGCCCCATGAGTTGGGAGCGAAACTTTTTTCAATTAGAGCTTTTACATCATTGATACGGTTTGCCAGGTCATCATCTTTGGTTGTACCATCGGTGGCGGCGAGTACTCGAGCTTCTTCGAGGATATCAAAGGCGAGTTGGCGTTCCGGATCATTCGGATCGCTTTCTTTATCATAAATGCCTTGGGCGTCGGTTTGTCCCATGACTTTTTCAACTTTTTGTACCAATTTCCCGGCTTCTTCTTCGACAGTCACTTTGTACGTCGCATTCGTCATTTTATCGGCATTACCGATGACGGTTTGTTCGACCATATGGCCACTGGCATCAGGAGCATCTAGGAGTTCGGTGATGCGACGGGCATCTTCTTTGTAGACAACCATGTCACCATCACCATCGAGGGTGACGACACCATCTACCTTGGTTCCACCACTTCCATCGGAAATGTGAATACACCAGATTTTTTTGAGACCATTTTCAACGATGGTATCATCCTTGTCAGGATCAGTTCCATCTTTGTGGATGCGGACTTTTCCGTCAGCACTTTTTGTGAATTTATAACCATTGTCTTGTAACCAATCCACCGCCCCGTTCTCGACGAGGTTCGTATCGTTTTTAAATGTCAAAGCGTCCCCTTCGTTGAGATTGCTGAAGTCATCAAAAACATCGGCTTTTTTGGCCATGGCTCCGGTTAGGCTGTCAGCACCTTTTTGGACTGTGTACTGACTACGACCAAATTCTTGGAAAATATTATCGTATCGAGTAAAGTATTCGTCACCATTAGTTTTGTCATAGACATCGATTTGCGCGGGAAGGAGTTCTTTGATCCCGAGGATGATGTCGTCGATCCGTTTTGTGAGTTCGGCTTCATTGGGGCCATTGATGGTTCCGTAACGATCCGGATACATAGTCCGGAAGGTGTTGGTCACCTGTTCTCTCATGTACGCATTCCACTCTTCGAGTTTGTCGAGGAACGAACCAGATTCGATCAGCTCTTTGAGCTTATTAAGGATATCTTCGATGACGTCCGGGGCATCTGGAGTGGTTTGTTCGTCTGGTTTCTTCGGACTAGGCTGGACTCTTTTTTCTAAATATATCCCTCTACGCTCTCGCAACGGAGCCGCAAAGGTTTGGAAATCGAAATGGCGGATAAATTTCATGGTTTAGCCCTGGTTAATGTCTTTATCAGCTTTGGCAAACTCGCCGGCGAGGAATGCCCTCACGTCGTTGACAACGCGTTCAGCCTCGGCGTCTTGAGCGGCGATGGTGCTGACCTCGTCCATGAGGGCCTGCAGCATTTTGATCTTGCCTTCAGGTGGCATGGCTACAACTTTTTGGACAAATTCTTCTCGCTGCCCTTCGTCCAGTTTGGTTTGGATGGCGCGAGATTTGCCGATGAGTTGCGCGAGCAACGTGTCGATACCGATGGCGGAACTGTTCATTCTTTCGCTTTTTTAATTATTTTTACTAATTTGTCAAATCATTTCATTTTCTCTTCTCCTGACTGAAGGGGATTCGACGCATTTCATGCACCGATGAGAAAAAGAAATTAGGTCATTGTATCACAATATTTTTTTTAATGCAAGAGCTGTGAACTCTTTTTTTACGGTGGCCTTCTCTGCTTCCGCGACGGGTGACGCGGCTTTTTGGTTATCTCTATAAGAGCCAACGGAAAACGCCTCTTTTCAAAAAAGACGAAGCACAGTTGACATTTCCCTGCTTTTCTCGAGAATACCGCCGAAAAAAATCTAGACTACAAGATGACGAGATTACGAGTTCACAGAAAAATCACTTTCCCTGGTACTACGTTCCTGGTATCCGGCATTGTTGATTGTTTTTATCCTACAACTTTTTAACTCTTCTTCTCTTTCCTTACTTCATTTTTTCTTCTTCCCATGAGTTCGAAAAACCCCACCATCGTCAAAGTTTCCGGTCCCCTCGTGGTCGCCGACAATATGCATACTTCTAAAATGTACGAGGTTGTTCGGGTCGGGCAGGAAGGTTTGATCGGAGAGGTGATTCGTTTGGACAGTGGCTTGGCTTCGATCCAGGTCTATGAGGAAACGGCCGGCATCGGTCCCGGGGAACCGGTGAAGCTGACCGGACAAACGCTGTCGGTTGAACTCGGACCAGGACTCTTGCAGACCATCTACGATGGGATTCAGCGTCCGTTGAAAATCCTGGAAGAAAAATCGGGCCACTTCCTGGCTCGCGGCGTCGATGCCGATGGACTCGATCATGACAAAAAATGGGACTTCGTTCCCAAAGTAAAAGCCGGGGACACGGTCTCCGAAGGCGATATCCTGGGCACTGTCCAGGAAACCACGCTCATCGAGCACCTGATCATGGTGCCAGTGGGGATTGTCAACGCCAAAGTCGAATCCATCCAATCCGGTAAATACACCGTCCTCGATACAATTGCGAAAGTAAAAACGGACGACGGCAAAAGCCACGATCTGCAGATGCGTCAGTACTGGCCCATCCGGAACGCGCGCAAAGTCAGCGCCAAACGCGTGCCCGAAGAACCGCTCAAAACCGGGTGTCGTTCGATCGACATGTTCTTTCCCCTGGTCAAAGGAGGAGCGGGCTGCATCCCCGGGCCGTTTGGTTCCGGAAAAACCGTGACCCAGCAAACCCTGGCCAAATACTGCGACGCCCAAGTCATCGTCTACATCGGCTGTGGTGAACGGGGCAATGAGATGACGGAGGTCCTGACGGAGTTCCCGCATCTGATCGATCCAAACTCCGGCAAACCCCTGATGGAGCGCACGACCATGATCGCCAACACGTCCAACATGCCGGTGGCCGCTCGTGAAGCGTCCGTCTACACCGGGATTACCATTGCGGAGTACTACCGCGACATGGGCTACAACGTGGCTCTGATGGCGGATTCCACCTCTCGCTGGGCGGAAGCTATGCGTGAGATCTCCGGTCGTCTCGAAGAGATGCCCGGGGAGGAAGGCTACCCCGCCTACCTCGGCTCCAAAACCGCTGAGTTCTACGAACGAGCGGGCGCGGTCGAATGTCTCGGCTCTGACGATCGCCAAGGTTCCCTGACCGTGATCGGTGCGGTCTCGCCTCCGGGAGGAGATCTGTCTGAGCCCGTTTCGCAAAACACCCTGCGGGTCACCAAAACCTACTGGGGACTGGACAAGAAACTGTCCTACCAACGGCACTTCCCGGCTATCAACTGGCTCAAGTCATACTCTTTATATACGCCCAACATCGAGAAGTATATGAAAGACAACGTTTCGTCTGACTACTGGAACGTCCGCAACCAAGCCATGAGCCTGCTCCAACAGGAAGCCAAGCTCGAAGAAATCGTCCGTCTGGTCGGGCCCGATGCGCTGTCGGTCAGAGAAAAACTGATCCTGCTCGTCGCCAAATCCATCCGTGAGGACTACCTGTTCCAGGACTCGTTTGACGCGTTTGACGCCTACACCAGCAACACCAAGCAGTACGAGATGCTCAAAACTATTCTCACTCTGTACGAAGAAGTTCTGAAGCTAGCGGATCGTGAGGACTTTGATTTTTCCAAAGTCGAAGAATTGCCCGTTATCCAAAAAATCGCGCGGGTCAAAGACATCGACATTGATAAAGACGGCGCTGAACCGTTCGACAAACTTCGTTCACAGGTGGTGAAAGAGGTGGGAGCATTATAGTCAATCTTCAATTTTTCAATTATCAATCTTCAGTAAATGATACAGCTCTGCGGTGGCGGGGCTGTTTTGTGGTGGGCTCGCGATGACAAGAGGACGGCTTCTTTTTCCACCTTGGAACAAGATAGACTAGGAGCGATTTTTGAGGCATTCTACCATTTCTGAAAAATCTATTTCTTTCTCTGCACACAATATCAACAAATGGAAAAACAAATCCGCTGATTCATTGAGAAAGTTGGCTTTCTCATCGTTCTTAGCCGCGATGACTGTTTCAATGGCTTCTTCGCCAACTTTCTGCGCAATACTGTCTAAACCTTCTGCAAATAAACTGGTAACATACGAACCGTCTGGCATGTTTCTCTTTCGGTCTTGGATGAGTGCAAAAAGCTGAGATAGAAACCGACAAGAAGTTTGTTCTCCGAAACAGCTGAATGCTCCAGTGTGACAGGTTGACTCTGGTGCTTTTACTACATACAAAATCGTGTCTTGATCACAGTCAACGTGAGCACTTTTTACGGCCAAAAGGTTGTCTGATGTTTCGCCTTTGGTCCAAAGACGCTTCTTCGTACGAGACCAAAATGTAACCTGCCTCGTTTCTAAGGTTTTTTCTACGGCCTCACGATTTTGGTAACCGACCATAAGAACCGTCCCAGAATCACTATCCTGAACTACAGCTGTTATGAGTCCATTATCTTTCCGGAAATTGAGAGAGCCAATGTCGATGGTACATTTTTTCATGATGTGACTCGAATAGGAATGTTGGATTGAGCTAAATAGGCTTTAAGCTTTGGGATTTGTATTGCGTGCGAATGGAACATGCTAGCGGCCAAAGCGCCGTCGACCAAAGCCTTTTCGAATACTTCTTTGAAATGTTCCCTACTCCCAGCTCCGCCTGATGCGATAACGGGCACGGTTGCAATCCTGGCTACTGCTTGCAAGAAAAGTATGTCATAGCCATTTTTAGTTCCATCTTGAGCCATACTGTTTATGACTAATTCGCCAGCCCCTCTGGTTTGCACTTCTTGTATCCATTCCAGGGCTGTCCATTGGGTTTTAAGCGTCTTCTTCCAATCACCCGTATTGGAATAGATTTCACCATCTCGCACATCAACACCGATAACCACCGCTTGTGCACCAAATTTGCTAACGAGTTCATTGATAAGCTCGGGTCTTTCTAAAGCCGGGGTATTGACCGATATTTTATCAGCTCCTGCTTCGAAAACTCTTTTTGCTTGCGAAACTGAGCGAATACCACCTGCTACAGAAAACGGGATATTAATTGCTCGGGCTACTTTTTCTACCCAAGACAAATCCACTTCACGTCCTTCCGGACTGGCGGTGATATCGTACAGTACGAGTTCATCAGCTCCTTGGTCTGAGTAATATTTTGCCAGTGCGGCAGGATCACCCATGTCTTTGTGATCCTTAAACTGAATGCCTTTTACCACTCTTCCATTCTTGATATCCAAACACGGTATAATTCGTTTAGCCAGCATTGTGAAATTGGTTAAGTTGTTCAACTGAAATTTGACCTTCGTAAAAGGCTTTCCCAAAGATAGCGCCGCTAATACCTGTTTCTTTCAGAGCTCGAAGATCGGTAATACTGCCAACTCCACCTGCGGCCAGAAGATAAATGCCGGGGAATTCTGTTTTGAGCTCTCTATATAGTTGGTTTGAAGCGCCTTGTAGGGTCCCGTCCTGTTCGATGTCGGTGACTATGAAGTTATACAGTCCTTTTTTGACTTGATCCTCGATGAACTCGAACGCACTAATTTCATGTTCCTCTGTCCAGCCTTTGGTCATCACTTTTCCTTTTTTCACATCGACGCTTATCACTATTTGCTCTCCGCCAAAGCGATCAGTAAAACGCTGTATTAGCTCAGGCTCGGTAAGCGCTTTTGTGCCGATGATCACTCTGGTGACTCCCAAGAACAACCATTGCTCTATAGACTCAAGAGTGCGAATACCGCCCCCCAACTGAATTGGTAGTGTAGCGGCACCAATAATAGTTTTGACGGGATCAACATTCTTCACAGCTCCTCGCCGGGCTCCATCAAGGTCAATAATGTGAATGCCTGAGGCAAAAGTCTCAAACTGTTCCACAATTTCTTCAAGAGAGACATTGTATTCATTTTTTGACGCAAAATCTCCCTTGGTAAGCCGTACCGGACGGCCTCCCATAAGGTCTATAGCCGGCCAGAGTTCAAAAGCGGTTTGGGTATTATCCATTGTTTATAAATTCAGAAAGGATTTTTTGTCCGATGTCTCCGGATTTTTCCGGGTGAAACTGCATCCCCCAAAAGTGGTCTTTTTTCACTATGGCTGAAAACATTTCGTCTTCGTACTCACAAGTGGCGGTGGTGTATGCATTCATCGGAACAAAGTAGGAATGCACAAAATAAAAGTATTCCTTGTGAAATGGTTCATTGTTTATGGCGCATTGATAGTTGATCCGGTTCCACCCCATGTGAGGCACTTTTTTAGTAGGTTTAAACTTTTGTACTTTGCCGGGGATAATACCTAGGCATTGCGTTGCTCCCTCTTCGGAGAAATCGAAGAGAAGCTGCATACCAAGACAAATCCCCAAGAAAGGTTTCTTACCGTTCTTTATCCAGTTGACTAATTCCTTCTCTCGGAGAGACTTCATCGCCGATCGAGCTGCTCCCACTCCCGGAAAGATTATTTTTGCACACGTCTCAAGCTTCTCTTTCTGGTCTGAAAGAATGTACGCCACTCCCATCCGTTCCAGTGCGTTTTGAACCGATCGAGTATTACCAGAATCGTAATTTATAATGCCTATCATAGGGTGCCTTTGGTTGAGGGAATAGAAGGAGACGTTTTTTTCACAGCCTCACGCAGAGCTCTGGCGAACCCTTTAAAGGCCACTTCTACCAGGTGGTGATTATTTTCTCCGGTGAGCTTTATATGCAGGGTAATGCCTGCCTGCTGAGCCAAGCTATAAAAGAAGTGTTTCAGAAGCTCTGTTGGAAAATCACCTATGTATTCGCGATTGAAATAGGCTTCAAATGCGAGATAGGGGCGTCCCGATATATCCAAGGCAATTTCACATTTACTTTCATCCATCACGATAATGCGTTCAGAGCCGTAGCGTTCAAGGCCTCGTTTCTCGCCCAGAGCTTTTTTTAATGCTTCTCCGAGGAGTAAAGCGGTATCTTCTATGGTGTGGTGTTCATCAACTTCAAGATCGCCTTTACACGTAATTTCTAAATCAAAATCAGCGTGTTTTCCGATTTGATCCAGCATGTGATCAAAGAAATTCAGGCCAGTAGAAACTTTCGTTTTACCGCTTCCGTCCAGATTTAGATTTATTTGAACGTCCGTTTCTTTGGTAGTTCGATTTAGGCTTGCTGTTCGAGGGGCGTTGATCACTTCATCGGCAATACGCTCCCAAGACCACTCTCCGAGTAAAAACCCTCTTACGCCGATGTTTTCTGCGAATTCTATATCACTTTTCCTGTCTCCCACCATAAACGACTGTTCATAATCAATCCGGTTTTCTCGTAAGAACGTATCGACCATGCCCGTGTTTGGTTTGCGACTACGAGAAGGATTGTCAGCCACCGAATCATCGGCAAACACGGCTAGAAACCTAACCCCTTCTGATGCTAGTATCTCGAAGAGCTTTTGATTTATTCGTTCATAGTTGGCTTGCGGGTTGCCGGCGGTGCCAAGGCCATCTTGGTTCGTCACCATTACGAGCCTCCAACCATGTTCGCAAAGACCCTTCAGAGAGGTGATTACATGTGGTAAAAACATCATTTCCTCCAAACTGTTGATTTGCTCGGTTTCAGGGGGCTCTACCAAGAGCGTTCCATCGCGATCGACAAAGCATATTTTTTTCATGCTGGGTAGT
>JANQKU010000008.1 GCA_028280955.1 Opitutaceae bacterium
ATTAGGCTAACAGATTGATTTTTATAAGAGTTTGTTATTATGGCAAAATCGCAAAAATTAGCAAAAAAGAAGAAAGAGAAGCCGGTTTTCTTGAAGGAAGTTCAAATCAAATTTAAGAAAAAACGGGTTAAGAATGGGGCTCCTGTAAATGAGCCTATTTCGCATTCCCAACAGGTTTACGAATTATTCAAGGATTTAGAGAATGAAACAAAGGAGAAGCTTATCTGTATCAGTTTGGATATTAAGGCGAAGATTCTTTGCTTTGAAGTAGTTGCGATAGGTTCAATTAATAGCGTTTATGCCCGTCCGGTAGAAGTTATTAGAACGTCAATTCCATGGAATCCCTATGGTTTTGTGATTGTACACAATCACCCTTCTGGAGACCCCTCGCCAAGTAAATCAGATAAGGAGTTCACCTCCAAATTACAAAAAGCAATCGAAACCCTTGGCTGTGAGTTGTATGATCATATCATCATTGGCGACGACACTTACTTCAGCTTTTCAGATGCCGGTTTGCTATGATCTTCAAGTGAGATTTTGAATCTCAAAGACGATAAATGGTTTCTTCGAAAATTAATCAGATTTATGATTCTGCCAGAGAATTTTTTATTTCTTTTGGTTATACAAAGAGGGAATATTCAATTTTTTTATGTGGTGCTTCTTCACGAAACAATAAATCCCTCAGGGCTCCCATTAAGGACGAAATAAAAAGCATTAGATCTAATTATAATTATTTAGTTTATTATCCAGAAGATTTGTTTGTAGAACTCATCTATGGACATAGAAGAAGGGATCTTCTTCAATTGGAGAACCTTTTGGCAAGGAGCGTTAATGCGATCGCAATCTTGGTCGAGAGTGCTGGGGCAATCGCGGAATTGGGAGCATTTTCTAATCACGAGAAATTGGCGAATAAGCTAATTATTATAGCTGATAGTAAATATGAAAATGACAATAGTTTTATTAACCAAGGGCCGATTAGATATCTAAAGACTAAAACAAAGAGTAAGGTTAAATTTTTTGATATCTGCGTTGAGAATCAAGCGGAGATGGCGAATTTTATTGTGAATTCTACTCGTGAGATTTCTCAAAATTATCCTATAGAGAAGTCAGTCTTGAATCCTATTCACGCGTATAGGTTTTATTTAGCTCTTATTTACATTTTTGATCCAATTGAAAAAAGTTTGTTACTGAAAATAATTGAGAAAAATGAAAAAAGAAACCCTAATGATTTAGACTTAATTGATACCGTTGAAACGGTAATTAGTTGGTTTCATACGGAAGGAAAAATATATACGACCCCACAAGGGTTCTCGATTACTGGGGAAGGTAGAAAAGATCTTATAGAATCGAACACACATAAAGCGACATACAATATTTTAGAATTCCTTCGTCCTGCTAGAATTGAAGCATTAAATATAACTTTGCGTAAGAAGTACAATGATTTGCCAATCCATCCTTAGCTGGCTAAATATAGCTTGTGAGCCGTGTTTCACGACTCCTCATCTAAACTCAGGTTTGGATCTTACACTTGCTCGCTCCATGCGACCAAGTGTAAGACGGCTTCGCCGTCTTACAAAGCACCTTCGGTGCTTGTGGTAAGGATGGATTGGCTCCCTTTTCTTCTCTATGAATAGTGAATTATTGAGAATTCTAAATTTGCCTCTTCTTCAGAATGAGGAAGAGGTAGCATATGGAATGCATCTTGACGTTGATCGTCTAAGAACTTTGTCGAGAAATGATTCGCGCCACTATAAACGATACCCTATCTTCAAAAAATCTGGTGGCTATAGGATTATTGAGCAGCCTACGAGGGAACTTAAGGCCGTTCAGGCTTGGATTCTAAGAAATATTTTAGACAAACTTCACCCATCATCCAATGCCACTGCATACATTAAAGGCGTTAATTTGTTAAGGAATGTCATTCCACACAGTGCAAATAGATACTTTTTATGTTTAGATATAAAAGACTTTTTTACCTCTATACCTTACTTCGAAGTCTGTAAGATCTTTTTGCTTATCGGGTATTCGGGAAAGGTTAGTTCCTTTTTGTCAAAATTATGTACGACAAGAGGTCATTTGCCTCAAGGGGGCGTTACCTCTCCGGCGTTATCAAACTTGACAACGACTAAGCTCGATAGACGAATTCAAGGATTATGTTCAAGAAGTAATGTAACGTTTACTCGATATGCGGATGATTTGACGATGGCGTCGAATCATCCAGAAGTTTTAAAAGGACTAATTCCAACAGCCTTGAAGGTTTTGAGGTCGGAAGGCTTTGAGCATAATCAGAATAAACTTCGTCTGTTAGGCCCTAATAATTCGTGCAAAGTTACGGGATTGTTAAAAAACAGCTCAGAACCTAAGTTCGGAATAGGTAATAAAAAGAAGAAAAGAATGAGATGCATCATGCATAGATTGGTGATAAAAGGTCTCGTTGATGAAACCTATCCGACGGAATCATCGATTGAAGGCTGGTTAAATTTTGTTAAGGGTGTTGATAGACCATCATATGATTCTATGAAACAGTATTGGGAGAGATTGAAGTTAAAACCTTTGGTTAATTAGAAAATTGCGTCCCTTTAATACCTTTCTATGACAAGAGATGTAATGGATGTAAGTTTATGTGAATAAATGGTTTATAGATTCGATTGACATTGCATTCTAACTAGACAAAATTTGCTTGAATATGCATGCATAGCCCCACATGGAAAAAGGTTCACTGAAGATGAAAGAGTCTGACCTTACAAATCCAGTTGAAAATTGGCTTCTAGATCAAGGGTATCTAGTAAGACGTGAATTTCGTAATGCTTGGGGAATATGTGATTTGGTCGCATTAAGTCCCAATCCAACTGCGATTCGGCATAGACTTAAACTAGGTCAAAAAACTTCAATTGGTTCTGTTAGTCGATTTTCAATATTGGATGTGATTCCAGATGTAGAAATTGGGAGATCAGTCCACATTAATACTGTTTGTAAAAAATTATCAGGGATATTGTGCTCTGATCGAATTGAGACACATGTGAAATCTCTTTTGAAAATGGGCTTTTTGTCTCAACCCAAAAAGAACCATCTTCAAAAAATAAACGGTTGGCACTGTATAGAAAAAAAGGTGATAGCGGTTGAATTAAAATTAAATCGAATTCAAGAAGCGATTTATCAGGCTCGAAACAATCAACTTTTTGCAGACTTAAGTTATATTGGTCTTCCGAAGCAGAAAATAAAAACGCTTAAGAGCAAGAATTTCTATCCCGAACTTGTAGAATACGGTATTGGCGTAATCTCCATTGATGGATCAGAAGTTAAGGTGGTATTGGATCCTAGCGAGGAAAGTTTTAAGCCAAGAGAAGTGTTACGTGCCTATTCAGCGGAAAGATTTTGGCCTGACTTAGTCAAAGGCAAAGTGTCATAAGTTGCTCCGCGATTATCTCAGGTCTTCTAGCTCGGCCTTCAATGGGAAGATTTTCTTTATTTTTTCCACAAACAAACGCAGCAGAAAAATCTTGAAATAAAGCCAATGGCCTTCCTTCTTTGGAATTGTCCTCGAGATTTGAATACCATTCAGAACAAAATTTAACAATCTGTTCCCGACAAAGGTCTGGGTCATCCAGATATGCATTGAAACGCTTGTGCAGTTGCTTAAATTCTTCTTCTTCCTTAGCATATTCGGGAAGTTTTTTAATCTCATTGGAAAGCCAATCTTCCACCCCTTTATTTATAGGAATGGTTCGTTTCAAGCAATTGATAGCAACTTTGTTTTTCGGAGGATTCCCATGCCCAGAAATAGTAGGATAATTATATTGATAGTTTGCCCCCATGCCGACTAATGGCATATCAATTAATCCCCTACACCAAAGTAATATATTTAGAGCCCAGTAAGGGCCTCCGGCAAAAAAATTAAAATTAAATTCTTTTCTAATCTCTTGATGTAAGTCTATTAACCGAGGGAATCGAACTGTCTTAAATTTTGAACTTCCGATTTGATCTTGCAATTTTTCATCTACTATCCAGATGCCCCAAAGACCGAATTCTAACTTTTTTTGAATTTGTCCAATGTAAGAAATAATTTTGTTTCTGTCTACTTTACCCGTGAAGAGGGATTGATTCTCTATTACTAACGGAAGAATGATTTTAAAAGTGTAGTTATTTAATTTAAGGATTCCATTGGCTAATTCAGCAATTTCTCTATTTATTTTTCTTCGCTGAATATCACCGTCATATGGTAATTGTGGAAGGGATACATATGAAGGATTATAACTAGAGATTTTTTCAAAAAAAGCTTCTAAGAGGATGCCTATTTGATCTTTTTTTAAGCTGCTGAAGCCGGATTTGACAATGTCATCAAAAAAAGGAAGTGAGCTAACAAATTTGTGGTATGGAGTTTTGGTTGAGGTCTGATTACCTAGATCACTTTTCTTTAACCGACATAGGCCCTCAAATCCGGCATCTAGCCAAAGCTTTTGCCTCTCTTTTGGGAAGAGGTCATCAACTCTATCTATTTTGCTAAATAATATCTCAGAATCTGAAAAGTGCTTTCTATAAAGTTTAATATCTTTCTTTGAGTTCAAATAAGGGATACATTTAGACATTTTAGATCTTTCCTTTTAGGTAGTTACAAATGTGTTCAGGTTCGGGAAAGACATACATTTCTGATACCGCAACTCGATCTAGTTCCCTTAGGAGTTTAGACTTGTATTTTTTGAGTATTGGTAATGCTACGAGTGAAGGTGCTTGCTTTCTGTCTAAGTCGAAACGGTTTCCATGAATTGTGAATGCTCCTTTTTGTTGTATGATTCTCTCAGAATTCCATGTTGGTAGGACAGCCAGAACTTTCTTCCCATTTTTTCTTTGAGAACATTGAGCAGTAAGGTAGCTATTAATCAGTTTCTTGTCTTCGGCGACGGAAAGAACGACCTCTTTTTTTGCAGTGCCTCTGTTTAGATTTTCGGGGTTGAAGCTATAGACGATTCCATCGGTTTCAGGATTTGAAACGCATGAAAAATATAGGGCGATCAATGGATTCAACGTCCAATCAAGCAATCGAGTGGGAAGACCATAATGTTGTGCTAATTGATTCCATCGAAGCAGGTCGTCATCAGCTGGAGGTTTCTCGAGTTTGTAAGTGTACATTCTCCTAAACTCATCTAAAGAGGAAATTGCTCTTTCGCGTTCTTCGATCGTCTCATAGCGAAGGGCTGAAGGAGCAAGGCGATATGAGTATTGGCTGTGACCACGGTACCAAAATACATCATTTGGAGTACTCGTAGGACTATCCAGTACGGACAGATAATCTCCTAAGTTTTTTACCTCACTTGATAGTATTTCACAGTCAGCAGCTTTTTCTGAAATCCTTTTTTTTGTTCTTGGATTGATCATCCCTCTTTCTGAGTAAGTAAATTTACAATTTTTTTTGCAAGCTTTTGGAAGACAGGCTCTATGAAAACAAAAAACCCTTTTGTTTACGATTTCAGAATGAAAAACTGCTGGTGCTTTTGAAATTGTAACCCTTTTTGTAACCCGACACTGAAATTTGGGGTTTTTCGGGGTTATTTGGGGAAAAGAATTTTCGACCTAAGTCATTCATGATGAGACACTAGGCGACTCGCGGAGATTTCTGCAAACTGCTGGTTAACAATAGGTTTTGCGTTATGAGTCCCCTGCTCTAACCACTGAGCTAAGGGCCCAACAAAGGGCTTGGGCAAAGATCCATGCGTAAACTTGCCCAGAGGTCGAGCAGTTTCCGATAAAGAGGAAAAATTTCTATTCTTGTTTGGAATCTTCCGGCTCAGTTTTTTTCAAAAATCCACCCAGAATATTCTTTGCCGTTTCTTCTAAGCCTTCGCCTTTTTCGTTGTCTTTTTCTCTTCCCAGCTTCTTCCCAAGTTCCTCAGTCAATCGATTCGTCAGTTCTGCCTTTCCGGCTGAGAGCAGAACATTCTTAAATTGGTCGGAATCGATTTTAATCGCCGGATTGTCGATAGATCCGTGGATCGTTACCGGGATGATGAGCTCCTTGATTTTTGTGCGACTACTTCCGGAAGTAAAAGAGGTATCGTGCAGAGCGAGAGTTAGAGGAAGATTGGAGTTGGTGCTACTGATGCTTCCATCGATAGAAATATCAACGGTGCCGCCTTTAATCGGTAAACTTCCTTCCCCTTTTTTCAATTGTTGGGCAAGGTCGTCGACAGACTGACCTTTGTAGACCAATTTTATGTGATTATCCGGTTGTTGCGGGCTGAAGCCGAAACGTAAACCGGCCGCAAGAAGGCCTGAGTCCGAATGGATAGAGATTTCAGGTGCTTCTGAATTGAGATTTGGATGAGTCGATAGGTTCTGCCCTTCAATTGTTAAGATTTCTCCCTCTAAATGAGTGGTGGTAACGCCAGCAGCTGTCAGTCGACTGATCAAAGCGGTGGGCGTATCTACGATAAGGTGTTTTGCTTGGACTTTGGCATACCCCAGTAGGCGAATGCGTTCTTCCAATTGATCTTGATAACTGGGGCCTGATGTGTCCTCTGATTCTGTTCCTTTTTCGGATTGGGAAAGAGATTCCAACCAATGGCGCAATTGGGAGAGTCGTTCTTTCCACACTTTTGCATCTGCCAGAATATCATCAATCGATTCTGTCCCAGGGGTAGAATCCGGCTTTTGTGCCTTTGGTCGGGGTCGGGTTAGTGTCCCCGGAATGCTCCGAAGTTTACCGTTAGATCCATTGCGAATAGTGACTTGATCCAAAACCATCCGTTTTCTGAGAATGTTGACTGTGCTAATATCTGCTTCAATTTCGGAGGCCCGAAAAAGATCTGTCTCCAATGCATTTGGATCCGCTAAAGCAAGATCAGAGAGGCTCAATCTCCCTGCTTTAAGATCGAGATCTGCAGAACCGAGATCGACGGTTGCGCCATTGACTTTTTCCAGTCCTGCTTGAATCGCTGTCGTCACGATGGGGCCTTGGAAAAATAAGGCAGAGATACCTAGAAAACAAACGGTGACGATGACAAAAATGAGACCAATCATGCGAATGGGATTACCCACACGTTTTGCCAGAAGTTCTTCGTAGGTCTTCTTTCCCTTATTTCCTCCGACAAAGACAAAAAGAGCTATTTTAAACCACCGATTTTTTGTCCACGGATGTTCTTTTTCCGGGTTTCGTTCTCTCTCAGCCATTTTTTGCCTGAAGCCGTTGAGAAGGCTGACCAAAGTGATCCCAAGGGTAATGCCGATAATGAGCGCAATGAATTGGCCTCCAGTTACGGCATAATAATCGAGACCGAAGAAAGCGATGATGGGTGCGTTGACGAGAACTTTGAAGAGTCCTTCCGTGGGACCATCGAGTAAGAATTGTCCGATCGAGAAAGAGACGGGCATCAGAAGGAGTGAGAGAAGTTTGCTCAGTGAACCGATTAAAGCTGCGATCAGAAGATTCGCATTTAGAATAACGAGGAGAAAAAGCCAGAAGAGAAAAAGACCGGGCGCGGTCGTAAACTCCGGAATAAACCCAATCATTGAGGCCAGAATGCTGGCCGACATAAGTTGGAAGGGAGTCGCTTTTCCTCGAAGTATTTTGCCGATTTGTCGTGTGATCATAACGAGATAGACCGAGTGCTTTGGGTGTCTATGGACATTTGCCCATTGGAGGCAGTTCCTAGATTGGAAAAGAATTGTGGCCAGGCATCAATCTTTGGCAAGGCATGAAAAAGAAGAGAGAGTTTCTTAACGTCTTTTTTAAAGGAAAAGAGCGATGCTCAAGAACATCGCTCCTTCAAAAATAGATCGGAAATATAGCCTTATCGTTTTCGTCGTTTAACAATTAACTGGGCGGCGGTAAACCGTAAGAGACCTTCGAGCCTTTCTACTTCAGCCGGATCACTGTCCCCAGCTTCTGTTAAGGCCTTTTCAGCTCGGGCGATGGCTTCTTCGACTGCCTTTTCGTCGATTTGTTCTTCGTTGATGGCAGATTCAGCCAAAACAGATACAGCATCTCCCTCCACGCGGGCAAAGCCCCGGCCAACAACGAGTAATTCCGTTTTTCCGTTTGTTGTTACTTGTAGTTCACCAGCTTCGAGCTGCGCAACGACAGGGATATGTCCGGGAAGAATACCCATTTCTCCGGTTGCTGCCGGAAGCACTACTGAATCGATCGTATTATCATACACACGATCTTCAGGGGTTACGATTTCGAGGTGCAGGGGCATATCACTGTTAGGTTAATTGGATCCTTTTATTTGGATGGGGAAGTTGCCAGGACTTCTTCGATACTGCCTTTCATATAGAAATCGTTTTCCGGAACATCATCGAGTTCGCCATCGAGGATCATTTTAAAGCCCTTGATCGTATCGCTGACGGAAACGATTTTGCCGGGAAATCCGGTAAAGACTTCTGCTACGGCGAATGGTTGAGACAGAAATTTTTGGATTTTACGGGCGCGATAAACGGTTAACTTATCTTCAGGGGATAGTTCGTCCAGGCCGAGGATTGCAATGATGTCTTGTAGATCTTTATAACGCTGGAGCACACGTTGAACACCGCGTGCAACATTATAGTGATCGTCTCCCACCACCGCTGGTTCAAGTGCTTTGGAAGAGGAAGCCAGTGGATCCACCGCAGGGTAAATACCCAGTTCTGCAATCGAACGCTCCAGCACGATGGTGGAATCGAGGTGAGCAAAGGTATTTGCCGGCGCCGGGTCCGTTAAATCGTCGGCGGGGACGTAAACAGCCTGGAAAGAAGTAATCGATCCTTTTTTCGTGGAGGTAATGCGTTCTTGGAGAACACCCATTTCTTGAGAAAGAGTTGGTTGGTAACCAACGGCAGAAGGAGAACGTCCTAAAAGAGCGGATACTTCTGATCCAGCCTGAGAGAAGCGGAAAACATTATCGACAAAGAGAAGTACATCCTGGTTTTTTTCATCCCGGAAATACTCTGTCATCGCCAGAGCAGAAAGGGCAACACGCATACGTGCACCAGGTGGCTCATTCATCTGTCCGTAAACGAGAGCAACCTTGGATTGACTGAGATCTTTCTGGTCAATAACTCCAGAATCAGACATTTCATGGTAGAGGTCGTTCCCTTCACGGGACCGTTCCCCTACTCCCGCAAAAACAGAGTAGCCCCCGTGGGTCTTCGCGATGTTGTTGATCAGTTCCATGATGACCACGGTTTTTCCCACACCGGCACCACCGAACGCACCAACTTTACCACCTTTGATAAACGGACAAATCAAATCGATTACCTTGATTCCGGTTTCGAGAATGGTTGCCTTGGTATCTTGATCAACCAGAGCTGGAGCCGGGCGATGAATCGGATACCTCTTTTCAAATTTAACTTCGCCTCGCCCATCAACAGAATCTCCGGTGACATTAAAGATTCGGCCAAGGACGCCTTCGCCAACAGGAACGGTTATTGGACCTCCGGTATCAACAACTTCCATCCCTCGAGTAACTCCTTCGGTTGAAGACATGGCAACACCGCGGACCATCCCATCTCCAAGGTGTTGTTGAACTTCCAGGGTAACGGAATTAGGCTTACCATCTACTTCGAAAGAAATGGTAATCGCCTGATAGATTGGGGGGACGTTGTCTTCGGGAAATTGAGCGTCAACGACGGGGCCAATAACCTGAACTGTTTTTCCTATATTGCTCATACTGAATAGGTTCTGAGTGTGCGAGTTTCTTTGATAAAGGGTTAGGTAGATGAGCCTGCAGATGCCAGTTCCAGAATTTCCTGGGTGATGGCTGCCTGACGGGCTTTATTGTATTCAAGGGTGAGATCATCCAGAAGATTGCTGGCATTGTCATTGGCAGCTTTCATGGCGACCATTCGAGCACTGTGTTCGGATGCTTTGGAATTCAGCGCAAATTGATAGATTTCACGATTGAGATAAAGAGGCAGGAGGGCTTTGAGAAGAGAGGGAGCATCCGGGTCAAATAGCATTTCCCGATCATCATTGGTTGCAGGGCGTTCATTCTCCTCTGGTTTACTATGACTGCGAAGTGATTCGATCATTGTTTTCAGGTCGGGGATGGGAAGCAATGAAACCGTGGCAGATTCCTGAACCAGTGTATTCACAAAACGGGGAAAAACTACCTCAAGTGTGTCGATATTGCCTGCAAGGTACTGCTCGATCATGAATTCAGCCACCAGTCGAACTTCACGGAAAGTGACTTGGTCATCGATACTGAAATCGGCTAGTAAATCACGGCCAGAACGACTGAGAAACTGTGTTCCCTTTCGCCCAATACTGACGAATTTTGCTTCGCCTTCAATTTCTGTTATAACTCTGAAAAGATTACTGTTCAATGGGCCACAGAGACCTTTGTCGGTTGTGATCAGAAGAATTCCTCTGGTCTTTACGGGACGTTTCTTAAGAAGAGGATGAGAAACATTTTCGACGCGAGGTGCGATGGAAGCAAGGATTTCAGCTAAAAGGACTGCGTAGTGACGACCTGCAAGCGCAGTTTGTTGGGCTCGCTTCATTTTGGAAGCGGCTACCAATTCCATAGCCTTGGTTATCTGTCGGGTATTTTTAACCGACTTGATACGGCGGCGGATGTCGCGGGTACTAGGCACTTTTTATCAGGTTTTGAGGATCAAGGGGAAAAGAAGGCTTAGACAGAGAAAGTTGTTTTCCACTCATCGAGCGCTTTCTTGAGATCCGCATCAAGCCCATCATCAATTTTGGCTTTGGTACGAATTTCGGTAAGCAGGGAATCCTTACGGGTTATCAGGAATTCACGAAGGCTGGAAGCCGCTTCCACAATTTTGGGGACTTCGATTGAGTCGAAGTAATTATTTTGAGCTCCCCAGAGGATGCCTGCTTGGACTTCAATGGGTAGTGGGTTGAACGCTGGTTGTTTGAAAAGCTCTACGATGCGTGAACCACGATCGAGCTGAGATTTTGTCCCTGCATCGAGGTCGGAACCAAACTGAGCAAAGGCCGCCAATTCGCGAAACTGGGCCAGTTCTCCTTTGAGTTTACCGGCTACTTGTTTTGTGGCTTTAATTTGAGCGGCGGATCCAACTCGTGAAACGGAAAGACCTACGGAAACGGCTGGACGGATACCTTGGTTGAAAAGATCTGTTTCCAGGAAAATCTGACCGTCGGTGATGGAAATCACATTGGTGGGAATATAGGCCGAAACATCACCAGCTTGTGTTTCAATGATTGGCAATGCGGTGAGAGAACCGTTTCCGTTCTTTTCATCTACACGTGCAGATCGTTCAAGCAAGCGAGAGTGCAGGTAAAAGACATCACCGGGATATGCTTCACGACCAGCAGGGCGTTTCAGGATTAAGGATATCTGACGGTAGGCAACGGCGTGTTTGGAAAGATCGTCATACACAATCAATGCATCCATTCCGTTGTGTAAAAAGAACTCACCCATTGCCGCCCCAGCATACGGAGCAAGGTACTGATTCGCAGGGTTATCTGCTGCGGGTGCTGTTACAATAATCGTGTATTCAAGAGCGCCGGCTTCCTCCAGAGCGCTAATGGTTCGGGCGATGTTGGAATTTTTTTGTCCGATGGCGACATAAATAGAATAAACCGGTCGGAAATCAGGGTCACCGGATTCAAGGCCGACTTTGTTAATTTGAGCCTGGTTGATGATGGTATCAATTGCGATGGTGGTTTTCCCTGTTCCACGGTCTCCGATGATGAGTTCACGTTGCCCACGACCGATGGGGATCATGGAATCAATTGCCATGATCCCGGTCAGGAGAGGCTGAGATACTGACTTGCGAACAATAATACCGGGGGCAATTTTTTCGATAGGATAAGTTTCCGAAGATTCAAGGGGTCCTTTCCCGTCAACGGGATTTCCCAGAGCATCGACCACTCTGCCCAGCAGACCCTTCCCTACCGGAACTGACAAAAGGCGTCCGGTTGTTTTCACTTCGTCGCCTTCTTTCAATTGAGAAACATCTCCCAAGATCACACAGCCAACTTCTTCTTCTTCGAGATTAAGCGCGATCCCGATGACGCCACCGGGAAATTCGATCATCTCATTATACATGGCATCGGAGAGGCCATCTACTTTGGCGACACCGTCAGCTAATGAGCGGATTATACCGGTATTTTTCTTTACCGCTCCGCTTTGCAGTTTGGCTATTGATTGTTCGATTTGTTCGATGACAGTGCTCATTGGCCTTTAATTAAAATAGAAGTGTAAGGATAATTTGGATATATAAAATTTAACCGTTAATGGATTGTAGTGCGGAAAGTTGCCCGGCAATGGAGTCTTCGTAAACATCGCAGCCGACACGGATGCGAAGCCCTGCGATCAGGTCTTTGTTGGTTGTCGCAGTTGCCTTGATCGTCCGGTTGTAGCGAGTAGACATAGCGGACGAAATATCGGCGAGGATGGTGTCGCTAACTTCGGTGGCTGATTCGACGTGAGCGATGTGCTTTTCGAGTTCAATGCTGATCAACCGTTGATACGCTTTGAGGACAGCGAGGTGGCGGCGAGGTTTCTTTTGTTCGATATAGAGGAGAACTTCCGCAACGCGTGACGCTGATACGAGACCGTCTTCCAAACTGGCTTCAAGAAAGACTTTTGCTAGTTGCTGAATTTGTTTATCGAGCGCCATCGGAGAAAAATTAGACGTTGCTTAACTCCTTAGCAGCGCTTTCGGCATACTTTTGCTTTTCATCCTCAGGAAGCTCTTTGGATAAGACGCGTGAAGTGGTGAGAACAACCAGTCGTGAGATTTCATCACGAACATCCGCTAACATCTTTTTTCGTTCAAGTTCGATAGCGTGCTCTGCTTTCGTGAGAATGTCTTGGGCTTTGCTGGTGGCTTCCTGTGTTTGTTTTTCCAGAAGTGCCTTCCCGGAATCTCTGGCTTCCGTAATGATTTGCTGTGCCTCAAGAGAAGCCTTTTTCATTACTTCAGCAGTTTCCTTTTCAGCTTCCGCCAGTTTGCTCTTCATCTCTTCCGTATAACGAAGGCCATCTTCAATTTTGCTTTGACGTTCGTCAATGGTGGCAAAGACGGGCTTAAAAGCGTACCGATACAATACAAATGCAAGGATCGAGAAACTGATAACTTGCATTATGATATGGCCAATATTCAAGCCAAAGACTTCAACGAGTCCTGATGATGTTGCATCTGCTGCTGCGATTACTGTAAGCATGTTGATCATTGGCGAAGGAATTAGAATCGACGCATCGGAATCTCCGATGCGTCAAAAATGAGGTTTCTTAAAGGACGAGCGATAAAATACCAAGCCCTTCTGCGAGAGCCATACCGATAATACTCTGGACCAGGATTTTTCCAGATGCGCCCGGATTACGACCGACTGCTTCAGCCGCTTTTGCTCCGACGAATCCTACGGCAATAGCTGCGCCGAGAACGCCGAGACCGGAAGTTACGCTACCTGTGATTTCCGCTAGGATGATGATTTCATTCATTGGTATATGTTTTTTAGGTGTTAATGTTGGTTATGATCGTCCACGTTTTAATACATGGTCCCGACCGTAAAGTTTAGTGATGGCTTCCTTCTTCGTGTTCATCACCATGATTGCAAATCAAGCCAATATACACACTGAATAAGAGAATAAATACGAAGGCTTGAACCAAACCCACTAGAAGTTCGAGAAAATAGAACGCAGGAAAATAGTGCATCGCATGCATAAGGCTTTCACCTCCATATACATTGCCGAAAAGACGAATGGAAAGAGTCAGCGGGCGAATTAAAATGGAAACGACTTCAATGACTCCAATCAGAAGAAACATCGGAATTAACATTAGCCACAGAATAGAACCCACTTCTTTTTTGTCCGCTTTGTTTCCAAAAAGATCTAAAATGAGAACTTTTATGCCTGCGTACTTAAGCACGATGAAAAGCCAAGCAGCCATTGCGATAGTAGCTAAAGCAATCGTGCCATTCCAATCCGCATTGCCCGGACGAATTAAAGAGTGAGCGACACGAAAAGTACCTTCTTCATCCGTATATCCCCAACCAATGCTGCCGACTCCTGGTATTAAACCGCTCCAATTCTGGATAACAATGTAAACAAAAAATCCCAAGACCAAAGGAAGGGAGGCTCTCAGAGCTTTTTTGCCAATAATCGGTTCGACCATTTCCCGTAACCCCACCAGCATATTTTCAATGACTGCCTGACCACGTCCGGGAACGAGTTTGGGTTTTCCCACCATCCAACGAACTGCGAGAATAATGAACAAGGAAACCACCCAACTGGTTACCATGCTATTGGTTATAGGAAGGGGCCCAATGGAAAACAATTCTTCGGCCCGTGCGGTTCCCGCTGCTTCCGCCAGTGGAGCGAAGGCTCCTGTCAAGAAGAGTAAGAAAGTGGCTGTGAAACGCTTGAAAAGCAGCATGGGATGAAATTAACGAACAAATATGTTGTTATTAGCAAAACTGTTTAGTTGGCGAATTGCGTTGCCGGCGTCAACTCCTGATCAGTCTTTCTTTAACTATAGAGTGAATTAGTAGCAGGTGCTTGATTGATTAGTAGAAGGGCTAATGTTTTAAAGGGTTTTGTCATGAACTTCCGAGAAAGTTTGAGTTGTCAGAGGGGAATTGCCAGTACAGGGTTCAACCTTAATGAAAAACAAGGAACTTGAGACGGGTTCTTTTCAAGAAGAATCGCTCAAAGATGAAGGGCAGTCAGCAGCTTTTTCTTCTCCCAGAGGAGAACGCCCTCTCAGTGTCGACTATTTTGGAGCCCTGACCTACGCTATGGTGATTCTGACAGCGCTTGCTCAGGTGTTTCTTTTGTTTTGGTTGGATTTACTTTGATGGCAACGAGTGATTGATAGGAGTCTGCTTTTTCTTGAAAGACAGAAGCTCGTTCGAAGGGCCAGTTTACTTTAGCCCTCAGTTCCCAATCAGGATGATTTACAAAGGCCTCCCTCCCCCATTCGAAATAATCGGCATGATCAGTTCGAAAATAAAAAGGACAGGAAACCACGCTTTTTTTAGCAGCTAATGACAGGAAATCAAAATCGAGGAGTCTGTTTTTATGGTGTCTCCGTTTTGGCCATGGATCGGGGAACAAGAGAAAGTATGTCTCAATCTGAATTTTTTCTGGAATGACCCAGAGAAACTCGAGAGCTTCTGCTTTTAGAAAATACAGGTTTTTCTTCTGAATTTTCTCTTTTTTGCGGAGAGCTCTTTCGATACGGCCTGTCAGCAGATCAATACCAATGCACTTTGATTTCGGATGGGCTTTAGCGTATTCAGTGAGAAAGTGACCATGCCCACAACCAATCTCCAAAGTGATGGTTTCTTCTCTTTCAAAAAGTTCAGCACAGAGTGCTCTTAAGTGATCGAGGCGTTTCTCAATTTTTTGGATCACCTCTTCCGGCTTCGATCGGATTCGAGATTTCTTCAACATATGGATAATCAAATAGGCTGGGATTAGCCTAAATTCCCTTTTTTCAGTAAAACCAGCAAAATACCAATATCAGAGGGATTGACGCCACTTATCCGGCTGGCTTGTCCAAGGGTAAAGGGAGTTGTTTCGGCTAGTTTTAAAGCACTTTCTTTTTTTAAACCTTTGATATTCAGGTAGTTAATATCTTTTGGCAGTTGAATGTCTTCAATTTCGGAAAGACGTTTGATCTGTTTCCTTTCCCTTTCCAGATAACCTCTATAGGCGATTCGGAGAAGGACTTCATTTTTAATGGGATCTGGAACATTTTGAAAATCGTCTGGTAATTCTTTAGTTGGATTGGATCTACGAATCAAATCACCCCAGCTTCCGCCGGCAGTTGTATTCTGCTCCAACCAATTTTGCCAGTATTCTATATGCTTAAGTTTTTCCTTTATCCGACGCAGTCGATCTGGTGGAACGAGATCCACTAGATCAAGATGATGCAGCAGTCTCAACTCAGCGCTGCTGTGATTAAAGAGAAGTCGATGCTCTGCCCGCGAGGTGAACATGCGATAAGGTTCTTTGGTTCCTTTGGTGACGAGATCATCAATCATGACACCAATATAGCCTTCGTGTCTTTTTAGGATTAAAGGGCTCTCTCCCCTCGCCTTTCGTGCCGCGTTGACCCCGGCGATCAATCCTTGTCCAGCGGCTTCTTCATAACCGGAAGTCCCGTTGATTTGTCCTGCAAAGTAAAGGTTTTCAATCTTGCGTGATTCGAGGCTGGGCAGGAGTTGGGTCGGTGGAGCAAAATCATATTCAACGGCATAAGCGGGTCGAAGAATTTGAGCCTTTTCCAATCCCTCTATCGAATGAATAAGGTCATTTTGAACATCATAGGGTAAACTGGTAGAAAGGCCATTGATATAGTACTCATTGGTATTACGCCCTTCTGGTTCAAGGTACAAAGTGTGACGTTCTCTGTCTTTAAAACGAACATATTTATCCTCAATGCTGGGGCAATAGCGTGGTCCTGTCCCGGAAATCTCTCCACTATACATGGCAGACTTTTCCAAATTATTGGTTACGATTCGTTGGCTTTCGGGTGAAGTATAGGTGATCCAGCAGGAAACCTGTTCGGTTCCGGGTTTCCACCCTAGCCTTCTTTCACCGAATTGTTCCACGTGGAACAATTCCTCTTCTCCTCTGGTATCGTAAAAACCAAAAAGCGTTGGATCGTCATCTCCTTTCTGCTCCTGCATCTGCGAAAAATCGATACTTCTCCCCAGGAGCCTGGGAGGTGTGCCTGTTTTAAGGCGTTCCAGCTCAATTCCCGCTTCAAGAAAACTATTAGAAAGAGTTTTTGCGTTATGATCTCCCATTCTTCCTCCTTCATTCTTGTTTTGCCCGATATGCATAAGGGCTTTCAGGAAGGTTCCGGTCGTAATAACGATAGTTTTAGCTCGAAATTCAATATCGAGGTTAGTTTTGCATCCGATCACTTTCCCTTTGGCGTAAATCAATCCGGTGACTGTAGCTTGGAAGATTTGGAGATTTGCTTGCAGCTCCAAGGTATGTTTCATCCGGAACTGATAAGCTTTTTTATCGCATTGCACACGCGGTGATTGTACGGCTGGTCCTTTGGAGGCGTTGAGAAGGCGGAATTGAATCCCGGTTACATCGGCTGCGACGGCCATTTCGCCACCCAAGGCGTCGATTTCTCGCACAATATGACCTTTGGCGACACCACCAATCGCTGGATTACAGCTCATTTGGCCCATCGTATCGATATTTCCGCTTAAAACCAGTGTCTTGGCGCCAAGGCGTGCGGCAGCCAAAGCGGCTTCAATTCCGGCATGACCGGCGCCGCATACGATAACATCGAACTCTGTTGACTGGGTTGGCATGATTGTCTGCAAAAAGGTGCGGACAATACGATGTCAAGAAGCCTTTGACAAGGGACTATTTACCGATGCAAAAAGAAGCGAAAAGCTTATCAAGCATTTGCTCGTTATCGATGCGTCCGGTTATCTGACCTAAATTATCGAGAGAGCTTCGCAGGTCACTGGCGACCAGTTCTAAAGGTTCTTGTGAGGCCAATTTTTTTTGTGCATTCAAGAGGCATTGACTGACTTCAGAAAGGGCATGGGCATGGCGAGCACTGATGGCGATTAGGTCTTCACCAATAACGGTACGTCCGGATTCGACCAGGGAAATAATGGCTTCTTGTAGTTCTGTAATGCCAGACCCATCTAAGGCTGAAGTCTTCAAGAGGGTAAACTGGGAAAACTCCCTTGGAATTTCTTTCAGTTCAGCCAGATCATTCTTATTACAAACGAGAATGGTGTTTTGGAGTGTCATCCGGTTCTTGATCGGATCGGGCAGGGGAGGGGGGGGTTGGGTTGAGTCAAGAATCAGAAGGAAAATATCGGCGTCAGCGCTTTGCTCCACCGTTTTTTCGATACCGAGTTTTTCGATAGATTGTGCTTCAGAGCGCAACCCTGCGGTATCTAAAAATCGGATACAATGTGGCCCGAGCATAAATCTTTCTTCCAAAAAATCTCTGGTGGTTCCTGGTTCCGGGCTGACGATGGCGCGGTTGTATCCAACTATTTGATTGAGCAAGCTGCTTTTCCCCGCGTTGGGTTCTCCGATGAGAATTGTGCGGACACCATCTCTAACGATATTTCCGTAGTGGCTGGTAGCCAATAATTTATCTGTTTCTTCTGCAACGGAAGAGATACTGTCAATATGTTGTTTTTGATCCTCCGGAGGAAGATCTTCATCTGGAAAATCAATGTAAGCTTCTATCCCGGCAACGACTTGAAGAAGTTTATCCACTAAAAGGGTAATGCGTTTTCCCAATGCGCCGCGCAGCTGGCGATTGGCTGCTTCGAGGGCTCGATCACTGCGAGCACGAATGAGATCCATGACGGCTTCAGCTTGGCTGAGATCCATTTTCCCGTTAAGGAAAGCTCGTCGGGTGAATTCTCCGGGTTCAGCCATTTGGCAACCCCTCGATAAAAGATCATCGATGATTTTTTGTGCAATAAAGGGATTCCCGTGACAGGATATTTCCAGAATATCTTCACCAGTGTAAGAATGGGGGCCTTTAAAGAAGCAAAAAAGAACATCATCGAGTAGTTGGCCTTGCAGGTCTTTATAATTGTCGTGCTGAGCTTGGCGGGGAAGAGGGCAAGAGCCTAAGATATCTGTAGCAAGCGCTGAAATTTCAGGTCCGCTGGCACGGATAAGGGCGATGGCCGATTCAAAACTGGGAGTTGCTAAGCCAACGATTGTATCTGAGTTGATCATGGAAAGGCACGCGCTTTTCTTTGTGAGAAAAGGCGGAGATAAATTTTTATTCTATTGAATAAAAAGAGCTTATGCTGACTAGGATTCAGTGGGATTCCCGCTATTAATAATGATGTCTCCCGAGGTGTTTATCTCCGCCACAATGGCGTCGGAGAGTTTTTTGACCAATTCTGGATTTTCCGATAAATGTTTTTTTGCGGCTTCGCGACCTTGGCCGATTAATTCGCCTTCATACGAGATCCAGGCTCCTTTCTTTTCCAGAATTTTGTGTTCAATCCCCAGATCGATGACAGAGCCAGTCTTAGAGATTCCTTCGTTATACATGATGTCAAATTCACATTCCCGGAAGGGAGCTGCGACTTTGTTTTTAACAACTTTTACTCTGGTTCGATTTCCAATCACTTTGCCGCTGGTTTCTTTTATCTGCCCGATACGGCGAATGTCCATTCTCACGGAGGAGAAAAACTTAAGGGCTCGACCTCCTGGGGTTGTTTCGGGGCTGCCAAACATCACACCGATTTTTTCACGGATCTGATTGGTAAAGAGGCAGACACAGTTTGTTTTACTGACAATGCCAGTGAGCCTTCTCATGGCCTGACTCATCAAGCGGGCCTGGGAACCAACAGTTGCGTCACCCATCTGACCGTCGAGTTCTGCCCTTGAGACAAGAGCGGCCACAGAATCGACAACGATGACATCGATCGAATTAGAACGAATGAGTGTTTCAGTGATATTAAGAGCGTCTTCACCTGAATCTGGCTGGGAAACAAGTAAATCATCAAGATTGACTCCCAGAATACGGGCATATCTGGGGTCGAGAGCATGCTCGACATCAATAAAAGCTGCCAAACCACCATTTTTTTGCGCTTCAGCAATAAGATTGAGCGCTAAAGTTGTTTTCCCGGAAGATTCCGGTCCGTAGACTTCAACGATTCGTCCTTGAGGCAGTCCACCCACGCCGAGCGCTAAGTCGAGGGCCAATGATCCTGTGGAAATGACGGAAACGTCCATTTTATGACCCGATCCAAGTCGCATAATGGAGCCATCTCCGAATTGTTTGGTGATGGCTGAGATCGCTAGGTCGATATTTTTTTCGCGAGGACTGGTAGAAGAAGCGATGGTCTTGGGCGTGGAATTTTTGGCCATAATGTATTTCAGTATTAATCAATCAGAAGAGTTTCAAAAGAGGAAAGTGGCTTTGAGTTTGTTTTTGGCAAGCAAGATATAGTGAATATATGTATATATGTTCGAAATTCTTTTGTTCAGGCCGCCTTTGAAAAAGGTAAGCGCTATCAGAAGAAAAAGCGCTTTGCATAAATTGTCCTTGCCAGAATCTGTGATCAGCAGTTGAAGAACTGAGTGTTACCCTTTATAAGTAAAGGTCCTTTTATAATAAACTCATAAATTGAATCATGAAGATTAAAGCATATTTAAAACCCCACTGTGGATGGAGTAATGGTGTTCGCGCTGTTATGGAGAAACATGGGTTGGAATATGAGGATATTGATATCATTAACAGCCGTGAAAATTACGCAGAAATGGTTGAACGTTCCGGACAACCTTTGTCTCCCTGTGTCGACATTGATGGTGTTATGCTGGCAGACGTGAGCGGAGAGGAAGTAGAGAATTATCTTCTGAGCAATGAAATGGTTAAACAGACTGCCGATTCATCGGATGTCCCTCTGGATAGAGGTTGTTCGGATGAAGAGCATGAAAAGATGCAGTCTAAGCCGGTCAGATTCTTCTAGAGTAACAGGGGATTGTCATCTGCACAACTTTTTGAGTAAAGGCCGATCCTCGTGATCCGGCCTTTTTTATTAACGCACCGGTTACCATCGAGATGCGATCTCTTCAGGAGGGAAGAGAGAATTCTTTCGTATGAAGAAATGTATAGATGCTCAAGGCCAGTTTTGGTCCAATCCCTTCTACCGTTTGCAAGTCTTTGACTGATGCTTTCCGAATTCGGTCAATCGAACCGAATGTATTCATTAAGGCTATACGTCTGACAGAGCCGAGGCCTTCCAATCCATCGAGGACGGATTCTCGAATTTTTTTTGAACGCAGGTCCGCGTTGAATGTGTTGGCAAATCGATGTGCCTCGTCTCTCAGGCGTTGCAAGAGCTGGATAGCAGGATCATTCAGAGGGAGGTTGAGAGGATCCCGTCCATCAGAAAAAATGATGGTTTCCTTTTTTTTGGCGAGTCCGATTAGCTCCGGGGGCTCTATGTCCAGTTGAATGAAAGCTTTGAGAGCTGCCGCGACTTGTCCTTTGCCTCCGTCTATCACAACGAGATCAGGTAACGCTTTCTGTTCATCGGTTAACCGACGATAATGCCTCTCGACGACTTCTTCCATTGCCCGGAAGTCGTCATTGCCGACAAAACTTTTAATCTTAAAGCGACGATATTGAGCATTGTCCGGTTTGGCATTGGTAAAGTGCACCATGGAGGCGACGACGAATGTTCCCGAAATATGGGAGATATCGAAACATTCTAGATGAACGGGAAGGGTGGGAAGGCTGAGAGTGGACTGTAGCTTTTGAAGGACGGATTTATCGCTAATGGACGTTATGGAAGAGCGGGTGAATTTCCGAGTTTTAGAGAGAGTCTTTTTGAGGGCGGATACGATGTCCCGTAGCTCGGCCGCTTTTTCGTATTTTTGGGAAATAGCCGCTTGTTTCATTTCCTCGGTTAACTCTTTTAACCACTCTCTACTTTTCCCTTCAAGGAAGGTACAAGCTTTATCCACCCGAGAATGATAGGCTTCGACACTCACGATGTTTTCATGGCCATAAAGTTCTGCCCGAACATCTTGATAAAGTTGGTAACGACCGTCAGCCAGTTTGAGAGGAGAGGAGTCTTTCAGAAGAATACCGAATTTGCGGCGCATTTCACCCAGGGTTTTACGCAAGAGTCCGGAGTGAGGGAAGGGTCCAAAGTAGAGGGAATGATCATCCTTTTTAAAGCGAACGTAGCTGAAACGGGGGATTTCTGCGGCTTTATCGACCCGAACGAGGAGGAAACGTTTATCATCCGTAAAGTCAGTGTTGTACTTCGGTTTCCATTGTTTGATGAGTTTCCCTTCCAGGATAAGTGCTTCCGGTTCTGATTTTACTTCAATTGTGTCGAAATCATGAATCATCCCAACCAACGCTCTTATTTTGGGATGCGTCATCATCTGTCGGGAGGGTTGAAAGTAAGTGGAGACCCTTTTCTTCAAATTTTTAGCCTTTCCGACGTAAATAATGGCACCTAATCGGTCTTTCATTAAGTAAACGCCTGGACAATTGGGAAGTTGGCGAACTTTCTCTTTCAACTTACTTGGATCCAAGGCTGGCATTTTATACAAATTAAAATAAAGTTATACTCTGCCAAAGATGGATTGGTCAGATGTTAAGAAAATCAACGTATTATTGCTAAATGGATGGGTCCAGTCGTTTTGAATTAATTACCCTAGGAGATGAGCTATTGCTTGGTCTGACACCAAATGGACATCTCACTTTCATTGGAAACGAGTTAAGGCGCCATGGTGTTACCTTAAGCCGCAATGTGGTTATTCCCGATGATGCCGACTCCATTGGTCGCCAGTTTCGTGAATCCTGGGCACGTGCGGATGTCGTTCTGACGACTGGCGGTTTAGGCCCTACTTGTGATGATCGAACCCGTGAGACGATTGCAGATGTCTTAGGCCTGAAATTGGAATATGATCCTGCGGTGGAGCAGGCCATTGAGGATCGTTTCAATAAATTAGGACTCAAGATGACCCCCAATAATCTTAAACAAGCCTATAAGCCGAAGGGGGCTGTTGTTTTGGAAAATCCACATGGAACCGCTCCGGGACTCTGGGTGGAAAAGGAGGGAAAGATTTTGGTCATGTTACCTGGTCCGCCCAATGAGCTTCAACCGATGTTCCTCTCGGTTGTGCTCCCAAAACTTAAAGAACGCAGCAGACTTGCTCAGGAGGAAACTTATTTGCAGATCAAGACTTCTGGAGTTGGAGAATCTTCTTTGGAGACCCTCTTGCAACCGGTTTTTCATAAATATCCTGGTTTGGACGTGGCTTTTTGTGCCCATCCAGGCCAGGTGGATTGTCGTCTTAGCTCGCCTGACCATCGAATTTCAAAAGAGGGACTACAGGCAATTGCCGACCAATGTCGCGACCTTTTGAACGCTAACTTTATTTGTTATGGCGATGATTCGACTGAAAGGATTGTTTCGGCGCGTTTGAGAGAGAAGGGACAAACGTTGGCTGTGGCTGAATCGTGTACGGGGGGAGCCTTGGCTAGCAGCTTCACGGATCTCCCGGGAGCTTCGAAGTTTTTTTCCGGAGCCATTATATGCTACAACAATGATAGCAAAGTTCAGACCCTTGGTATTCCGGAATGTGTCTTGAAGCAGCATGGAGCTGTCAGCCCTGAAGTCGCGGTGGCTTTAGCAACGGGCGTCGCGGAACATTTAGGAGCAGATTATGGGCTTAGCATCGCGGGTTTTGGCGGTAGCTGCTGCTGTGAAAAGGAAAGACAAGGAGGTAAAGTTTACATAGGTTTATGTACTCCTGAGGGTATTTGGTCCAAGGAAATTCGTCTGGTTGGAGCGACTGCCACCATCAAGCAAAGAGCAGTTAGTGCGGCTCTCGACTGGCTGCGGCGAAGCCTATTTCATCAGGAAGAGATGTCAGGTCTTCCCGTTGAGTGGCCGAAAGATGAAGCTAAGAAATTTCTTAGAGTTGCCGGAAGTAGGCTTTGAACGGATAAAATTATTTGGCCGGGAAAAAATAAAGAGCCATAGATAAGTGAGTAAACTTTGCGGTAAGATCGGGTTTATGTTGACCATCTTCTTCTAACCTCCTTACCATTAAAAATCGATAATCGAGTCGATTTAATGAATTAGGGGGATTTTAAAATGCAAATTAGGGGAAGGTTACGTCTATTTTTTAGAAGATAGAACCATTTTTTGAGGTAGGCTATGTGTGCGTTTTTGTTGAGGCGTTCATTTCTGCAAAGGTTCTTACACTATAAAAAAGCGGTACAAGCTAAAATTGGTTGTACAGAATCTTTTGGAGGTAGCTGGATTTGCGGGAAGCTAAAATAATCGGAGGTTCATTGAAAAGGCTGTGATAAGGCAGAAATATGATAAAATGTAAATTAGGGGAGGAATGCATAGATTAATGAAAACAAACTATAGAAATGCAGTTGTTACACTGGCGATAGGGGAACCTGCAAAATCAATCGGAGAATTAACGCATCCTACGATGGAGTTATATGCGGAAAGGACAAAAAGTGATTTTGTTGCCATAGAGACAAACGCTGTAAATTTTGAGCATCCAAAATTTGAAAAGTTTCAATTATATGATCTGTTGGAAGCGTATGATAGAGTATTTTTTCTTGATAATGATATCATTGTTATGCCGAACTGCCCTGATGTTTTTAGGCTAGTCCCTCGGCAAGATTTCGGAGCTTTTTTTGACAGCGAAGATGCTGTGAATAATGAAGAGGACATTCCAGAATGGAGAAATGAAGAAATTCTGTATTTTCAAGATAAATACGGTGATATCAATTGGAGGAATGATCATTTTAACTCAGGAGTTATGCTTCTCTCAAAAGAACACCGAGAAATCGTAAGCTATAAGAATCCCATTCATAGAGGTAAGAGATTTGTTGATCAGACACAGATTAATTATAATTTCCAAAAAAATGGCTATTCATATTATGACCTTGGACCCAAATTTAATTATCTTTTGGCTCTAGGTAAGTCTAAGAGATTATTTAAAAATAGATTTAATAATCATATTCTTCACTATGCAGGATTCGAGCACTTTTATCGGGATGAATCATTATATGATCGCATCAAAGTAGATGTAAAATTGATGTACAGGTTGGAGAGTGTATTGTCGGCCTAAAGACGACATATCTTTTCAAGTGATTGATTAAAACAGAAAATAAAAAGCGCGGAATCGAGTGATTCCGCGCTGATCCTAGAAGATGATTAATTATCAAATTTCGGAGGATTTCATAAAACAAGATATACCTTTTCACCACTACCATTTAAGGTAGCAACATGATAGGTTCCTGAATATGAATCATCTGTTCCGACTTCAAGAGCATCCAACCCATTGCTGATTCCGTCATCCCAGGTTTCAACGTAGACAGCAGATGCATGAAGTTGTGTATGGAACCCGTCGGTAGTAGAATCGTCACAGACTCCTTCGGCCCAACCATTACCATTATCATAAACATAACGATCAGCTGCCTGAGCGATCCCTATAAGTGAAAGCCACAAAAATGCGGCTACGATTAAACGAATGATACCATTCTTCTTCATAACGTTTATTCCCTCTTTTATTGTTATGCTGCCCATTTGTAGAAAACAGATTGCCCCTACAAGGTTGAGGAAAGGTAAAGGCATCATAATTGTCAATGAGTAACGATGTTAGGATATCGTTAGTTTTATCAGAAATTTTTTTGTATGATGTCTACAAATACAAGAAATCTGGGAAATTTCTAAGTTATCTTTGACAAACTATGCATGTTTAATCGAACGATTACGAATTTCAGAGAGTAAGAGTGACTGGAGGCAAAGAATCTGTTATTTAAGTAAACATTAGAGGAAAAGGTTTTCTTTTCTCTTTGGGTCAGGGAAACAGAAAATTTGGGATTGCATGGAAAAATAAATCGCCTCCACAGAAGGAGAGGTTTTAAGGTAAGGGTTTTCGTTCAAATGGCTGCAAAAGCGTTTACTTTTATCTGTGGACCGGATGATTTTCTGGTGACCCGCCTGGGAAAGGAGCATTATGAGGTGTTGTCTGCGGAAGTTGAAGATGAATTTTCCCAGGAGATCATCAGTGGATTTGCCAATAATGTGGCTGAGGTGGAGGCTGCCGTGAACCGTTTTCGTGAGGCGGTGCAGACCTTGGGGCTCTTTGGAGGGAAACGGGTCGTTTGGCTGAAGGACATTAACTTTCTCGCTGATACTGTTACAGGCAGGGCAGAGGGAACGTTGGCTCAGGTAGGAGAATTGCAAACGATCCTTGAGAGCATTGTTGCCGAGGAAGTTGAGGTCATTGTGACAGCATCACCCATTGATCGCAGGCGGAGTTTTCCCAAATGGTGCGAGGCGAATGGTAACTTTGAGTTGGTCGGTGATACGGGTCGTAATAGTGGGCATAACTGGCACGCTTTGGCAGAAGAGGAATGTCAAAAGCTGGAGGTATCGATTTCAGCCAATGCGCTGGAATTGCTCCATGCCAAAATTAATGGAAACACCCGTCTGTTTTTCGAAGAGTTGAACAAACTAGCCGCTTACCTGGGTGAAGCAGGAGCGGTGATTGAAGAAAAGCATGTGGAAGAGTTAGTTCCCACGTTTGGAGAAGGTGATTTTTTTGAGGCGGCAGAAGCTTTTTTTTCTCGAAAGGCGACTTGGACTTTGGATGCTCTCAAACGACATTTTTTTGCCGGCAATGATGCTCGGGGGCTTTTATCAGCCCTACAGAATAGAAATCGATTACTTATACAGATTAGAGGCTTGCTTGACGCTGGGGATATTCGTCTTGGTGGCCGTGGATTCGAAAAATCATCATTTGAAGCAGCAGCCAAGCGTTATGGAGAATTTTTTGGTGAAGCTTCTAGCAAGAGCGCTTATCATATTTTTACACAGAATCTCTGGTATCTTGGGAAGCTCGCCAATGGCAGTACGCTACCGACACTACGGAAGTTGATCGATCACCAAAAAGAATTTGTTCGTGCTTTTGAAGAGATTCTTGATCGACCGAATGATCAGCAGGCTATCATGACGGCCATGGCCGTCAGATGTTTAACCTAAACAGAATAAGGCGACAGAGGTTCCTTTTATTTATATTAGGGAAACCTTCCTTGCCGGAGAGTGATTAATCTGTTCTAAAATGCACAGTTGTCTTACGGTTTTACTTTTCCATAGTTGAGAGATGAATTTACGGTTAGGTATAGCGTTGATGAGCCTGATAACCTGTTTTTTTGAGCACATGGAAGCAGGCTCGCGCGGAACCTTCAGTCCAGAGGATGAAGTAATCATCCAGCAGAAATGGTCTGATGCGATTGAGACACCATCTGGCCTTCGTTATATTATACAGAAGGAAGGCGAAGGCCTTCCTCCCATGAAGGGGATGCGTTTGAAGGTTTTGTACAAGGGGTCTCTCATTGATGGGACAGTTTTTGGTTCGGTTTCCAACGAAGAAAATCCTTTTACTTTTCAGCTAGGTCGGGGCCAAGTGATTGATGGCTGGGAAGAAGCGTTTCGTGAAATGACAAAAGGAGAAGAAAGAATTCTCATCATTCCACACGAATTGGCATATGGATTGAGAGGACGGTTACCCAAGATACCGAGAAGAGCGACTCTTATTTTCGAAGTGACGTTACTTGATTTTTGACATGAGGATCGTCCAATGATGCATTTTATAAAAGGAAACGCCTGGGTTCTCTTTTTGATGGTCGTGGGGGTAATCGTAGCGATCCAATTTCTGGAACCTGCACCACCTCGGGTGTTAACAATTGCGGCAGGTCCGGAGGAAGGTGGTTACTATCAGTATGCCCTGCGTTTACAAAGGGCTCTGGAGGAAGAGGGTTTTTCACTGAATATTCGCAAAACCAATGGATCGATTGAAAACTTGGAGCTGCTCACTTCAGACGAAGAAAAAATCGAGCTCGCGCTTGTGCAAAGTGGCGTTGAAACACTCTTTTCTGGGGATCAGGAAGGACTCAGAGGCTTAGGGAGCCTTTATTACGAGCCGTTATGGGTTTTTTATCGCGGTCATCAGAAGGTGAAACTTCTGAAAGATTTGCAGGGCCGAAAGATGGCGATTGGTTCAGAGGGCAGTGGCGCAAATGCGGTCAGTAAATTGTTACTTAAAAAAAATGGTATCTTGGATGAATCCTCTAATTTGTTGCAGAAAATAGGGGGATCTGAAGCAGCGGATGCCCTACTTAGTGGAGAGGTAGATGTGGCTTTTTTTGTTATGCCGGCGCAAAATAAACTGATTAAGGAATTAGCTTCGGAGCCGGAGTTGGAACTGATGTCCTTCAGGCGCTATCGAGCGTACGTGGGAAATATTCCCTTTCTCTCAAGTGTCGTTATCGGTGAAGGATTGTTGGATATAGCGGAAAATGTTCCGGATACTACCCGGGTTCTGCTTTCGCCCTTGGCTACGTTGGTCTGTAACGATGAATTTCACCCGGCGCTCACCTCTCTGATTCTCTTGAAATCTGGAGAGATTCTGGCGTCCGGGAATCTTTTGGAGGAGGAGGGCGCCTTCCCCTCCGGCGAATATGTTGGGTTCAAATTGACTAAAGAAGCAGAGTACTTTCATGAAAAAGGCCCTCCTTTATTACAACGTTTTCTTCCGTTTTGGATCGCTTCTGCTGTGGATCGCCTGATTATTTTGGTCATCCCGTTTATGGCGCTCTTGATTCCTCTTTTTAAGACAGCACCGCCTCTTTATCGTTGGAGAATCCGATCAAAAATTTTCCGTTGGTATAAATTCTTACGAGAAGTTGATAAGAAAATGTTGAGTGGAGAAATCTACAAAACGTTACCGGAGGATCTACAAAAACTTCGGGAACTTCAGATGGAAATTTCATCAGTCGATGTGCCGCTTTCCTATACGGATGAACTATACGATCTCCATTTGCATGTGGCCTTTGTCATCACTCGCCTGACCTCATTCGAGAAAGAGTCTCCAAACAGCGAATAATGGTAAGCATGGAAACGATGCTTTCTTTTTATCAACCTAGGTCTGCCATCTCTTCGACCTTGACCACAGATGATCCGTCGTAATGTTTAGCTAGGCAAGTGATGGGTTGACAGGTACATTCCAGTTTTTGGGAAACCCTCACTGATTTGAAATAAACCACGAGATGGCAGATAAAGCGAGAGAGAAGGAACCACGTCTTTGCCGAGAGCAAGGGATTGATGTGACGGCTCTATGGCAGCAGTTACGAGCTGAGGCCGAAGCCATCATTGCGCGCGAGCCTCATCTGCGTTCTTTGGTGGAGGCTGTTATCCTTTCTCAAGAAGGCTTGGGCAGCTCGATTGGAGTTCGCTTGGCCCGCAAACTAGCTCGTGAGGACATGAATCGCACGGAACTGGCGCCACTTTTGGCCTATCTTTTTTGTGCCCATCCACGATTGGTGCAAAGCGCTGCGGCCGACCTTACCGCCATCGTGAATCGTGATCCTGCCTGCGAGTCCGCTTGCCAGGCTCTCTTGTTTTACAAAGGTTTTGCCGCTATTTGCACTTACCGTGTTTCCCACGAACTCTGGGTTACTGACCGGAGAGATCTGGCTCTTTACTTTCAGAGTATTGCTTCGGAGGTCTTCGGTGTGGATATCCATCCGGCTGCCCGGATCGGATGCGGTATCCTCCTCGATCACGGGACAAGCTTCGTCGCTGGAGAGACCGCGATCATCGAAGACAATGTTTCTATTTTTCATGAAGTCACTCTCGGAGGAACAGGCAAAGTAGTGGGGAATCGTCACCCAATTGTGCGCTCCGGGGTTTTGATCGGTGCCGGTGCCAAACTTTTAGGTGATGTCGAGATTGGTGAGTGTGCCAAAGTCGGTGCTGGTAGCGTAGTCCTCGCAGATGTGCCCGCCCACACCACCGTGGCTGGGGTGCCTGCGATTGTGGTCGGGGAGTCTGCCCAAGAAAACCCTGCTTTGGACATGGATCAGAGCCTTGAATGCTCGGATTTGTAGACGAACAGAACTAAAATAAACATGATTCGATTAGGAGTCATAGGATATGGTGGTCGGATTCATGGCGCGATTAACAGCCAATTTCGCATGGTGGATCCAGAGTTACGGGTTACGGCTATCATTGATCCTGACGAAAAGCAGGTGCGAGCACGTTTAGCTGATTGTGATCGAGACGCTGTTTTTTATAAAGACCTCGCAACAATGGTGCGTAAGGAGAAATTGGATGCGCTTGCTATTGGAACCCGCTGCAATTTACATAGCCGTTATGCGATTCAGGCGGCTCGATATGATCTGCCGCTTTTTTTGGAAAAACCGGTGGCGATCAATATGCGTCAAGCGACGGACCTGGAACGAGCCTTTGCCCAAAGCCGTTGTCCGGTCGTCGTCAGCTTTCCCTTGAGGGTTTCTCCTCTTTGTGAGTTGGCTCGGCAATACATTGAAGATGGCGCTGTCGATACACCTGTACATATAGCAGCGGTGAATTATGTTCCCTATGGCACTGTTTATTGGGAGAGACCTTACCGAGATTTCCAAATAACTGGTGGGCTCTTTTTGCAGAAGGCGACGCACGATTTTGATTACATGATGTATTTGATGGGTGAGCCGATAGTGCGAGTTTCTGCTATGGCGACTCGAGGACATGTCTTCGGAGGACGAAAAAAAGCAAACCTCTATTGTTCAGAATGTTCAGACCGTGAGACTTGTCTGGAAAGTCCGGAAAATCGTATTCGTAACAGTGCAGGTGGTTCGCATGAGGATCATCTCTGCTTATATGGTCGCGATTGTGGAAGTGCGGAAGATGGGACTCTCAACGAAGATTGTTCTTCGGCTCTGGTGCAGTTTGCCTCTGGGGCTCATGGCATTTATACACAGGTCTTTTTTTCCCGTCGTGATGCTGGTAAACGTGGTGCGACTGTCAGTGGCTATATGGGAACGGTTGGGTTTGATTGGTATGCGAATGAATTGCACCGAGTGCGACATCATACGCCTTTCAGTGCGGTTGAAAAAGCCAGCGGTGAGGCCAGTCATTTTGGAGGAGATATCCAGTTGGCCTATGATTTTATGGGGCTTATCAAAGGAAAGGCAAAATCGCGCACACCAATTGAAATGGGTCTTCAAAGTGTCTATGCCTGTTTGGCTGCCCGTGAATCAGCTCAGAAAGGGCGTTTTGTGGAAGTGCGTCAGGTTTCTTTTTAAAGAGAGTTGCTAAACTGAAGAGATAAAAAGAGCTGATTGATAAAATAGGCTGTGCTCCAGTGGGTGAGCATGATCTAATGGCTGAGTGAGTAAGAAAAAAGCACTTATTGTTTGGGGTGGCTGGGAAGGCCATCATCCAAAAGAAGGTTCGGAAATTTTTGGTCCCTGGCTGCGATCAGAAGGTTTTGATGTCGAAATAGAGGATACATTGGATGCCTATCTCGATGTCACTAAATTAAAGAAATTATCTTTGATTGTTCCCATGTGGACAATGGGGAAAATCTCAGCTGAACAGTCTCAGGGATTACGAGAAGCCATTAAAAGTGGAGTGGGGCTAGCTGGTTACCACGGCACGATGGGGGATTCCTTTCGCGAAGATACGGAGTATCAATTTATGGTGGGCGGACAGTGGGTGGCTCATCCTGATAATATAAAAGATTATCAGGTGAATATTCTTAAGAAAGAGGATCCCATTGTGGCGGGACTCAGCGATTTTGCGATGCATTCAGAGCAGTATTACATGCATGTAGACCCCTCCAATGAGGTTTTGGCCACGACTGTCTTTCAGCCGGAGTCAGCTCCGTGGGTGAATGGAACGGAAATGCCGGTGGTATGGAAAAGAATGTATGGAGAGGGCCGGGTCTTTTACAGTTCACTGGGCCATACGCCTGAAGATTTTAAGGTTCCTCAAGCCCTTGAGATAACAAAGCGTGGAATGTTATGGGCCGCTCGATAAAAAAGACTGTGGCTACCGGGTCTTGCTTAACCAGAAATAAGCGCAAAGATGGTTTGAGACGAAAATGGTGAAGACAAAAGTTACAAAAACAAGTGGCATTTCTAATGTTCTGGCAGATCGTTATGCCTCGCCTGAAATGAAGGCGATATGGTCACCTGTTGGACGCATCGGCCTGGAGAGGGACTATTGGATTGCCGTCATGAAAGGCCAGAGAGATTTGGGCTTAAAAATTCCGGCTGTAGCTATTCAGGATTACGAAAGCGTCAAAGAAAAGATAGATCTTGAGTCGATTGATAAGCGTGAACGGGTTCTTTTACACGACGTAAAAGCCCGGATAGAAGAATTTAACGGGTTGGCAAAGCGGGAATTTATTCATCTGGGACTGACCAGCCGTGATTTGACGGAGAATGTTGAGCAGCTTCAGGTTTTGCGGGCTTTGCAGTTGGTTCGAGTCAAGGCTGTGGCGGCCCTGGCCAAAATGGCTGAGCGGGCCAAGGAGTATCGGACGCTTATGATTACCGGGCGCACCCATAATGTTCCGGCACAGCCAACGACCTTTGGGAAAAGAATTTCCATGGTTGGAGAAGAACTTCTTGTGGCTCTGGATAGACTGGAGAACCTGATTGAACGATATCCGGTTCGTGGTTTAAAAGGTGCTGTGGGAACCCAGCTGGATCAGCTTACCTTGTTTGGCGGAGATGCTGAGAAAGTTGAACAGTTGGAAAAGAGGGTGATCAAACATCTAGGTTTCAAAGCGGTTTTCCAAAATGTAGGGCAAGTTTATCCCAGAAGTCTGGATTTTGATACTGTGACAGCCCTTAGCCAGACAGGCGCTGCAGCCGACAGTCTTTCTACAACGATTCGATTGATGGCTGGATTGGGTTTAATGACAGAGGGCTTCCGAAAAGGTCAGGTGGGTTCTTCTGCCATGCCTCATAAGGTCAACTGCCGAAACAGTGAGCGAGTTCATGGTTTTTCAACAATTTTAACGGGTTATGTCACGATGGCTTCCGGTTTGTCCGGAGATCAGTGGAATGAAGGGGATGTTTCCTGTTCCGTAGTTCGTCGAGTCATGCTTCCCGATGCCTTTTTTGCGATCGATGGGTTGTTGGAAACTTTCCTCACGGTTCTAGAGCAATTGGCTGTTTTTCCAGCGGCAATCCAGAACGAGAACAACAAGCAGCTGCCATTTCTTGCCTCGACGACCATTTTGATGGAGGCCGTTAAGGCTGGGGCTGGTCGTGAGACAGCTCATGCGGCGATTAAGGAACATGCCCTGACTGCCTCTAATGCTATGCGAGAAGGGGGAGGAGAAAAGTGTGATCTTATCGGGCTTTTGGCCGAAGATGTGCGTTTAAAACTTCCCCGACACAAACTGGAGTCCATTTTGGGAGAATCTAAACGCTTTGTCGGTTCAGCACCTGCTCAGGTGGATGCTTTTTGTAAAAAGGTCACCGAGTGGCTCAAGAGAGTGCCAGCTGCCAGAAAAGTTAAGCCAGGTAAACTTTTATAAGACGTTGCTTAGGGTGATTTCAAAAGTATTTTACTGTCAAAGTGAGCTTTTTAACCTAGAATACTTTGCAATACAAAGTATTCTAGGTTCCTCTCGTATTTCCGTATAGCTCGATATGAAGACGATGTCCATATCGGTATCCTTTTTCTCGACAAATATCAGCCAGCCATTTAGCTTTCTTATGCAAAGTATCGATGGTGATTCCTTCTGGCATGAGAAAGATATTTTCTGCAAGGATGGAAGGTTGTAGCTGATCCAGCATCGCTTCGATCTCATCGAGATCTTTGCGCGAGCAAATAACGAATTTTAGTTGGGTTGGATAAGCATCAATCCAGGCCTGAACGACATTCGGCTGCCATCGTAGATCATTGTGTTTTTCTTGCCATTTTGACGAAAGGCGACCGTCGGGAGTGGAATTGGAGAGTTTGGGGCTTAAGGATGCGAGGCTGCAGGCAATACCCTTGGGCAGAATGGTTGCGGCCGTTTCAATGGTCAGATGTTTCCCGATGGATTGGATAGCCTCTGCTAGCCGGTGAACTTCCGGAGCGATCATGGGTTCTCCGCCGGTTAAAACGATATGCTGGGCGGAACTGGCCATGACCTGTTCGCAGATAGCTTCTAGGCTCATTTTTGTTCCTTCGGGTTTCCAGGATGCGTAGGGAGTATCGCACCAGTTGCAGCGCAGATTGCATCCGGAAGTGCGAATGAAGAGAGAGGAAACGCCGGAGAGGGAACCTTCGCCCTGGAGAGAATGAAAAATCTCTGAAATGAACATCGTTAGAATAAGGTCTCAGATGTTAGGGATGTGGTGGAGCGGGGAGTGGAGGGGTTTTTGCGTAGAGAGTTTCATCAGGCAATCCTGCTACGATAAAAGCTTCTCGTCGTTCCACGCAGGTGCCACAGGTTCCACAGTGAATATCTCCTCCTTTGTAGCAGGACCAGGTTTTGGAGAAGTCAACACCCAGTTTGTTTCCTGTGGTAGCGACAGCGGCTTTATCCATCGAGATGAAAGGTCTTAGCAGTTGGATCGCTGCGTAAGTTCCTGTTTTCATGGCTTCAGCAAAGCCCTGCATGAAAAGCTCACGACAGTCTGGATAGATGGCATGATCACCGGAATGTGCCGCAACTACGACGCCTTCTGACTTAGTGCTTTCGGCTATACCAGTGGCAATCGCCAGCATGATCCCGTTTCGAAAGGGAACCACTGTTTGTTTCATATTGGTTTCTTCATAATGGCCATCGGGTATCTCGGCACCTGATTGCAAAAGACTGGAGGTGAAAAGGGTATCCATGAAACCGAGGTTTATGATTTCGTGTTTCAGGCCGAGCAGATTCGAGTGGTAAGCGGCAAACGGAATCTCTCTGTCGTTATGCTTTGATCCATAGTGGAAACTGAGCACTCTCTGAACAGAGTGTTCCTTTTTTGCCGCGTAAAGCACAGCTACCGAATCCATTCCTCCACTGCAGAGCACAATTACCTTCATTTTCTGTAAAATTTAGGGCATTTTAGGTCTTCATTATAGTCTGGATGACAGTGAAGACTTAAAACACTCTAAATTGACCTGAGCAAAAGAATGTGGAAAGAACAAAGAAAATCAGGCAAGATCCGCATCCAGTTTCTAGTTTCACTCTAATAATACCTTGTTTCCGGCAGTTTCGCCTGCTTTTGTTTATGATTATATTCTATCACCCTGATTGCGTTGAATACAAAGCAGTCGGCCATCCGGAAAGACCTGAACGAGTGTTGCATACTGCGGCTTATTTGGAAGAGAACTTCCCCTCCTTTGAATGGAAAAGGCCGAAACTGGCGAAAGAGAATACCTTAAAGCTAGCGCATACGCAAAAGCACATCCAGCGCTTACTGGAGCCAGAGGCATTTGATGGGGATACGCCTTATTATGAAAGTATTTACGATATTGCCCGGCATGCGACGGGAGCTGCTCTCGGAACGGTTGAATCAGCATTGGCGGGACATCCGGCCTTTTCGTTGATGAGACCGCCCGGGCACCATGCCACTCAGGAGCAAGCTATGGGTTTTTGTTATCTCAATCACATTGCCATTGCCGCTCTCTATGCTCGCCAGCAAGGCGTTGAAAAAGTGGTTGTGTGGGATTTCGATGTGCATCACGGTAACGGAACGGAGGCTATTCTGAAGGAGCATCCTGCAATACAGTTTATCTCTGTTCACCAATACCCCGGTTATCCAGGAACCGGTGTTCAGTCTGAGGGAAATTGCCGTAATTACCCCCTCCCTCCGGGCACTGAGGTGGGACAGTATATGGAAACACTGGAGGTTTCCTGGGAGGAAGTATTGCACTTTGAACCTGATTTGCTCCTGGTTTCTGCCGGATTCGATGGGTATCGGGGAGATCCTATTACCCAAATGACCCTCCGGCAGGAAGATTTTGCGACTCTGGGGCAATGGATTGCTTCAGCCGATATTCCCACGGCCGCGATCCTCGAAGGCGGTTATAGTTCTGATCTCCCAAATTTAATAGGAAGTTTCTTTGAAGGCTGGATTCACGGATAAAATGATCTATTTTTTTTCTTCCACTGTGCCTGTTTGGCGTCAATCTGCGCCGCTTTGTGCTAAAAGTAGAGGCACTATGCGATAAAGAATGGAATCATTGGCGTTTACATATATTGACCAAGCCGATCAGTTGGACGAACTGGTTTCTCAATTAAATGAGGTTACGGAAGTTTTTCTCGATACGGAGGCAGATAATTTGCACCACTATGCAACCCGGGTATGCCTGCTCCAATTAAGGATTAAGGACAGCAATTTTCTGATCGATACTTTGTCCGATATCAAATTATCCTCTCTTTGGGAGGCACTGAAAGATAAATCCCTCGTTATGCACGGGAGTGATTTTGATATAAGGCTGTTAGCAGATATGGCTGCGTTTCGTCCGAGAGAGCTCTTTGATACGATGTTTGCCGCTCAGTTCTTAGGAATTTCTCAAATCGGACTGGCGGCTCTGTTAAAAGATTTTCTTAAGGTGGACCATCCTAAAGATAGCCAGAAAAGTGACTGGTCTCAGCGCCCATTGCCCTCAAAAATGCTCAATTATGCGGTAGGAGACGTACAATATTTGCCTCAGTTAAAGAATATTCTGCACAAACAACTCTCTGAACTGGGGCGTCTGGATTGGCATAAACAAAAATGTGATTGGCAGATTGAGTCGGCTTCCAATGGATTTGGCAAACCCGACCAGGATGCCTGGAGACTATCGTATTCCCGTAAACTATCTCCTCGAGGCCTGTGTGCCCTTTATGAACTTTGGCATTGGCGAGAGAGTGAGGCCCAGCGGATGGATCGCCCACCCTTTAAAGTTATCCATAATCAATTATTGCTGACCTTATCCCAAGCAGTGGAGAAAGGTAAATATAAGGAAGCGTTTGAAAAACTGCCAAAGGGAATCAAGTCTGGCCGGGCTAGAGGTTTAATGGATGCTTTGGAAAGAGGGGCCAAAAGAAATCCTGAGACGTTGCCTCGTCGCAAAGGGGGAAAACGGCGACGTGAAGAACCTCTTACGCCTGAAGAAGTGAGTCGACAGGATTCATTAAAAGCGCACCGGGATACGATTGCTAAAAAACTCAATATTGAGCCTACTTTGATTTCGAGTCGTGCCCAAATGGCAAAGATTGCCCGTTGTCCGGAATGTGTGCATGAAGTTTGTCTCCCTTGGCAGGTTGAGTTGTTGCAGTTGTAGGGAAGATTCCTTTCTGCCGAAAGTGAGTGAAGATAAAGGAAAACGGAGTTTGATAACCCCTTCGTTTCTTTTGACTTTTTAGGCACCTTCTAAGATAATAAAGGGATAAATTATTTAGTTTCCTGATCGACCGTGCAAAAAAATAAGCGAATAAGTTTATGGGTGGTCGTTGCTCTTTTCCTAGGAGAAATGACTGCTGTTGCTGGAGTGGCTGAAGATTTGATCACGCTTCACTTGGATGCTATTGGAGGAGAAAATGTGGTTCGTTCACTCCAGTCCGTTAGAAGGGAAGGCTATAATCTCTTTGAAGAAAGGCGTATCCCTCTATTGGTCTATTCATCCGAATCCAATTTGATGCGCATCGAAATGGATTTGGGAAATGCTGGTAAATTGATTCAAGGGTATGATGGAGAAAACGCCTGGAAGGTAAGGATTCGTGATGAGCAATTGATTGAGGAATCCCTTTCCCTCCAAGAGGCCAAACAGTTGGCCCATGATGCAATCTTCAGGAGCTCTCTCCTTGATTTAAGGACAGAAGAGAATCAACTCGAATACCTGGGTGAACAGGTGAGGGAGGAAAAACGTTGTTATTTGATCAAAGTCATAGAACCGGATGGGCATCAATCAGTTCTCGAGATAGATGCAGAGACCTATCAGATCGTTCGACAGGCCTCTACCCAATATCTTCGAGGGAGAGAGGTTCCTTCGGTCATCACCTTTAGCGATTTCAGGCCGGTCGCTGGCGTCTGGTTGCCTCATCGTATAGAAACCCTACTCGATGAAAGACTAACTGTTGTTACGGTTTACGAATCGATAAAAGCCAATCCGGTTTTTGCGCAAACCTTGTTTCAGGCTCCCAAGAAGCTATCTGAAAAGTAAAACTAGGAGAGCAAAGAGTACAACAAGGCAGCTGAGGAAAAGTCTTGAAAGGCGATGATCCGGATCGTTATGGTCTGGGAAGTATCTAATAGCCCGAATGGTGGGCAAACCCTCTCACGATCATGAGCATAAAAAAACTCTTTCCTTTCGTTCTCATTGCAGTGTTGTCCCTTAGCTTTTTTTCTGGATGTGCCTCTCATTCTACCCGAGGCAAAAGTGAAACCATTCTTTTGGGTGGATTACTTGAAGTAAACAGAGGGACCTATGATCGGCAAGGCCCCCTGACTCTTCCCATTAACACAGATGAAGCTGTGCCGGGGAGTAAATTGCCAGGCAACAAGGTTTCATTTCTCTGGGGGCTGATCAGCTACACAAACCAATAAGCGTCTTTTGTAACGATTTTCTTGGAGTCTGCATCGTTTGGAGAAAGTAAACTCCTGTCCTGTTAACGTTTCCCGGTTCCTCCCAGAGCAAGCGCGGTTACATCCTTCCGTTGCTGCTCTTAAAATTCCCAGAGGGCGAAGTGAAACAGGGGAAATTGCTTATCTCACCCTGACCTTTGCTCAGTTGGATCGGGAAGCCAATAAATGGGCCTGGAAATTGGGGAAAGCAGGGATTAAACGGGGAACGCGGGTGCTCCTGATGGTCAAGCCGGGTTTATCGCTTATCGCAGTATGTTTTGCCCTGTTTAAAGTGGGAGCGGTGCCCATTGTTATCGATCCTGGTATGGGGCTTAAAAGTTTTTTAAACTGTGTCCGGCGTTCTCAACCGGAAGCACTTGTAGGGATATCTTTAGCACAGATCATCTCTCGGCTTTTTCGCAAAACGTTCACCTCTGTATCTATCCGGATTTCAGTCAAAAACCATGAATTGTTGACGGATTTGAAAAGTGAGGTGGACGAGCCTTTCCCCCTGGCAGCCACAAAAATCGATGAGTTGGCGGCGATCCTTTTTACGTCGGGATCAACCGGAGCGCCCAAAGGGGTTTGTTATGAGCATGGTATGTTCGAAGCGCAGGTTCGGGCCATCCGGGAAACCTATGACATCCAACCCGGAGAAGTCGATTTGCCGATGCTGCCGATCTTTGCCCTCTTCAATCCGGCATTAGGGATGACTACAGTTGTTCCCGAGATTAATCCCAGTCGTCCGGCTACGGTGGAACCTGAAAAAATTGTTCAAGCGATCAAACAATGTGAGGTGACCAACAGCTTCGGTTCTCCTGTTTTATGGCGAAAAATTGGTGCCTACTGCTTGTTGGAAAAGATTCAACTTCCGAGCATACGCAGAATTCTGATGGCAGGTGCACCCGTCCCGCCCTCTCTGATGAAGGATTTTCAACAAATTCTACCTCATGGTGAAGTGCATTCACCCTATGGAGCCACTGAAGCCTTGCCTGTCAGTTCGGTCAGTGATGCGCAAGTGCTGCAATCGACGGCTGCCAAAACAGAAAAAGGCGCGGGGACCTGTGTGGGACAGCCTCTGAAAGAGATGGATGTCAAAATCATCGCTGTCAAAGAGGGCCCGCTTCAGAAACTAAGTCCGGATAGGATTCTTGAACAGGGGCAGATAGGAGAAATCATTGTCAGAGGCCCGGTGGTTACCAAACGGTACGATCACTTGGGCGAAGCAACAGCAGCAGCTAAAGTTCACGATGGTGAAACCATCTGGCATCGCATGGGAGATCTTGGTTATCTGGATACAGAAGAATCTCTCTGGTTTTGCGGTCGTATGGCGGAACGTGTTCAGGCCGGAGAAAAATCATTTTATACGGATTGTTGTGAAGCGATTTTCAATCAGCATTCAGCAGTTAGACGAACAGCGCTTATCGCCTGGCAGAAAGATTCACGCATATTCCCTGCTATCGTAGTGGAACCGGAATCTTGGCCGCTGTCACAGCTCGAAAAACAAGCGCTGGTCAATGAATTATATGAATTGGGGCAGGGACAGGAACAAACTCGATCCATCAATCGATTCTTTTTTCATCGTAGCTTTCCGGTGGATGTGCGCCACAATGCGAAGATTCATCGTTTGACACTCGCCAAGCTGTTTGCAGCGAAAAATCCGATACAAACATCCTAAAGATGGATACAATGCCAAGAGATCAAGTAACTGAAGAAAAATCAGCTGAATTGGGTGCAGTTTTGGTGACCGGTGGAAGCGGTTTCCTGGGTCGCTATCTGGTTGAACGTTTGTTGAGAGAAAATCGAAAGGTACGTGTTTTATGCAGGCGTCCGGTTGACGATTTAAAAACTCGGGGAGTGGAAGTTATTCAGGCAAGTTTGCAAGAGCCATCGTCTGTTGAGTCTGCCTGTGAGGGAGTATCTGTGGTTTATCATGTGGCCGCGAAAGTAGGAGTTTGGGGAAAAAGAGAAGAATTCGAAAAAGCGAATATAGAAGGAACCCGTGCTCTCCTCGACGGCTGCTTGGCTAAAGGAGTGAAAAAAGTAATCTATACCAGTACCCCCAGTGTGGTGTTTAATGGAAAAGATTTTTCCGGAGCCGATGAAAGCTTGCCTTATGGAGAAGATATTCCGGCTCACTATCCGGCTACCAAAGCAATTGCTGAAAAAATGGTTCTTTCGGCTCATCATCCGGAGCAGTTGAAAACAGTGGCTCTGCGGCCTCATCTGATTTGGGGAGTGGGTGATCGTTATTTGGTTCCTCGGGTTCTTGAACGGGCAAAGGCAGGTCGTTTGCGCATCGTGGGAGAAGGACGAAACAGGGTAGATCTGACCCATGTGGCCAATGTAACGGAGGGGCATCTTGCGGCCGAGAAAGCGTTGGATAAGGAAACGAATAACCCGGGAGGAAAAGCTTATTTTATTTCCAATGATGAACCTGTGTTTCTTTGGGATTGGATTAACGATTTGCTCTCCCGTCTGGAGATCTCTCCTGTGAAAAAGAGGATCAGCTTGGCTGGAGCCAGGAGAATCGGCGCTTTTTGTGAAGGACTGTGGAAAGTATTTCCCTTGAAAGGTGAGCCACCGATGACTCGGTTTGTGGCCTCAGAACTAGCCAAGGAACATTGGTTCTCCATTGAAGCGGCTAAACGGGATCTTGATTATAAACCCATTGTCGGAATGGAAGAAGGTATGCAGGAATTGGTGGAAAACTTTCGTTCATGAGTTACCTGAACCTCAAAGTTTTCTGTTAGTTTCTTGATAAAAAAGTCCTGTAGATCTTGTAAATCCTGTCTGAAAGAATCTAAGAAAGAGTTCGCTGCCGGACTGCTTCAAAGAGTGTGACGATGGTGGCCATGGCAACATTGAGAGAATCTGCCTGTCCAGCCATGGGGATACGCACTTTGTCCGTGGCTTGCGCCAGCCAGGTATCACTCAACCCGAATTGTTCGCTGCCCATAATGAGAGCGAGGGGACCGTTTAGATCTGTGTCAGAGTAAAGAGAATCAGCTGATGGCGTTGTGGCAACGGAACGAATCTTGTTGGTCTCAAGATAGGCGATCACATTTTTAGTTGATTCGATTACCACGGGAACTGAAAAAAGTACCCCGGTCGAAGAGCGCACCACATTGGGATTAAAGAGATCGGTCACCGGATCACAGACGATAACGGCATCGACTCCAGCGGCATCAGCGCTTCGCAGAATCATTCCCATATTGCCCGGTTTCTCAATCGCTTCAACCACCAGTAAAAGTGGTGTCTCAGGTAAATGGAGATCTGCAAAATGAGTTTTCCATTGAGATGCCACCGCCAAAAGACCCTCCGGACGATCGCGATAGGCAACCTTGGCAAAGGTATGTTTGGCCAACTCAAAAAGGTTCACTCCATTTTCCCCGATAGTCTTGATCAGTGAAGTTTCATTTTTCCCGAGAAACCATTCCGGAGCAAAATAAAGCTCTCGTAACTCTGCTCCCTTTTCCACTGCTCGGGAAATCGCTCGGTAACCCTCCAGTAAAAACACACCCTGTTCATCACGAGGTCGCCGGTCGCGTAACTTGACCAGATTTTTGATCCGTGGGTTTTGCAGGCTGATGATTTTTTCCGGAGACATGGGTTTAGAAAGGAGATTAAATAAATCTTAGCGGACCATCTTGTCCATCTATTCTTCGATAAGATAGAGGCTGTCTAAAATTTCTCTTCAGATAGGACAGAGCTATTCTGAGCTATATTCGGAGTATGAAGAAACACATCCCGAATGACCATTTTCTCTAAAAAATTGAAAGGAGTACTGTCGGATAAAAATATTTTTGGCTATAATATTTTTGATCAGATTTTCTTATGTCAATTGTCTACCAATAGATTAGAAAAGATTCTTACAAGGACTCTCCAAATTTTTTATGAAAATTTGATTAAGAGAATAAAAAAACCTTGCCTGAATTCATAAATACCGGTGTTTGTAGCAAATCAACAATAGCGAACGGAGAAACAGAAAAACCATTACTCTATTTGGAGATAAAAATTTAAAGGATTTAGACTAGGATAGTATAAATTTCATGCAAAAAGGGGGCGGAAAAAATCGATGGAGGGGCGATTCAAATCAGGAACAGATTGTTTTTGAGATAAGGGAAATTTCAATGAGTGGAGGGAATCACTTTTTACACACTAAGGATGGGACTGATCATGATGACAAAATGGGTAAGGCAGATAACGGCGGGAAGTAAAATGGCCAAAAAAGTATTGTTAGGGATATGGATAACCAGTTTACTGGTTACTTCCGGTTGGGCCGCGGGATTGGGCTTCATTATCGATTCAGATGGAACACCGACTATTGATGGTGTGGTTGATACGATTTACGAGGATGCGATTGCCTATGATATTACCAATGTCGTTACAGGGACAGTCTCTTCGGCTTCAGATCTCTCCGCAACCTATAAGGCCCTGTGGGATAACGATTATCTCTATGTATTGGTTGAGGTGACCGATGATTCCACTTTCAATGATTCCACTAATGTCTGGGACGATGATTCGATCGAAATCTACATTGATGCGGATCATACACAATTGACAACCTATGGCGCGAAGGATTATCGCTATTACTGGGGTTGGAATGACGCCACGATTAGTGAGTTAGCTCACAGTGCAACAACTGGAGTGGTTTTTGGTTCTACCGATCAAACCGGAGCCTACATTTTTGAAATTAAAATTCCTTGGTCGACATTGGGGGTTATTGCAGTCGGTGGCATGCAGATTGGCTTGGATGTTCAGGTTAACGATGATGATGATGGCAGTGGTCGCGACGGAAAATTGACCTGGCATACTCTCACAAATTCATCTGATTCGAATCCCAGTCTCTTTGGAACAGCTGAGCTTTATTATGTCGGAAGTGGTTTAAGTAAATCCGATTTAGTAGCGTGGTATGACTTTGATGATGCAACTGATTCACATGGCAGTTATAATCTGACCGAAGTGGGAACGCCGACCTATACCGGTGGTTATGGCATTGCTTCTGAGACGTCGAGTGAACAATGGACTCAAGCAACCTTGGGTAATAATTGGGGTAATGTAGACCAGGATACAACGTTTGTTTGTCGTTTTCGCGGTTATGGTAATTTTGCTGACGGAGATTATGTCTTGAGAGCGAACACTTATCGGCATTCCATTAGGCATCGAACAAGCGGTATGCAAATAGAGTTTTTCGATGATTGGATCTTTCCTTCAACCATCGCTTCGAATGGATCGTGGTATTTAGTGGTGGCTACCTATGATGCAACGACAGGAGATATGAAAATCTCTATCAATGATTCGGATCATACGACGATTGCAGGAACTCCGGGCCTTCAGGGAGGAAGTTCAACTTTCGGTGGAAGCCCTGGTATTCCTCAAGATGTGGAGATCGATTATTTTGGCTGTTTCAATCGTAAGTTAACCACAGCGGAAGCAACTTGGCTGTATAATAGTGGTGGAACCAGAACGTATTCGGAATTGGGAACGACGCCATTTGAGTATCCTTCTGTCATCTTTGATGGAACCAACGATTATCTGACCCGTGGATCGGATCTAACCGGCAATGCTGATGGTAAGAAAGGCATTCTGAGTTTCTGGATTAGATTCCCTAATTCCTCTGATAATGATAGGATTCTGTCGTCCGAAAATGAATACTTTACGGTTACCTGGACCTCCGCAGGTGAGATAGAGATAGTAGGGGAGCAGACTTCTGGTATCGATGCTTTAAATATCAAGACCACCACCTCTTATAATCATACCGATGGTTGGATTCATGTGTTAGCTTCCTGGGATTTGGCGACAACTTCAACCCATCTGTATGTCTCAGACGTGAATGACAAAACGGTTGTGACAGCGACCAATGCCAATATCGATTATACTAGGACTAATTATGTGATCGGAGCAACGCCTTCTTTTGGTTATAAGTTGGAGGCGAAACTTTCCGAGTTTTATTTCAACACAAGTGAATATCTGGATTTTTCTGTTGAAGCAAATAGACGAAAGTTCATCAGTGCTGATAAGATCCCTGTTGACCTGGGCTCAGACGGTTCAACGCCGACGGGAACGCAACCGATTATTTATTTGCACAATGAAGTGCCAGATTGGGAAAGCAATCTTGGCAGCGGCGGTAACTTTATCGAAACGGGTGCTTTGGTCGATGGTGGCGCCGATGTGCCAATTTCATCTTCATCGAATGCCTATATTAAGGATCTTGTTGCCTGGTATGATCTTGATGATGCCACCGATTCACACGGGACATATGATCTAACTGAGCTTGGCAGCCCAACCTATAGTAGTGGAACCGGAACTGCGAGTGCAACCTCGAGCGCTTACTGGGAACAGACAGAGTTGGATGATGCTTGGGGTAATGCGGATCATGACATGACTTTTGTCTGTCGTTTTAAAGGCTATGGTACTTTTGTTTCGGGAGATCGTGTTTTTGCCAGTCATGGTTGGAGGCAATCGATCCGGCATATGTCAGGCGGTATAAGAGGTGAAGTGTTTGATGCTATCGTGAATACTTCAACGGTGGCTTTGAATGGTTCATGGTATTTAGTTGTGGGGACTTATGATGCCTCAACTGGTCAGATGACGGTATCAGTCAATGACTCAGATTACACGACTGTTACACAGACGCCTGATCTTAATGGTGGTGCTCTCTATCTTGGAGGAAGTAGTGCGGCAGAAGATGTCGAGATTGATTACTTTGGTTGTTTCAATCGGAAGTTGCGTGATGAGGAGATTACTTGGCTTTATAATAGCGGTGGAACTAGGACCTATGCAGATGTTTTAACTGCTGCTATCAGTCTGGCAGACACACAAGCGCCAACCGTGCCGACGAATTTGAGTTCACCAGCCGAGACAGATACAACGGTTGATTTAAGTTGGACGGCTTCAACGGACAACGTTGGGGTAACCGCCTATGAAGTAAGACGGGATACAACATCCCTGGGCACGACGGCTTCCACCAGTATGAATATCACCGGGCTGACACCGAGCACCACCTATGCGATGACCGTGCGGGCCCGTGATGCCGCCGGCAATTGGTCGGCTTGGAGTGCGGCGCTCAATGTGACGACAGCAGCGGACACGCAGGCACCGACAGCACCGACAAATCTGAGCTCTCCAGCCAAGACGGATACCACAGTGGATCTGAGTTGGACGGCTTCGACCGATAACGTGGGGGTGACCAGCTACGATGTGTTTACCGATGGTAACTTTGCCATAAACGTCACCGGGACGACGGCAACGATTACCGGATTAACGGCCAGCACCAGCTATGCCTTTACGGTCAAAGCCAAGGATGCCGCCGGTAATGTTTCGGCAGCTAGCAGCGCTTTGAATGTGACGACCAATGCAGCATCCTCTGCTTTTGCATATCCCTCTGTCATCTTTGATGGGACCAACGATTACCTGACCCGTGGATCGGATTTAACCGGCAATGCTGATGGCAAAAAAGGTATCCTCAGCTTTTGGATTAAATTTCCCAATGCACTTGATGATGATGCCATTCTATCATCCTCTGATGGGTACTTCCGTGTCGAATGGTCTTGGACAGGTGTTATCGAGATTAGTGGTCGTCAAACTTCTGGTAGCGATGCTTTAAGGATTAATACGACGACTTCTTATGATCACATGG
>JANQKU010000030.1 GCA_028280955.1 Opitutaceae bacterium
ATCATCCCCCGCTATGCTGAATTATGGAAAGTAATTCATAAATCCGGAAAAAAAGTTCTCTTTTGTTCCGATGGTAATTTCACTGAATTTGCCGCAGATATCGTCCAAGCCGGAGCCGATGGACTCATCTTTGAACCCTGTATGGATTTTGGTTATATGGTCGATCGATTCGGTAAAAGCACCTGCCTGATTGGCAGCTATGTGGATTGTCGAGACCTTACCTATGAACGATGGGAAAAAGTTAAGACAGATATCGACCGAACTTTGGAAAAGCTACAAGATACTTCTGGAGCTATCATTGCAGTCGGTAATCACTTGCCTCCCAACATTCCTCCCGTTATGATGGATCGATATTTTGAATACTTACTCCCTAGACTAGAAAAATAATTGAAAGCAAACCCCATGAGCTTCAAAGTCGGAACGAGCAAAGTAAATATTACTCCCAATTACAATTCCCCTACCCGCCGCTGGTATTTGGGTGGCGAAGAGGGTCGTCTCAAGACCTTTCATAGTCAGCTCTATGCCAGAACCTTGGCCTTATCCCTGGGTGATCGTATTATTACCATCACTAGCATGGAAGTAGCCTGTCTCTATAAAGTCCACTACGACCATATTAAAGAAGTCACTCGAAAGATGCTTCCTTTCCCTGTTGATGAAATTATTCTCCATAACACCCATCAACATAGCGATAGTTTTATCGAATATGAGCCTGATTATGATGTTTTTGACCTAAATGATGAAGCGTTTGATCTCGATTATATTCAAAGCCTGCCGAAGAAAATTGCCTCCTCTATCATTCTTGCGGCGCAAAGCTTACAAGCGGCCCGTTTTGGTTATGCCTCTGGTGAAATAGCCGAAGGCATCGCTTCTTGTCGACGTATTCTGGCGGAGAACGGGGAGCTCGTCTGGCGATCGTCCCGACCAGAACAAAAACTACGGGATCTTCCTCGAGGCCATATTGATCCCGAAGTGGGTGTCGCTACTTTTACCGACCTTGACGGAACTACCTTAGCCACTCTCTTCAACTATGCCTGCCACCCATCTGCCGCTGGAGGTGATTCTCCAAATTGCTGTTCTGCAGATTATGCCGGCTTTGCGGCAGAAGCAATCGAACAAATGGTTGGAGGCATTGGTATGTTTTTTCACGGCTGCTCTGGTGATATCAATCCAGCTCACTATGTGCGAGGAGATGCTCTTGCCACTGAAGACAGAATTGCAGATGCCCAACGGATGGGGCAGATTCTCTCGGGTGAAGTCTTTAAAACACTCGGTCGCATCAAAACGGAAAAAGTCAACCATTTGCAGGGAATTCAAAAGGACATTCTCTTGCCCGTTCAACCGGAAGCTTCTGATCAAGAAAATGCCTTACGTGTCGCCAAAGACGCCGTAGCTGATTGGCGCAAAAACGGATCCGACCCTCGAACTGCCTTACGTAAATACATTATCTCTAAGAAGCTGATCAATAATGCTTTTCCCGGAACCGTAAGCGCTGTTTCCATCAATGATCTTGGGCTGACCTTCATCCCCGGAGAATCGTTTACTGCTTACGGAGAACAGATCAAAACACAGTCCCCCGCCAAACAAACCCTGGTGGCCAGCACCTGTGGAGAAGATCCTTTCTACATGCCAACGCCCGAGGCAGTTCAGCAAGGCGGTTATGAATCCGGCTATATCGCTACATCTGAAACAGGCCAAACATTGGCTCAAGCTGCCCTTGATTTATTAAATCAAGTGCATCATCGATAACATGAAAAAAATTCCATGTTATTGGATCTGCCAAAATCATTTCCTACCCTGAAATGGAAAAGGCGGTACTGTTTCCGGAAAGTTCCGGAACTCATCCTTTCCGCTAACCAAAATAGGATGGTTCTCTTCCGTGTAAGAAGGAGCCTCTGCTCGTTTAACTCTGGGATGGATAAAACGCACTGTCAGACCGCATCGACGGCGATTTGAACCATTGGGCATGCTGGCATGCACCACCATTCCTTCATGTACCGAAATTTGCCCTGCTTTCAAAGCAAGTTGAATAGCTGAATCCTCATCAATGAGTTCATCCGGAATAGCCTGGTTAATTGAAAGGAGATTATCATCTGTATCGGAGACTCCATGAGTCAAAATTCCGTTTTTATGAGATCCTGGAATAACCAGCATCGAGCCATTTTCCACATCGGCATCATCGACTGCTATCCAAGCAGTGTGAGCTTCAGCTGGGTCCAGTCCCCAATAGGTGACATCCTGATGCCAGGCCACGTAAGACTTGGGATCTTTTTCCGGGTACTTACAAAAGAAATGAGTCGCCAAAAGCAGAATATCTTCACCAATCAAATTCCGCATCGTCTCGATTAATTTTGGTGCCGTCGCCAGATCCCAAACAAACTGTTCTTTGAGGTGCCAATCAATCAATCCAATCTGACATTTTTCTTTGCCCAGTTTGTTCTCTAGCTCATCAAATTTTGCACGGTAAATGGCTATTTCATCGGATGAAAAAATATCGATTGGACTGACGAGACCTCGTTCCGCATATTCTTCTGCCAAAGATGCATTTTCAATATTCATAAGTTCTGGGTTGGTTTAAGGAAATGACTACTTAAAGAATGAAGGATACCTAATCAACCTTTTTGCCATATCTATTGATATCTTTTATATAGAATGACTTCTTTATAATCTAGAACGACATCAAACATCATTTTCAAAGCGGGAAGATACTCACTACTTGAAGCTTTTTCACCATTGATTGTCTCAATTTTAAGTTTACTCAGAGGTTGAAATTGCCGTGTTAGCAGATGTTCAAAAACACCGAAAGCCTGTAGAAGCGTCTCATCATCCGGAGATATGGATATATCGATTTCTTTGCCCAGTCGTTGTGAAACCAAGATCAATTCAACTCCTCGATAAACCAAATGATGACTACCAACTCGCTTTGGTAGTTTCCCTTTCAATTTATCCAAAGCAACTCCACAAAGCGAAATCGGATCCTGAGCAGAAAGCCAATAGACTTCTTTGCACGAATCACCCTTCAATCTCTGTAACTTTCGAAAAGCACCCGGTGTGATGAATTGAGGTCCTTGAATGTTTTCAAAAAAGTAACCCGAAAAAATTTCACCGGAAAGTTCCATAATGCGAAGCGTACGAAAAAGATTACGCCACTGAAAAACCGGAGATTCCCGCAGAAGCAACTCTCTGAACAAAATCCCATAACGATCAAAGAGCAGTCTGACTCTATCTTTTTTAAGTTCTTCTTCGCCTAGCAAATCTTCTCCAAGATTTTCTTTGGCTAATCGAAACCAATTACCTGAGAGGGGCAAGGCGCCTTGCCATCGCTCAAATTGTGAACGAGAGCCTGTGCCTGCTCGACCACGTCGGCTTCTACTCGAAGTTGCCGGCAATGCCTTCGGAAGTTTGAATTGGTTGAGCAAACCTTTACGTAAGGCACTAAAGCCATCATTGGAGATTTTCGTCTGCCATACCGATTCCCATATTTTTTCGTGAAGTTCTGCCTGACTTAAATTTGAGCGTTCTTTGAGTACGGCAAAGTCCATTTTCACCCCCTCTTCCTCAATTAAGTCGTTATCATCGAAAACCTCATCTTCATTTTCAAAACCCCAAAGATCAAGGTCCTGTGTATAGCTGAAGACAATTTTCTGTCCTGGCAGACCCCACCAGATAAAATCACCTTCCTGCATAGTAGAGTCCATAAAAGAAGGTTGATAACGATTCATTCTAGCTGGAAATATTTCACTTTCCCATAATCCGGCAGTCATGGGATAGAGCAGCAGACGATCCATTTGTCTGAGAAAACCATCCATATCTTCTTCTCTTTTCAACAACCCCTGCTGTTCCGCTAGGAACAAACCCAAATGAGCAATGGGTAGAGCCTCAAACGGAGGTGTTGCTTGAGCTCTTTTTTGTCGCAAAAGAAATTCATAATTTGTGGCATCGCAAATGAGAACTTCATCAGACTCCTCAATCAGATGGCCCGTGATTACCTGTTCTGCCTCAATCAATTCATCTAGATACGATTCCAGTAAAGACTCTGGTAAGCCTAACCTATCTTGTATCTGATTTTTGGATAAAGGGCCGAAAAAAGAAAGCCACTCACCAAACCACTGCGAAATGTTTATTTCGTCAGAAGGAGCAAAATCCAAGGCAATACCCGCCCAGTCAGTTAACTCAATTTCTACCTTACGATAAAAACGACGCAATCCAGCAGCAAACTCCCGTGCCACTACAAGTGGTTCTTTGGCCCATTGTGGTTTTACCCAGAGCAACTTTGCGCTAACTTCTTTTGGTAATTCCTCTCCAGCCAATTCATATGGATTGACTGTTTTGAATTCTTCTCTGGACAAAAAGATACGTTCCTTAATCCAATCTAAAAGCTCTTCGGAAGATTCCGGTCGATAGCCTTCCAATAAACGCTGCCTCTTTACGACAAAAGACTCCATGATCTTTTGAGGAACAGCAGGGCGAATCGTTTCATCAAAAACAACCTCCTTCAGCAGATCCTTGTTCAAATTAGATGTTTTATCCGCTTTAGCATCATCCCGCTTATACATGTATTGGTTAACCTGCCGCCAGGATGCACTCTGCCCAAAAGGAGATGCTGTCGATGTCTTCGTTTCGGAACATTGGATGACACCACATTCGATTTCGGACAAAACCAACTTTAGCGATACAATGTCAAATTCATCACGAAAACAAGTTCTCCAGCTTTCCAGTAATACGGGAAAATCTTCAAAATGCAGCACAGATTCCATCAGCTTCTGCGACTTGAGACGAGTCATCCAAAGCGGCACTCGCTGATTAAATTTGGACCGATTGACCAGCATCGCTCTACCTGCACATTCTCGAAAACGTGCTCCAAAAAAACCTGAACCTTCCAGCCTTCGACGAATCAATTCTTCGACGCGAGTTGACGAAACCAGGGAAAGAATATCAGCAGCTGTTACCTCAATTGGCACCATCAGAGCGACACAGTCATTATTGACAAAAACCTCCAGACGTTGGTGATAACGTTCTTCCCAAGCTGCATCCAGGGCCAGTGAAAATGGTCGGTTCACTTTTCCACCCCATAATGTATGGAGAATAATCTGATTACCCTCCTGCGTCTCCGGCCCTGACTCTACATGCTCCACCACCAGATGATGCCGATGAGGCAGTGCTTCTCCGGTAATTTTTTTCTGACGTTTCAGATATTCCAACAACTGATCCGCTGAAATTTCATTCATCGAATGTTCCGCCATCAATTCATCTCGAAAGCTTCGATTATACATCTCCATGTCAGCTTTTTCCAGGAACTGACCGATTGCCTCAGAAAAATGGAAACCACGGTAATTGTCTTCTGCGATCCAGAAAGGAATAGCGGGTGAATTCGGGCCTGCTGGCAGCACAAATACGTCATTATGTGTGATCTTACGAATTCGCCATGATTGCGCACCCAGAGTAAAAACCTGGCCTACTCTAGCTTCCCAAACAAATTCCTCATCCAACTCCCCTAATCGGGCATCTGTTTGTTCGTGACGGAGATGAAAATACCCTCGATCCGGAATCACTCCACCAGATAGATAGAGAGCTAGTAAAGCACCTTTTCGGGCTCGAATCGTATTATCTATTCCATCAAGCGAGACTCTGGGTTTCAATTCTCGCAAACGACTATCGGCATAACGGCCAGCCAACATATGAACCACTAGATCAAACTCTCTTCGACTCAGTTTCCGATAAGGAAAAGATGTTTTCAACAAAGCAAAGAGTGCATCCAGATCCCAAACCTCTACTCCCACCATGGAGAGAATGATCTGTGCCAGCACATCCAATGGTTTCTCGATAGGTGCAATGGGTTCTATATCACGTAGCTGTATCTGTTTGGCTAAAACAGCGGCCTCCAGAAAATCCTGAGAATGGGTGGGAAATAGCATACCCTTACTTTTTTGGCCCACTTGATGCCCTGCCCGACCAATTCGTTGAATCGCAGAAGAGACTGCCGGGGGAGACTGAACCAGCACGACTTCATCGAGCGATCCAATATCGATTCCCATCTCCAGAGAATTAGTCGCAATGATGGCCCTCAACTCACCTGCTTTCAGTTTTCTTTCGACTTCTTCCCGGATTTCTCGAGAAAGAGAACCATGATGGGCATAGGCAAGGGGCACCGGACTATTCCGGTTAATCTTCAGAGCCAGTTTTTCACAGAGACGACGATTATTAACGAAAAACAAAGTGGAGCGATTACCATCAATTATGACCTTGAATTCTTCAACCAATGGATCCCAAACAGAATCGTCACTCTCCTCTTCTTTATCTAAAATATCAGGAAAGAAAACTTTCAATTGATACTCTTTCTGAATACCGGATGATACCTGGATCACCTCCCTCGGGATATACTTCTCTCCCATCCGTTGATAACCACCAATGAAAGCCGCTACAGTTTCCATCGGCCTGATTGTAGCGGATAAAGTAATACGCTGAAATTCGCCTGAAAGTGGCACTAATCGATCAACTGCCGCCATCAGATAAGTTCCTCTTCGGGAATCCAACACTCCATGAATTTCATCTAGAATAACAGACTCTAGTCCCATTAGCAGACTCCGTCCACTCATAGAGGAAAGCATTAGGTTCAAGCTCTCTGGTGTCGTAATAAGGATTTCCGGTTGATGCCTGAGCATTTTTCTCCGATCCGATTGGCTTGTATCTCCACTTCGAGTCTGAATCCTGATTTTCGGGAACGGCTTTCCGGCTTCTTCGAAAACCTTCTTCAAGGCATTCAGAGGTTCTATCAGGTTTCGTCGAATATCATTATTCAATGCCTTCAGTGGTGAGAGATAAAGCACTCGAGTCACTCCCAATTCCCATTGCCCGGTAATCAGCTGATTTAAAGCCCAGAGAAAAGCAGTCAAGGTCTTACCACTTCCTGTCGGCGCAGTTACGAGAACATGTTTCCCTTCAGCAATTTCGGGCCAGGCCTTTGCCTGCACATCTGTCGGTACGCCCACCTCTTCGCGAAACCACTTCTCTATCAAGGGATGAAAAAGTTCCAGGCTATTGGGGGACATACAATCATTGAAACGCCTCTCAACTGACCCGCAAGCCTTTGCCAAAAAAAGAGATCATTTAGCTTCAATCTTGCCTCGTTGCAAAAAACCAAAATCATTTCTATCAGTGTAACGGGGAACTCTTTAGAAAATAAATTATGCAACTGTATCTTGCATCGATAGGCTTAGGTCAGAACCACTCAGGTTTCTGTAAACCGGAAATCCAGAACAAACGGGTAGCCATTATTCCCAATGCCCTCGATTACTGGTCTGATCTGGAATGGCGTAAATGTGTTCTCCAAAAAATGACTCAGGATCTTTCTCAAATGGGTCTAAAACCGGAAGTATTGAACCTGCGTGATTTTTTTGATCAAACGAACGAATTACGTAACCAAATCGAAAACTTTTCCTATCTTTGGGTTACCGGAGGAAACACCTTCGTTTTGCGACGTGCTTTTGCCCAAAGCGGATTTGACGCAATTCTTAAAGCAAAAAGAAAAGAAAAAGATTTTGTTTATGGTGGTTATAGTGCAGGAGCGTGTGTTCTTGCTCCCACTTTAAAAGGAATCCATCTCGCTGATGATCCTCAAGAGATACCCGATAGATACACCAACGAAATTATCTGGGAAGGTTTGAATTTCATCCCCTATTCCATTCTTCCTCATTTTAAATCTCATAATCCGGAATCCCTAAAAATCGACCAAGCATTCGACTATATGATCAATCACAAAATTCCTTTTATTGCTCTGAAAGATGGCGAAAGTTTACAACTGCACACACACTGAAAAGTTTAACGGCTTGAATAAGGGTCTGCCGCATCTCGTAGACCATCACCGAGAAAGTTAAAAGAAAGGACTGTCATGATAATCATGACAACCGGCATGAGATGCCAGGGATAATCTCCAATTACCTGTAAATTAAGGCAGTCTTGAAGCATCACACCCCAGCTCACAATGGGAGCCTTCAAGCCAAGCCCCAGAAAACTCAGGGCCGTTTCCCCCAGAATCATTCCCGGAATACTGAGAGTCAGTGTTACAATGATGTGACTGGTAAATCCTGGCAGTAAATGTCTGAAAAGCACGCGACCATGCGAAGCGCCCAGTAGTCGAGCTGCCACCGCGTATTCTTCCTCTCTTAAGGAAAGGATTTTGCCACGCACAACTCTCGCCAATCCTGTCCAGTTAAGAAAACTTAAGACAATCGTAATGGAAAAATAGACACGTAAAGGAGGCCAATCACTTGGAACAATCGCTGCAATTGCCATCCATAGTGGTAAGTGAGGAAAGGAGTTAATAATCTCAATCAGTCGTTGAATCAAAGTATCAACCGTCCCACCAACATAACCAGATATTCCACCAATGAAGGAGCCCAGTATAAAGGTAATGGCAATAGAGACTAATCCAATCGAAAGACTGATACGTGACCCAAAAAAGACCCGACTCAAAATATCTCGACCATATCGATCCGCTCCCAACAAATAAAAAGAAGGTGGAGCCTCCATTTCTTCAGATCCGGCTTTCGACTCAACTAGGTTCCGCTTCCACTTTTCCTGGTTCACTCCAAAAAAGTGGCGGTCGCTTTTAATCAACCAGAACATCCGATAAGATTCCCCTTTCACAAAAAAACCTAACGGCACTTTTTCAAATGAATCCTCCACGTAGTATTTTCGTAACGTAACAGGATCTTTCTGAACCTCTATTGCATTCACATAAAAACCATCTGAAAAACTAAAAGAAGGAATCTGTGGAGGTGCATACGAATACTCAGCCGATCGTCTTATATCGGAATACGGCGCAAAAAAAGGCGCGAAAAGAGCAATGAAATACAGCAGAGAAATTACGTAAAGAGAGACAACAGCCAATCGATGTTTTACAAACCGAGTCCGTATGAGGTCCCATTGGGACATTGCTCCCAAATCAGCCTCTCTAGTCATTTCATTATTCCGAATAGAGGGCTCAATCGCTTTCTCATTGGAGATCTGATCATTTGAATTATTCTGAGATTTTGTCATCGTTTTTAACGGTCTCCTGACCCCATTCGAATGCGTGGATCCAAAGCCATTAGCAAGATATCACTGACCAGAGTGCCTACGACTCCCAGAGTACTGAGAAGCATTAATAATGTTCCAGCCAGATACATATCTTCACTGGTTAAGGCATAAATCATCTGTGGACCGATGGTCGGCAGACTCAAGATCATCGCAACAATTGCGCCTCCTGAAATCAACTGGGGAAAAAGAACACCAATTGACGAAATAAAAGGATTTAAAGCGAGACGAACCGGATACTTCAAAAGAAGCTTCAAGGGGCGGACACCTTTCGCTCTAGCCGTCACGACATAAGGTTTTTTCAGTTCATCCAACAGGTTGCCCCTCATCACCCGAATCATTCCAGTCGTTCCCGTTACACCTAGGACGAGTATTGGCAGCCAGATATGCTTTAAAAGGTCGACAAATTTCCCCCAGCTCCATTCCGGCTGTGCACCGTATTCCGCAGAAAACAACCCCGTCACATGAACGCCAAAAAACTTTGAGGCAAAAAACATTAAAAGAAGAGCCAGCAGGAAATTGGGTATACACATACCAAAGAAACCAATGAAAGTCGCAATGTAATCACCAATTGAATACTGACGAACCGCTGAGAAAATACCGATGGGTAATGCCACCATCCAGGTAAAAAGAATTGTCCCAAGACTGATTGAAATGGTGAGCAACAAGCGATCCCCTATAACATCATTCACTAGTTTTGATGTCTCCATCGATCGACCCAAATTACCCTGAAGCAGCCCGGTGTCTTGAGGTGAAAAGGTCGTAAACCACTTCAACCCAGTCCAGTAAAGGTACTGAGAAACAACAGATTCATCTAGCTTAAAAAGAGTCTTTAAGTCTTCTATTTTTCCCATATCGGCCTCTTCACCCAATACCTCATATCGCATCACCAACGTTGTCACATAGTCACCTGGCGGTAATTGGATAATGGTAAAGACAACCACTGATATGAAGATTAAGGTCGGAACCATAATAACAAATCTACGACCAATAAAAGGATGCTTGGTAGCTACCAAAATTATGAGCGCAATCAAGCCGACGATCAGCAGCCACCTAAAAAACGTACCCACAACACTCCAGGAAGAAGATGCTTTCTCGCTATCTCCCGAAAGGGACTCCGCTATTCTGGGAGGAAGGGTTGGCTTAATCATCGCCTCCTTTACTTGAGCAACAGCACCTGGTGAATCAGAAGGTTTATCAAAGAAAAAAGTTTCCCGGCCAGCACTTCCCAGCCCCAACATATCCCAGGAATAAACCATCTCCCTGGGAACATTTCTAAAACCTTTTTTGACTGCAGTCAAAATGGGTGGACTTTCTGCGATGGTAATTGTCCATAAATTCTCCCCCGCAATCTTCAGTGCCTCTCGGAATACTTCGGCTTGTTCGTTGATGTCAGCCTTCTGGATGGCTCGATCATAAATTCTAACGGAGTCCATGATTGGATGATCCTCCGGAGGTAACTGAGCCCCTTTACCCAACTTAACGTCTTTCCCATAAAATCCACCTAAATCAAACCAGCGGGCCCAAGCCGGTGCATACCAGCCTCCCCTCTTTAAGGTATAACACCGAGGATTGTTTAGTGGTAAAAATTGCCCATTGCTTCCATTAAGTGTAAAATCGTGCTGCAACCCCTCAAGCTCCATCCGAAATAAATTCGTGGAACTCTCTTTAGCGGAGACTCGAATGCCCACCATAGCCCAGTCAGACACTACCCCCTCAGCAAAACCTGAAGGCAGACCAGTCCCATGTGTAATATTCAAATAAAAATGCATTCGGGAACCATCTGGTAGCGTCCGAAAACCTTTCTTATCTCGTTTTGTCAGTCCTATTTCATCTAAAAGCCGATTGGCTCGATCGGGATCAAATTCAGTGTAGGCATAATACTGGGAAGGCTCATGGAATATCGATTTCGGCTCCGGTCCTATTTGGGCGGCGTCTCCCATCCCGTTGAAATTAACTTCGATCATATCCTGGCGATTGATCGCTAGAGAAAGTGCCTGCCGAAATCGTTTATTTCGCAGGAGATCTCGCTTTATCAGACCGATTTCATCTCCCGGTTCCACCCGTCGGTTCATGTTGGGAAAAAGAATCGTACCAGATCCCGAAATCGTCCAGTGGTACAAATCATATTGTCCCGAATCCCTCATCTCCATCGCCATTGTATAATTGGCAGGAGCTAAACCTGTTTGAATGGTGAATTCTCCATTGACCGCTGCCACATCCAATAACTCTCTCGATTTGATTGTAAATAAAACCCGATCGAGATAGGGTAATTGCCTACCCTCTGGATCAACGGCAAAATAATAGGGGTTGCGAACCCAGATATAAGGTTGGCTCGAAGAATAATTGCGATAAAGGAAAGCCCAAAGACGAGGATGTTCGACATTATCCCAGTCCTTCATTTTAACATACAGGGCTTCTGGACTCGGGACTTTATGCAGCGCCATCATACGCTTAATCAAAGCCTGATCACCTGCTTGAGGATGAAACTGCTTTAGGTAATGCTCCGGACTACCCGTCAGATAGCTCCCGCTATGCTGCGCCAATTGATTCAGAAAAATTCCATTCGGCTCATCGAATTCAAAGCGAACCGTATACTCGTCTACTTTGAGAATTCGTCCGATTTTACCTCGAAACTCCAGGATTTTATAGTCTAAACCGGCAGTATCCCTGCCTAGTTCTTTATTGTTCGCTTCATATTCCCACCAATAAAGAACATCATCAGCCGTAAAGAATTCTCCATCCGACCATCGCATTCCTTTTCGTAAGTGAAAAACGTAGGTCCGGCCTTCATCCAGAATTTCATAAGATTTAGCCACATGCGGAACAATGGGATAGCCCAAAGGAGACCATCGCACCAATTGGGTATAACTATAAAGTGTGCCAAACGATTCGACATTCCGCACAGCATTCGTCCCCCTAAGCCAGGTCCCTCCGTAATTACCTAGCCCATCTGGCCCCATCATGACAACCGGCTCTGGCCCTACCCTTTCTTCTACTGAAGGCAACAAACCTTCATCCACTAACTCCTTTAAGATTGGAGATTCCCCTTTCGGATACCATGAAGCTTTTTTTCCTTCGGAATAGTCAACCGTTTGATTGATAACCGGAGGCTTTGAAAAATCGAAATCCAGTTCTCTTAAATTTTTGGCCTCTTCGATCCTTTCGATGGAATACTCTTGGGCTACCTTTTGATCATCCGGCTTAAAAAGAGCAGCTACGACGACAAAAAAAACCAGAAAGCTGACACCCGTCAGACAAAATTTTAAAAAGATCCGAGTTTTCATTCACAACCTAGGCCGGTCAGCGACCCATGTGCGAACAATGAAACAATCATTCACAGATGTTCAATCCTCTTTATCGCCAATCGGTCTTTTAAGATTTTGTCTCAAGCCGAAGCCAACTTCGCATGACGTTCCAGAGCAGCTTCGCGAGGTTTGAGCAGATAACGATACTTGGTCGCAAATTCCAGAAATTCGGGCGTCATCGCATGCGTATGAAGCGTCATCCGTCGGCGATACGGAACATAGTTTCCAATATGCCAACCGGTATTGCGATAGATACAGAAATCTCCCGGATTAAGCACCAGTTGAACTGCACCCGGCATCGATTGACAATAGCGAAGACAAAAAAGCTCTAACTCTTCATCACTCTTTAAACTTTCTTCATCCATCAACTCTTCCTGAGTCGTCGAACAATAAACTTCCATCTCATCTGCAGTATTCTCCACCCGTCTATGGCTACCCGGAACATACCAAGTGGAAGTATCCTCATAAAGAGGGCAATTGACCTGATTAAAAAAATTGGAGTCCTCTAGAATCGCTTGCCAGCGTTCAGCTCCCACATGTTCCTCAAAATCCTTATCGAGGACATGATCCCTCCAGTCTCGGTGCCATTCAGTTGACCAGGGACGATCACGAGGTTGAAAAAGAAAACCGGCCCCTTCTGTTGGTTTTAGGTAATGCCTTGAAGACGTCAGTTCTTTAATCGCTTCATCGATTCCATCAATCTGAGTGAAATCCTTAAATGGCGTCATATCCAACTCGTCGCTGTAATCGCTTAATGGATAGATCCGTTGAGCCTGAGGTCCATTGACACGGTAGGCAATCTCCTGAGCCTTTGCCCCCTCTCTACGCAAATCCGTCAGTAGAGAAGGTGGAATAACTTGAGGAAAGATGTGATAACCCTCTTCCCTGTATTTTAAAATATCTTCTTCGGTAATTATATGGCGGGGCATAAGTCAGTAGTATAACCGACGCGTCAAGAGAGCGACGAGAACATTCTCCCCATTGGTCTCAGATTACCTCACGTGAATCAGTCGCTTGCTCATCCCAAACGGGAACATATTGATACGTTGGGTCCATTTTTTGTTTTTTAAGGATCCCTGTAATCTGCTTCCAGGTTTCGACCAATCCAATCGGGCAATGGGGAAGATCATGCTTTATATACTCATGCAATCTTCCCAGGTTGTAGCATGGAACTGACGCATACATGTGATGCTCTGTATGATAATTCATATGCCAGTAGAGAAATCGAACAAAGGGATGTAGGATGATGGTGCGACAACAGAACCTGAAATCCGGCTTGTTATCCTGAAGGCCAGCGTGCTGCGCATTATTACAGAGATACAGGAGCCACATCCCATAAAAAGGAGCCAGCGTGATCACAACCGGCAACAGCCAGAGTTGAAAGTAAATGGATACCGCTGCAATTGCCGTATGGCCAAACAAGAGGATGCGAGCCCATAGAAACAGTTTTTTTCGCTCTTTCGGTTTCGATTCAGGAAACAGTGCATTCTCCCATTCTCCTTCTAATCGACCACAAGAAAGTCTTACATTTTGCTTCACCCTCTGCCAAAATCCCTTGGGATCAATAATTACACTCGTTAAAAAACCTTTCAGAGTCAACGGCATCGGCAAAACAACTTCCAAATCCCTCGGTGGATGAAGAGTATACTTATGATGCTCTGTATGACTTGCCCAAAACAAGACGGGATTGTGCAGACCCAAAAAGCTGTAGACGTTGAGAAAAAAGCCGTTCAGCCATTTTGAAACAAAAACAGTTCGGTGAACCAGTTCATGGAATCCATTTAAAAGAAACGCATAACAGGTTCCATGAAAAAAGATGAGCAACAAAACGACAATTAGTGGAAGGCGCCCCATCGCAAACCAGACACTCGCTCCCGTCAAAAACAGAAGGCCTAAATGACCGCCCGCTTGAAAAATTCCCTTCCAATCACTGCGTTGACTCAGTTCTTTCATGAGACTTCCCTCCAACTTTGTTCGATACCAATTGATATTCTGCGATCCTTTTACCTCTTCAGTCATTTCGCATTTTCTTTTAATCCGTTTTTGCATTCATGTAAATTCTCAAATCCCAAACGTATCTAGGCCTAACGTATAACGTTTACCGGAACGTCGCAGATTCAATTTTCCTCCAAAAGTTTCACTCAGCATACGTGAAGTTAAGACTTTTGCTTTCGGTCCAGCCGCGACAATTTTCCCTTTTTTCAAAAGAAGCACATGCGTGAAGGACTCGATTATTTCCTCCACATGATGCGTTACCATCACCAGTCCCGGAGCATCAGACTGCCGGGCAAAATTATCTATTAATGCCAAAAAAGTCTCACGCGATACCGGATCCAAACCTGCACACGGTTCATCCAAAATAAGAACTCTAGAACCAGTCATCAAAGCTCGGGCAATTAAGACACGTTGGCGTTCTCCTTCCGACAAGACAATCCATTCACGATTGTCCAAACCCCGACACCCTACCTTCTTCAATAACCTTCGAGCCATCCGAAGATCCTGAGGCTTTAAATCCCCCCAGTAGTTAATCATGGAATACTTTCCACTGATCACGATATCAATCGCCGTTTCGTTTGCTTCAATATTCTGCTTGATACTCGGTCCTACGATTCCAATGCGGTTACGCACCTCCCGCCAATCCGTTTCCCCATAAATAGCCTCTTCAATGCCAAAGGTTCCGCCCGTCGGCACCAGATAACCACTCAAAACATTAAAAAGCGAAGTCTTCCCCGAACCATTAGCGCCAAGCACAGCCCAATGCTCTCCTTTTTTCATTCGCCAACTCACACCATCGAGAATCCGACTGTCGCGTTGCACGCATAAATTTTCCACGCGTAATAAATCTGTCATAGGCTAGGCGTTTGTTTGAAATTTAAGGAAGAGAGGAAGTCAAGGCATGGAAAAACAGAATTCCGGCGGGCCATTATCGATAAATCACCTTACAGGCAAATCACCACAACCTTGACCTCTCTTTTATAACCAGAAGAATCCATCTCACCAACATCCTTCAAAGAAATGGAAAATACACGATGAACACACCTCGTATGAATGTTATCATGGTCCTGGCAGATCAGCACCATGCAGGTCTGATGGGATGCGCTGGGCATGACCAAGTTAAAACACCCCATATAGATCGTTTTGCAAAAGACGGCGTACGCTTCACCAATGCCTATTGCCAAAACCCTATCTGCACTCCCAGTAGAGTCAGTATTCTTTCGGGACAATATTGCCACAACCATGGCTACTACGGGTTAAGCGGCCCCACCAATCCCAATTTACCCAACGCAATGGGTTACTTCAAACAATCAGGGTATCGAACCGCTGGCTTTGGAAAATTACACTTGCCCTGCACACCTCGCAATTGGATTGCGGATGATGTCGACTACTTCGGCGACACTTACGAAACCGCTGATGGTGAACTCGGAAAGTCTGATTTTCTCGACCACTTGACTGAGCTTGGTCTGAGAGACCTGGAGGACAGCTGGCATAATAAAAATCACTACGGGGAAAAGCCCATTGCTCTTGATTCGATGATCTCGGAACTTCCCTATGAACATACTCAGGAAGCTTGGAGCGCACGTAAGGCTCTTGAATTTATTGATCAATCAAAGAATGACCCCTTCTTCATTCAGATTTCATTTCAAAAACCGCATCACCCACTTCTTCCTCAGAAACAATTTTGGGACCTTTATCCAGATGATTTGGCCCTTCCACCTACCCTTGAGCAATCACCTGATCATCGAGCTCCCCATTTTCAAGAAGAATGGCATTATTTGCGGACGCATCAGTGGGAATATGGTGAACCGGATGATTTTAAAGCCGGTGTGCAAAGAGCGTGGCGTGGCACTCTTGCCTGTATCAGCCAAGTCGATGATGTTTTCGGTATGCTCCTCAAAGGACTGGATGAACGATCACTCACGGAAAATACCATCGTTATCTACGGAAGTGATCACGGATGCTATCATGGGATTCACGGCATGCCGGAGAAAGCGCCTGGTATCTGTTCAGATGCTGTCTGTCGTGTTCCCATGATTTGGCGAATTCCCAGCATCAAAAGCGAAAACAAAACAATCAACTCACTTGTCGAAAATATTGATTACCTACCAACCCTCACCAACCTCTGTGACTTGGAAGAACCCGATTGGACAGATGGTGCCGATCTCACCCCTTTAATCCAGGGTAAAACCGAAAACGTCAAGGAAATGGCTGTAACCGAAGCCCCCTGGAGTCGTTCCATTCGATGGAAACAATGGCGCTATGTTCATTATCCTCGGGGAATGTTTGGTTCAGGAGAAACGGGTGAACTCTATAATATAGAGACAGACCCAAATGAAACCAATAATCTATTCGAGTCTTTGGAACATCAATCGATCGTTCAGGAATCCAGACGACTTCTTCTGGATTGGTTATCAACAACACTCCATATCCGCAGTGTTCAGCCTCCATTGCATCGAAAAAAAGATCCGATGGAGCAGAGACAGTACAGTTTAGCTGCCGATAAAAAAATTTCTCAGAAACTCATGCCCCCCAAGAACCTTAGAGCATTCTAAAAACCCTTCCCCGGGCGGTCTGCTCTCACAACCCAATAGAAAGTAGGTATTGTTCGCCTTTTACTATTCAAGTAAGCTTGATCAATTTCTGTCTGGAGAATTTTTCCGTTATAGTGGGCAACAATTTCCTCTATTTTCCGTTTTGAAAAAGGATGAATTTGCACAGGAGGCTTTCCTCTTAGTTTTTTAAAGAAAGGTCTCAACTTATCTCGGTAAAACTGCGAAAACTGATGAGTGATCGAACCTTCTATATAGTATCGACCGTCAGGAACCATAAAGACGATAATTCCTCGTGGTTTTAACACTCGCAAAAATTCTGCGATATATGTCTTTGATTGAGGATATGGTATATGCTGGAGGGTCTTGTCAGTGAAAACAAAATCGAAAGTTTCATCTTCAAATACTTCCAAATTCGGTTCTTTGTTCAGGACAAATTCGATATTGCCATGTTTTCGAAGTGACTCCGCTTTTTCAATCATCGAAGAGGAAACATCGAGCGCATAAACCTGCTCAAAATATTCTGCCAGCGCATTGGATAACCGGCCAACCCCACAACCAAAATCGAGACATTTATGTTTGGACAGAGATAAATTTATCTCCTCTATCTTCTCCAGATGATAGCTGATATCATTTCGTCCTGTTGCGAAAAACTTCTCTAAATCAATATCCGTTCCCTTATACTGTTTTTGAGTTAAAACAGCCCAAAACGGATCTTCTTTTCCAAACTTCTCATAGAGTTGTTCATTTTCTCTGAATGCCTTCATAGGGATAGATAAGGCCTCACTGATGAATTCTCTGCATTTCATGCAAAGGGTACATTCACACACTGGGCTGATACAATAAGTGGGGCTGGGGATTTAGTGGGGAGGTATTATTTCCGATTATCGCACCAAGTTCTGCCCGCCTGTCAATCATCATATTTTCCAGCAAATGAACCTCTACCTATTTTGATCCGATAGCGAAAAAATGACGAGTGAACCCAACAAAAAGTTCGCAATTCAATTTATCCCCGATGATGTAAGAAACCCTACCTTATGAAAAAGCCCTTAAGAGTTCGTGAACTCTACTGTCCTTCTCACTTTGGAAACACTTATGAAGTTGCTGGACCGAATGAAATGCGGGCTCTTCTGGACGAAGCAAAATTCTGGGGCTACAATCGTTTTTCTGACTGGTTTGATACTATCGACCTTTACGATCTCTATCACAAAAAACATCAACTCTATAACATGCCCGAAGCAGTCTGGGATCAGAAGTTTCGAAACTTCAAAGTAGCTGCAGATTTGGGCTATGATCTAGGGCTCATCATAACGCCAAATCACGTTTTTTCTGACCAAGTCACTCCGGAACATGCAGCCATCTTAAAAGGCACCCATATTTTTGGACAACTCCTCTGCCCCTCAAAAGAAGGTTCT
>JANQKU010000135.1 GCA_028280955.1 Opitutaceae bacterium
AATAAGGTAGAGCAGGCACTTGTTGAAATTTGGCAGGATGTCCTCGGAATCGAAAAAGTGGGTGTCAACGATGATTTCTTTGATCTAGGGGGACATTCGCTGAAAGCGATGAAGGTTCTTTCGAAGGTCAAAAGAGGGCTGGAGGTTAATCTCTCGATGAAGGATTTTTTCGAAGCCACAACTATAGCTTCAATTGCCCTTTTAATAGAAGATTTTCACCGGATTACGCAAAGAGAATTGGTTCTGGCTGGGGAGCATAAGGCTCTCAAAAAGGAAAAAATATAAAAGTGGAAGAATCAGATTTTCAGTTGTTGAATGTGAACGGGTTCGCCTGAGGGACAGGCCACGTGTGAATTTTGACCATGTTGAGCGAGGCATCCATAGGATCGCCAGAGGGAAGGGTAATTCTAAATTGAGAATTCCATCAAAAATTTGAAAGGGATAACTCTGAAAGTATTCTGCATAACGCTATTATTGAGCTAGAGGAGAGAGGAGAAAGACTGTCTGTCTTGAATACCGGTGGCTTGTGTTGTTACCGGGCCACGTTGAATCCTATTGGACCTGAAATATTTTGTATAAGAGAGGTCTTTTTATTGATTATGCCTTCTAGGTAGTTGGGGAGGGTTATTGTCGATGGAAATTTTAGTATTTATAAATTAAGGACAATATCTCATTTGAAGCCTTTTAGTTTTGGTAGCTGAGTTGCTGTTTCATGTGAAAGACAGTGTTTGCGTAAGATCTATTTACTTAAGTGAAAAGGTGATTTTTTTAAAGAATATGCGTTTATGAAAAAAATGGAAATCAGAGATTTCATTTCGTATTTGAGTAATCAAAAGATTTTTCTCTCTCACGAAGGATTAGACCTGTTTTGTGAAGCTCCTGAAGGAGTTGTTTCGGATGAAGTGAGGATGGTTCTAAAAGAGAGAAAGTTAGAAATATTAGAGTTTTTCGGCGCATTTAAAATGCCTTCACTCGTTGCGGCTGAGTGCCGCGAATACTATCCTGTGAGTTCTCAGCAGAGGCGTTTGTATGCATTACAGCAACTAGATGTTGATGGAATAGTTTACAACATGCCTGGGGCTTACGTATTTGACGCCGGGATTGATATCGAACGAATACAAAATGCGCTTACTGCAGTGATAGCGCGTCATGAGTCATTGCGAACTTCTTTCGATATAGTGGATAGCGCCTTGATCCAGCGTATTAAGGAGAGTGTCTCGTTCGAAGTGGAATGTGAAAAGGTGAACGATGATGAGGTAGAAGAGAAAGTATGCGATTTCGTTAGGCCCTTCGATTTGAGTAAAGCTCCTCTTTTGCGTGTGAAAGTTTTGCGCAAGACGGATGGGGAGATGTTACTTTTGACTGACATGCATCATATTATTTCTGATGGGATTTCAAATAGTATTCTAATCAGGGATTTTGCTCGTTTTTTCGAAGGTGAATGTTTGCAACCCTTGGCGTTGCATTATAAGGACTATGCCGTTTGGCAGCAAGAGGGGGAAGGTCGAAAGTTGTTGGATCTGCAGGGCGAGTATTGGAGAGGTTTATTCGAAGATGAAATTCCTGTGATGACTCTTCCGGTCGACTTTGTTCGTCCTCGGATACGTGAGTTTAAGGGGGAGAAGTATGAAACCGGATTGGACGACTCTGTGTCGTCAGAGTTAAGAACCTACTGTGGTGACCAAGGGGTGACTTTGTATATGGTATTGCTGGCGAGCTACGGTGTATTGCTCTCTCGCTATAGTGGTCAAGATGATATAGTGATAGGCAATGCGATAGCGGGCAGGGATCATCCGGACTTGGAAGAGGTATTGGGTATGTTTGTGAATACTATAGCGATGCGCAGCCGACCCAAAGGCGGAAAGTGTTTTGCGGATTACCTGGATGAGATCAAGTCGCTGTGTCTGGAAGCGTTTGAAAACCAGCAGTATCCTTTAGAGGAGTTGATAGATGAATTGGACCTGGGACGAGATACCAGCCGTAACCCGTTGTTCGATACCTTGTTTGTCTTACAGAATTTCGATAGTCAAACAAAGGTTGGTGGCTTGGGTCCGATTCGGCCCTTTGAGTGGGAAAATGCAACAGAAAAGTTTGATATAACTTTGACTGCGTTGGAGTCGGAGAAAGAGCTTCATTTTAGTTTTTCATACGCTACGAGTCTTTATAAGAAAGAGACAATTGCCCGCTTGGCTGATCACTTTAAACGAGTGATTGAAGCGGTTATCTTAGACCCAAAGGTAAATGTATCCCAGATTGATATTTTAGGCGAATCAGAAAAGGAGCAGTTGTTGCATGGGTTTAATGATACTGCAGTGGACTACCCCAGTGATCAATGTCTTCACGAGTTGATTGAAGCTCAGGTAGAGAAAACACCAGATGCGGTAGCGGTAGTGTTTGGTGATGAATCTTTAACGTATGGAGAACTAAACATTCGCGCCAATCGGTTAGCGTGGAAACTAAGAGAAGAGCATTCGGTGGGATCTGATGTCTTAGTTGGCCTATGTTTGGATCGTTCTTTAGAGATGATTGTAGGGATCTTGGGTGTTTTGAAAGCCGGAGGAGCCTACCTGCCAATCGATCCGAGTTATCCTGTGCAGCGAATAAGTTATATGCTCAAGGATGCTCAGGTGAACGTAGTCCTAACCCAAGGTCGTTATAAGGGAGTGCTTGCCTTTGAGGGCGATGTGATCGATTTGGAAGATACGGCTCTCTGTAAGGATTATTCCGTGGTCAATCCCGAAATTATGGGGAAATCAAATGACTTGGCCTATGTGATTTATACCTCTGGTTCCACGGGCAAGTCTAAGGGAGTGATGTGTGAGCACAAGGGTTTGGTCAATCGGCTTTTGTGGATGCAGGACATGTATGGGATCGGATGTCAGGACGTTATTTTACAAAAAACGACTTATACTTTTGATGTGTCTGTGTGGGAACTGTTATTACCGGGAGTGAGTGGAGCCCGTTTATGTTTTCTGGAGCCCGATGGAGAAAAAGATCCTGCGGTGATTGATCAAGCGATCGATTCTTATGGGATTAGCACGATGCACTTCGTGCCATCCATGCTTTCGGCGTATTTGCAGTGGCTCCCCGCAGGAAAGATCTATCCTGATCTCAAGCGAGTGATCTGTAGCGGAGAAGCTTTGACGACAGATCAATGCAATCGTTTTTTTGAAAAGTTGGGAGGGACTGTCGAGTTGCACAATCTCTATGGGCCGACAGAAGCGAGCATTGACGTGAGTTTTTACGCAGTGGGTGAAAATGAAGATTATGCCCCCATCGGCAAGCCGGTATCCAATACACAGTTATATATTTTGGGTTCTCACGAAGTCCCGGTTCCCGTAGGGATCAGTGGTGAGTTATGTATAGGAGGTGTGCAGTTGGCTCGCGGGTATTTGAATCGTGAGGAGTTGACTGTCGATAAATTTGTGCAGAACCCTTTCGATCCTGGCGAGCGAATGTATCGTACAGGTGATTTGGCCCGCTGGTTGCCCGATGGCAATATTGAGTATTTGGGTCGTATAGACCATCAGGTGAAGATTAGAGGTTTTCGCATCGAACTCGGTGAAATCGAGGCGGCTTTGCTTCGCATAAATGGCGTGCGAGAAACAGTTGTGATTGCTCAGGATTTGGCTGATGGTCAGTCACTCGTGGCCTATTATGTAGGTGAGGAAATTTTGGATGTCTTAACGTTACGTTCTGGCTTAAGTCGAACATTACCCGACTACATGGTTCCGTCATATTTTGTGCCCCTAGAGTCGATTCCCTTGACGGGTAATGGCAAGGTGGATCGCAAGGCATTACCAGAGCCGGATAGTAAGTTGTCATTGATTGTAGAATACGTATCGCCACGCAATGAAGTCGAAGAGATTTTGGTAGAGATTTGGCAGGACGTTCTGGGCGTAGATCGTATCGGTATCGAAGAGGATTATTTTGAATTAGGCGGAGATTCGATAAAAGCGATCCAGATTATCTCGAAGATGCGAGGGCATGGATATGATCTGAAGGTGTCGGATGTTTTCTCTCATTCAAGTATTCGTTCTCTTGCTCCGATGGTGGGAGAATTGTCGATGCGGATCGATCAGTCAGAGGTCAGCGGTGTCGTTAGAATTTCTCCGATGATGGAGTGGTTCATGCAAGAAGATTTAGTAGATAGACACCATTGGAATCAATCGGTGATGTTGCAGAGTAAAGAACGTCTAGATGAAACAATATTAGAACAGTCGCTTGGATTGTTATGGGCTCATCATGATTCACTTCGTTTGGTCGTAAGTGAGGATGAACGTACGCTTTCTTATCTACCAGTGGGTGATGGTGAGTTTGCTTTGGAAACCTTTGATTTTAGACGAGAAGCTGATTCGGCTCATTTCATAACCGAAGCAGCTAACTATCTGCAAAGTAGCTTTGATTTGAAAAAGGGGCCTTTAGCTGTCGCAGGTTTATTTCGAACAGACGATGGTGATCATCTTTTACTTGCGATCCATCATCTTTGTATAGATGGAGTCTCTTGGCGCATCCTTTTTGAAGATCTAGGTTTGTCTTATGAGGCGTTAAGTAGAGGCCAAGAAGCGGAGCTTCCTCTAAAGACACATTCTTTTGGCCATTGGATGAAAAGCTTGCAGGCATATGGTGAATCGGAAGGGGTTTTACGTGAATTGGCCTATTGGAAGGGCATTTGCTCTAGAACTAACCTTTTACTGCCAGCTGGAAATGAAGAAGCGAGTGGTTTGGCGGCAGATCGAGGGAATATGAACTTTCGTTTGGATGAAGCTTCGACCGATGCTCTGCTGAAGAAAGCCTCGGAAGCTTACGCTACGGAGGTCAATGATCTTTTGTTGACGGCGTTGGAACTGGCATTGGGAAAGTGGTTAGGGCAGGGGAGTGTTTTACTGAACTTGGAATCACATGGACGAGAAGAGGTTGTTTCTGGAGTGGATGTGACGCGTACGGTTGGCTGGTTTACCAATCAGTATCCGTTTGTGCTGGAGACATCGCCAAAGATCGATTTGGATGTAAGGATACGTGAGGTAAAGGAGCGTTTACGCCGTGTGCCATACAATGGACTTGGGTATGGGATTTTACGCTATGTTTCTGGACTGGGAGAAGCTATCAAAGAGCTAAAGGTTCGTCCGCAGATTTCGTTTAATTATTTGGGTTCATTCGATTCGGACATGTCTCGCAGTGGTTTGAGCGGGTCTGTCTATGGATCGGGGAGTAATATTAGCGATAGAAACCGTTTACAGTATGCTTTAGACCTCAATGGGATGGTGGTCGGATCCCGTCTTGGTTTTACCATTTCGTATGATACGACGCGCTATGAGAAGGAACATCTCTCTGGATTTGTCTGTTTGTTGGAAGAAAGCTTACATGAGGTTATCAATCATTGTTGTAGTGTGAAGGAAACGGTAAAGAGCCCAAGTGATTTTGGGGCTTCGTGGCTGGACTTGGGGGAACTAGATAGATTGGTCAAAGAGTTGGGTGTAGGCGTCGAGCATCTGGAAAGTATTCATGAGTTGACGCCGATGCAGTCCGGCATGCTTTTTCACCAGTTAGAAGATCCTAAGAATGGAGCGTATGTGGTGCAGCTGCTTTTAACTTTGGAGGGAAGTCCAAGTAAAAAGCTTTTTCAAGAAGCTCTCTTGGAAGTGATCAAGCATCATCAAGCTTTGAGGGGTCGTTTTGTTGTTGGGATTGGTGATCGACCTTTACAGGTTTTTCTGGGTACAGGTATTGACTTCTTTTGGTATGAGAATTGGGGAGTTATAGAAGAACCCCAGCGTCTTGAGCGCATGGAAGAGATTTTGGCGGAGGATCGGCAGCTGGGTTTTGATTTAACTAAGTCCAGTCCGATTCGGTTTCGATTGATTGATTGTGGGGAAAGGGAAAGTTATCTTTTGGTCAGCAACCATCACATGATCATGGATGGATGGTGTGTTAGTCTGGTGATGAAGGATTTTTTGAAGGTCTACAGTGGATTCTGCTCGAGTGAGAAGGTTCAGTTGGACTCAATTTCTTCCTATAGTGATTATCTGGATTGGTTGGGGAATCAGGAAAATGTTTCAACTCAGAGTTACTGGAAAGAGTATTTGGCTGGTTTTAATCAGGCTACACGTCTTCCTTTTGCTGAACCGTCTTTGCTGCCCGAAGGGTCCTATAAAAGGGGAAGTTATCGATTGCCACTTTCTGAGGAGTTAAGTTCTGGTGTCCTTTACTTGGCTCGCAGATTGCGAGCGACCGCTAACAGTATGACACAAGCAATCTGGGGAATCTTGTTGCAGCGCTATTGTAATAGTGACGATGTGATTTTTGGCAATGTGATTTCCGGGCGTCCGGCGGAGCTTGACGGAGTAGAGAGCATGGTGGGGCTTTTCATCAATACAGTGCCTCTGCGGGTGGAGATCAGGAGTGAGGAAAGTTTTTCTAAATTGGTGGTTCATGTCCAAAAATCGTTTCGC
>JANQKU010000172.1 GCA_028280955.1 Opitutaceae bacterium
AGTCTGCCAGATCCTCCATTGCGGGACGATCTGTGTAGAGATCTATGAGGGTATTTTCAAAGCCATGGAGAGAATGCATGCGTTCGAAGAGGACCATGAAAATACCACAGATCACATATTTGTTTTCGTCGTTAGCGGTCTTTAAGATATCTTTGACTTCGGTGTAACGACTGTCGTCTGCATAGTTGGGGATCGAAGTTTTTGCCAGATTTCTTATATTTTCTAAGGGGTGCTCGACGACTTGTCCCATGTTGGGCACGTCTGTCTGTTTCCAGAGGCATCCCCATTCATCTTCACCTTTTCTACTTGGGGTGAAGCTGGCAGCTTCTTTTACTGAAATGCGAATGGCATCGCTTATGCCAAGACTATCCATGATAACGGGAAGGCGTTCTGGCCGTTCTCTCCGAATAGCTTTTTGAAGAATGTCTTTTGATGTCATCTTGACTGGTCAGAAAGATTTTTCGTGGCCCGTTCCATTCGGAGCGTTTTTTGGCGGAGCTGCCAGGGATATTGTTTCACTTCATGGATGGGGATGTCGGGATATCCGCAGGAAATGATAAAGGCTCTGCGGTCGATATCCGTTTTATTGGGACCGGCATAGTGTAGGGTATAGGGGAAATGGATGACGACACCTCCGGCTGGAGTTTCGGCGGGAACGGCCTCTTCGAGATGGACCGCAGAGGCTCCTTTTTCAGTTAATTCCAGTCCATGGATACGTGGATCGTTGTTAATGGGTTGATGCTCCAGCACATCAAATCCATCCTGGCCTTTGATGTCACAAGCGCTGGGAATATACCAGAGGCAACCACCTTCAACGGAAGCATTTTCCAGAGGCATCCAGAAGTTTACTCTTTGTGGTGTTGTTCCATAGCCCCAATAAGCTTTATCTTGATGCCAGGGGGTGGTGCTGCCATGTTGGCCTGGTTTTAGAATGGCATGGCTTGCGCTGAGAACTGACGGTTCCTCTTTTTGTAAAACTTGTTGGGCAATGGCCTCACAGTTGCGGACGTATTGAGACTCTTTGAGCCAGGGGATGTAATCGATGGGGCTGAGAATTTGAGGAAGATTGCGCTGCTTGCTGTCTTCATCGGTTCCACCGAGGTCGAAGTAGCGACCTTCGTCTTTGCCCCGTTGCTCAGCGAAGATGCGATCGTAATCGTTTTGGAGTCTGGTTAATTCGTCTTTTGGACAGACATCGGGGATGACTAAAAATCCCTGGTCGAGAGCTTTGTTGATATCTGCATCGGAGAGTTGAATGGTTTGGTTAGGTAAATTCATTTTGTTTTCTACTCTTAATTTTTCAGATTTTTCTTAGTGGTTTTACGCTCCATTTCTACTTTGAGGTTTTTTTGTTGGAGTGACCATGGGTATTCTTTTGCCTCATGGATGGGCATTTCCGGGTAACCACAGTCAATAATAAAGGCTTTTCGATCCAGGTTTGTTTTATTGGGCCCTGCGTAGTGCAGTGTATGAGGGAAATGGATAACGACACCTCCGGCCGGTGTTTCAGCGGGAACAGCATGGTCGAAATTAACAGCGGATCTTCCTTTAGAGGATAGCTCCAGGCCATTCATCAATGGATCCTTGTTGATGGGTTGGTGTTCCAAGACATCAAATCCGTCCTGGCCTTCGATTTCATGGGCGCTGGGAATATACCAGAGACAGCCACTTTCCTCTGAAGCATCTTCCAGAGGCATCCAGAAATTGATTTCTTGGCGTTTACTTCCATAACCCCAATAGGCCTTGTCCTGATGCCATGGGGTGGGACTGCCATACCTGGCGGGTTTCAAGATGGCATGACTGTTTCGGAAAACGGCTGGTTCGTCTTTTTGCAAGACTTGTCGCGCGATATCTTCACAATTTTGAACAAAACGGGATTTTTTTACCCATGGGATATGTTCATCCGGAGCAAGGACATGAGGGAGAGTAGGACGTTCTCCCTCTTTGTCGGTTCCGGCTAAATCGTGGTAGAAGCCTTTTTCTTTGCCCCTTTTTTCGGCAAAGAGTCGATCGTAATCTCCTCGTAATCTGGTTAATTCGTCTTCAGGGCAGACACCAGCAATAACGAGGAATCCCTGGCTGAGCGCTTTGTTAATATCTGCCTCCGAGAGTCTAAAAATTGGGTTGAATACGGTCATGGTATCCATCTTATAAAAAATAAGAATGATTTGCGTCCGACATTTAAGGCGGTAGAATTTTGAACATGGCTATCCCTGTGGAACAAAGGCGCGACTATACCGGAAGAGAACTTGGCTTGGAAGAAATCCGTCGGATTGGCCATGTTATTTGTTCGCGAGCTCATGTTGGGCTAGGGACTCATGCCCATGATGATTGCATCGAAATCTGCTATTTGAAAAAGGGCCGGTTGCATTGGTGGGCTGAGAATGAAAGAGGGGGTGTTTACGAGGTAGAAGCGGGGGAGTTGGTCATCGTGCATCCTGGAGAGGCTCATGGAGGAGCGGATGATATCCATGACGTTTGTGATCTCTACTGGATAACGTTTGGTTTAACTTCCTCCAAAAAATTGCCTGGCGTAACGAGAGAACATTACAACTTGATCCGGGAGAGATTGCTGACAGCTCCAAGGCACTTTCCCGGGAATTCCCGTATCGTGGATTATTTTGAACAGATGTTGACGGCGATTGAAACCCCCGGTCCTCTTTCACAGATGCGTCTTCGCAGTGCTCTGCATCAATTTATCCTCGAGGTTTGTGATTGTGCAGCAAGAGGTTATCAGAAGACGAAGGATTTTCGGTTCGAACAGGTGATTGCCAGAGTGAAAGAGGATGTGACTTTTTTTGAAAGTGTTTCGGATATGGCGAAGATGGCGGGTTTCAGCTATAATCGATTTATCACCCTTTTTCGGCGTTACAAGGGTTCCTCACCGATCGATTTCCTCAATCGGGAACGTATCCAGCAGGCGAAGTGGCTCTTATCCGATCGCTCGAAGAGTGTGACGGATGTGGCCTTTCATCTCAATTTTTCGACGACGCAGTACTTTGCGACGGTTTTCAAAAAATTCACGGGCATGACACCGAGTAAATATCAGAAAGAAACACTGGGGTAGGTCGTTCTCGACTTTATCACCGGACACTGAATGCTCTGATCTTTCGATATGATACGATTTTCGCTTTTTAAAATTCCTGTTTCCATTCACTGGATGTTCTGGTTATTAGCCGCTTTTCTTGGAGGCGCTTTTCGTGCACAATCGCCAGAGGATTGGCAGCGCGTTATGGTTTTCATGTTAGCGGCGTTTATCTCGATTTTGATTCACGAATTGGGTCATGCTTTTGCTGGGTTGAAGCTCGGCGCTCCGCGGGTGCAAATTTCTCTCCATGGTATGGGTGGTCTTGCCCAATTTGATGGAGCTTCCTTTACGCGAAAATCTCGTATCCTGATGACAGCGGCAGGTCCGGGAGCGAGTATAGCCTTAGCAGTTCTGTTTCTCTTTCTCGTAAGATTTCTCCCTGCGGAAGCAATAGAATCTTCGTATGCCTGGGGGACGACAGCTTACTTCGTTCGCGTCATTATTTTTATCAATATTTTCTGGTCGATTATCAATTTAATGCCAATTCTTCCCATGGACGGAGGTCAGATATTACTTTCTTTGCTGGGCCCTTCACGGGTAAAGCTGACTTGTATCATCAGTTTTATGACAATTGGGATTTTGGCATTTCTGCTGTGGACGATAACCCAGTCTTTTTTTAACCTGATTATCATGGCATTTCTAGCGAGCTATACCTGGAAACTCTACCAGTCGAGTGATTTTCACGAATCATAGAGGTTTCTACCAGATGCTTTCGGCAATACGATTGACCCTTTTGGCAAAATAAATCAGTGAATAGATATACTGATTAAAGAGGATTTTATCATATGGCAAATTACGTAAAAATCAGCACGATTGGCGCTTCCATTTTGGACGAAAAGCCAAAGAATAACGAAGAGGCCCTCGAGATGATGATGGCCCATTGGCAAAATCGATTGGATGAAGTACTGCCGGATAAGCCGGATGTGATTGTAGTGCCGGAAGCCTGTGATCGTTATTTAGGGCATACCCTAGATGAGAGAAGAGAGTATTATCGTTTTCGGGCAAATAAGATGCGTGATCTTTTTGCGGATGTGGCCAAGAAACATCGATGCTATATTGCGTATTCCGCGGCGAGAGAAGTAACAGATGGGACATGGCGTAACTCTACTCAGTTAATTGATCGCAATGGTGAAGTAACCGGAATTTATAACAAAAACCATGTGGTGATCGAGGAGACGACAGAGTTTGGTATCCTCTGTGGTAAGGAGGCGCCGATTTTTGAATGTGATTTTGGCCGTGTCGCGTTGGCGATTTGCTTTGACTTGAATTTCGATGAGTTACGTCTGAAGTATAAAGCGGCAAAGCCCGATTTGATTCTCTTTTCCTCGATGTATCATGGTGGGCTGATGCAGCGCTACTGGGCTTATTCCTGCCGAGCGCATTTTGTGGGTTCGATTGCCCGGAAGAATGCCAGCTCTATTCTCTCTCCGGTCGGGGAAATCCTTGCCTCAACCACTAATTACTTCGGTTACGTTACGGCGACGGTAAACCTCGATTGTAAGGTGGTTCATCTGGACTATAATTGGGATCGGTTGAGCCAGATGAAGGCAAAGTATGGCCCGAAGGTGACTATGATGGATCCAGGTGATCTGGGCAGCGTCCTCATTTCCTCTGAAACGGATGAATTCACAATTGAGGATGTGATCAAGGAGTTCGAAATTGAAATCTGGGATGATTATTACGACAGAGCTTTGGCTCATCGACATCAGCCGGGGAATATGGAAGAGTGAAGACAGGGGTGGCCGATTGGTAATCGGTTTTCATAAATGAGAAAATATGTTTGATGGGCATATCCACATAAGACCGGGGGAGGTTAAGAGAGAAGCCTTTCTGGCAAGATTGAGGGAATCGAATTTACAAGGAGGATTGCTTATTTCCATTGGTCCTTCGGTTCCGGAAGGAGAACCTTCTCATCAAATGGATTTTGAGCAAAGGTTGGAAAATTTATTTGAATGGACGGAGGGGGATGAAGATTTGTATCCTTTTTTCTGGATTGATCCTCTCGAGCAGAATGCTGATCAGCAGGTTGAGAGAGCCTGTAGGGCTGGTGTGACAGGGTTTAAAATAGTATGCGACACCTATTATCCGAAAGAGTCCGATGTCATGGAAATCATGGGACAGATCGCTGAAATGGGTAAGCCAATCCTCTTCCATTCCGGGATATTGTGGGATGGGCGAGATTCGGCAAAATATAACCGACCAGCCAATTGGGAATGCTTGCTCGAGATCAAGAATCTCCGGTTTTCTCTGGCTCATGCGGCCTGGCCCTGGCATGACGAATGTATCGCAGTATATGGGAAATTTCTCAATGCCTATACCACTCTATCTGAATGCTCGGAGATGTTTATTGATCTTACGCCAGGAACGCCCCCTATCTATCGTAAGGATTTGCTGACCAAGCTGTTGACTGTTGGGTATGATGTGCAGAACAATATTATTTTTGGCACAGACTGCAGTGTGAATGATTATAACGTCAGTTGGGTCAGAGAATGGATGGAAAGGGATAACCAGATTTACGCAGAACTGGGGATGGATAGCCGTTTCTTAGAAAAGGTCTATCGAAACAATCTGGAAAATTTCCTGGGCGTTTCTCGGAGGGAAATCAGTTATCAATCGTTGAAACCGGCGGAATGACGATTTTAGTTTGCTCTGCGAACGTTTGGAATCAAGGCAAAGCCCTAAGGCGCAAAGGCCTTATACATTTTGTGGATCTTGTTTATTCCGCCCGAAGTTCTTGGATAATGCCGACCTTGTCGGCGGACAGATTATAAATTACAGAAGGGTTACTTATTCTTTCTCTTTTGCAAAAACTTCTCTTTCATCTCCCTTAAATATGTGGGTATCACTCTTGTCTGGCCTATCATAGGCAAAGGAAATAGACCATATAACCGTTTTTTGGGTGAAATGGATGGGCTTTGTTAAAATACAATCACCAAAATGGGGATTCTTAGCCAGGTGAACACCTCTATAATCGAGAGGTCTCCAGCCAATTGGTAGATGAATGATAAGATTCCCTTTTTCGTTTTTTGGCCTTTTGCACAGACCTCTGAGCTGTTTATGCTTTTCATCCCATTGAAGCTGATCCATTTCAACTCCTCCCTGGGTTATATGCATATCAGTCGACAATACCCACGGATGTTTCCTGGATTTTCCGATACGATACAGTTTTATGCTATAGGGAGGTATTTCACTGGAAAACGATTTTTCATATGCGCCCAAGTATTGTTCATTCCAGAAATCGTAAACTGTATATTTATTGTTTTCCGCCAGGCCGAGTGCCTTGAAATCAATAGCCTTTGTTTTTGTTTTATCATCAAGATTGAGAATCCCGATGATGTTCCAACTGTCCCAGTCTTTTTTTACGGAGAGGTTAAAAGTGCAATGATAGACTGGTTGAGAAGAGGTGAACAGATCGACTGGTCTGGCTGTTCCCGCATGGGGAGGAAGGCATTTTTTGATAATGGATAGTCTGTCGTCATTAATGGAGGCAATATCATCACCCAGCATGACAGGCGCACCGGATAAAGCTAGCATACTGGCTGCTATTTGTGCCTCATTTAACGGGACCGGTTTGTCGACTGTGAGGACGTTGAAGATATCATTGTGGTAGAGCTTTCTATTGGTAAAATAGGTTGTGGCGAAATTAATGACGGCATGCTTGAGCATGTTCAGGTTCGTGATTTTGTAGGTTGCCGGGTATTCACTGAATCTTTCTATCAAGGGGCGGCCCTCTCCAAAATCGGGACCAGCCCTGACCGCATCCACACATCCAATATTCTGGAAAGTCGGGCCGGTGGAAGCGAGAAGATAGGTATCTTTACCGGCTGCCTCTCGGATACTTTTCAATGCTTCCCGGTAGACTTCAGGCCCTTTAATTTTCGTTTTGTCATGGTATTCATCATAGATGAACTCACCTGGAGTGGAGCCTGAACCGGAATACAGAAAATCGATCATGTAGTACTTTATGCCGAGCTCATTATAAGCAGAAAAAACATTCTTGAGAAATTGCTTGGTGTGCGGGTGGCTTCCGTCGAGGCTATAAAATCCAGGTCTTTCTTCAACCGGAAGACTCAGTGATTCTTTGCTCCATCCCCAGCGAGCATCGAATCTGACATATTCGCCGTCTTTCTTCAGGAGGTTATCCTTATGCTCTTTGATGGAGTCACATAATTTGTCTGGAATCCAGAATGGAGCGACCCAGAAGCCCGGTCTTAGGTTGTGTTCATAGATACGTTTAATGGTATGTTTCCATCCCAGGGGAAAGAGTTCTGTATTTTCCTCAAGCCAATTTGAGGGCATGAGGTCTTTGAGGTTTCCAATACTGATCCAGATATTTTTAAGACCGAATCCAGAAAACTTATTTTCGATCGCCTTAAGATTTCCCAGTACGATTTCTTCATAGGTTTCCTGCTGTATCCAATCTCTCCATTGCCATCCGCCGACCCATCCGATAGAAGGCTTTGCTTGGAAGTTCGGTTGATATTGTTTGTTTACTTTATCGGCCCAGTTTTCCAGCGAGGAGAGGGGATCATCCTGCCATTCGAGATGGAATGTCTCGGAGCAGACAGATTTGCCTGCGGATAGCTCATACCCATCAAAATCACAGTAGGCACCGACTGTTAGGCCATTTTTTTCCCAGGAAAATGCTATTTCTGTGTTTGCCCGGTCGAAAGTCAAAAAACTGCAGTTAAGGGCTGAATGGGTTTGTGGAAGGAAAAGGAGCCCAATGGTTTTGCTGAGACAATTCCCACTGCCTGGATCCGTTTCAATGATTTTGTTTTCGATGCACCAGCCGCTTTGACAGAGGATCTTTATGTTTGAGGTTTGTTGGCCTGTATCCACTTTTGTTCCACAAGGTCCAAGGAATTTGCATTGGCCCAAGGTTCTGGTTGTTTTGCCTTTATTGGTCAAAAGTATGTCTATTAAGAGAAAAGAATTTTCGCTATATACTCTGAAGGTTGTTTTACATTGAATATCTTTATCGGAGATAAAACTTTCCCGTTGATATGCTCGATACGTTCCATGGATGTCTTCTTCAGGACCATCCTCTTTTTCATCCACTATGTTCTGGAGACAGTCATAATTTTCTTCGTCGATAGTGATGGCTAACCCTGCCTCTGTAAAGTCTGTGGGTCCATCACTTCGGAACTGCCATTTGTTACGGCTACAACGAAAGGAGCACTGTTTATTTTTTGAAGTTTTTATATTCATTCTCCTCGATATTTCATTGAACGTTGTGAGTTTTGGATTTTAGGAGGATAGATTAGAGCTCAGGAACGATCATCGACAAAGATTTCGAACTCGCCGACTTTGATCGGTACGGTTCGCTGATGATCCATTTTTACTAATTTTAGCTGTAAGGTATTTTCACCTATTTTTAAGGGTGGTGAATTTACATTACTTTCCCAGATGATCGTTTCAGTTCCTTTGCTGCTTTTTTTCAAACGTGTTGAATTGATGATGGTATCATTGATTCTTACTTCGATTTCGTCGTCAGACTCCATGCCGATAAAGGCACACCGCAGAGTCGATTGCTTTTCTGAAAGGTTAGTTGAAAAACGGAAAGGCAGCTGAATTTCTTCTTCGAGAGTTTTAAGAGTAAAGTGTTCGAATGCAATGCCCAGATCATACGAATCTCTTTCGGTTGCATGATAGATCAAGCGACGGCAGTTCAGGTAATGGCGACTCAGTTCTTTGGATTTTTCTGGGTTCACCCAAGTGTGCAATTCGGGATAGTAGTGACCAAAGTCAAAGGTGTAGAAATTGTAGAAAGCCAAGCCATCAATTTCTTGAGCTGTAAAATTGTCCGCGATGGCCCGGATTTTCGGCCCATCGAGCAGTCTGTTGTCACCTAAAAGGGAAGGCTCTCCTTTTTCAAAATCCTGATAGGAAGAAACGTTGCCCGGAGTAAAGGGATAAAGTTTGCAGTTCGAGCTT
>JANQKU010000182.1 GCA_028280955.1 Opitutaceae bacterium
CGAAACATGTTGTCGGTTTGGCCGATGAGGTGATCATTCAGCTTGATCGTTGCCAGGGTATCGTGGCCTGCGCATTGCAGGCGGATGACGGTGTGTTGGAGGAAGTTTGGGGTTACCCGAAAAGTTTTCTGATAGATCCAGTCGGTTTCCCCGATCCATTGTGAAATGGCTTCGTTATCCTGAAAGTAAGGATCGGCGATTTTTTTATTGGCCAGGAGGTCTGTGTGCACACATCCGGGAACTGTGGCCGGGATGGTGTCATCCGTGCCATGTTGCTTTAAGGTCCATCTACCGTTCAGGTTTAGTTTGCTCATAAGAAAGGGATTGAGGGGAGAGTGGTTTGTTTATCCGCAGATTAGAAATACCATTTACGCAGATTTTTTTAAAAGGTTATGTGTGAATTTTTAGACAGGATTAACAGGATTTCTCTTTTTGGAGTAATAGGTTTTCACGCCCGTTTCACTCAAGACCCTAAGACGCAAAGAAGTTGGAGGTAAGAAATCTTGGCGCCTCTGCGTCTTAGCGTGAGTTTTAAAAATGTAAGACACTTTTAGATACAGGAAGAACATTTGAATAAGAGATCAGATGATTGGAAGAATTAAGGTTTATTGGATTGAGGGGTTTTAGACAGGATTAACAAGATTTGGGAGATTTTTAATGAAGGAAAAGAATGGTTAACCATGAAGGGTACGAAGAAAGAGAATTAAAGTTTCCAAACCTTCGCGTCTCTGCGTCTTTGCGTGAGCCAAAAAACTTCAGGTTGCTTTCAGCCTTGGAGTTGTTGGGTGCGGCGATAGGTGGCGGGAGGAAGGCCCATTTGCCGGGTGAACATTCGGGTGAAATAGTAACGGTCGGTAAAGCCACATTGTTCCGCGATAAGGTCGATGTTTTCATTGGAAAAAATCAGTCGTTGAGAGGCTTTTTCCAGACGTCTCTCGAGGAGGTAATTATTGGGAGTGATGCCATAGGTTTTTTTAAAGAGTCGAATAAAATAGTCTTCGCTGAGGTGACAGGCTTTTGCCAGGTGTTGATTGTTAAGTTTCAGGTGAAATCTGTTTTCAATGGATTCCACGGCTGGGGCAAGTCTCGGTTCTGCGGTGAGTCGCCGGGAGAGTTCATTGAGCTGGGTTGTATCAAAGCCGGAGAGAATTTTGAAAAGGGTCAGATGAATGAGCGATTTACTGCAAAGAACGGATGTGGGGTTCAGTGTTTCTCTGGGAGTGAGCGTTTGCGTCCAGTTATGGGCGAGTTGGTCGAGGGTTACGTCGGGTTGCAGGGAGATGGGCTGATGGAAAAAGGGCTGAATGAGGGAGCGGGACCATCCGATAATTTCAAAGTGAGCGTAGGTATGCTCAATGGGGGTATCGTTTTCGCAGGAAAAACGAATCCAGGGAGGAATCAGGTGAATTTGTTTCCCGGCCAGTGGATAACGTCCGGAATCGAGAATGAGAGAAGAGCCGCTTTTGTCGTTCTGATAGATTCGCCAGAAACTGGAGTACACATTTTGGGCATTCCAGTTTTCGTCTATGTGGATTTTCTCGTGACGAAAGATGCGCAGATGCAGGGACAGTGGCATTTTGTCCATGACGAGGTCTTCGAGAAAATCGGGCATAGAACGGAATACTACACAAATTGAACGGGATATGTCATGGAAAATCGATAATGGTTTGATAGAATATTTCTCGTTAACCCCTTTGCTTATGATGACAGATTCCAGTTCCGTATCCCTGAAAGACATTGAGGTCTTTGCCGACTCCTTTGATCCACAGTCTGCTGCCGAAATTTATAAAGAGCATGGCTGCCTGGTGGTTCGTGGTTTGATGAAGCCGTTTGTGGTGGATATTCAGAAGGACATCGAAGCGATTGCAGCGCAGTCGATTTCACTGCTGGATAAGGCAGAAAAAATTCCGGAGGGATGGAAGACGCCGGATGGCACGCTTTTCTTGCCGGCTCCGGAGGGGTTTGCGCGGGATAAGCAGATCATGGTTCTGGCGTTTAATTACCAGACGAGTGCCGCGTTTTTTCACTCGGCTTTTTATCCCAGGACGCTGGAGTTGGTCAAAGCGGCGCTGGGTCCCGATGTCGAAATTTTCGGAGAAGGGCAGTGTCTTTACAAAGAGCCGGTTGGCGGGCATCCGAAGAATCTGCATCAGGATTCGGCGTATTTTGAACATCGCTACGAGGGGCCGATGGCAATGCTTTCCTATGTGGTGGATACGGATCTGGTGAACGGTGCCCTCCATGTGGTTCCGGGTTCTCATAAGCTGGGTCAACTCAAGCATGTCGATACGTTTTCGCATCTGGGTCTGGATGAGAACGAATGGCCTTGGGAAAAATCAATCCCGGTGATCGGGGAAGCAGGGGATGCGATTTTCTTCCATGTGAGAACGATTCATGGCTCAAAGGAGAATCATTCCCAAAACTCCCGGCCGGTCTTTATTCATCGTTATCGCAGAGCCGACGACTATGTGGTGGTCAGCGCCACGAATGAAGAGAATCGCGCTGAGGCCGAGGCCAAAGCGGAGAAGATGCGTAAGGAAGAACAGCTCGGCTTCATGGCCTGCGGTATCCGCCGCTTTGAAGACTAGGAGGGATCCACAGGATTTTTATTTTTTTATCCACAGATTGCGCAGATTAACGCAGATTTGAAGGAAACAGCCTATTTCTATTCTGAAGTTTTTTTATTTCTGTTTTTCAGAAATGTTTATGCCTGTATCTTCGGAAACAGTTTTATCATTTCTAAACAATAATCTGTGTAAATCTGCGTAATCTGCGGATAGTCTAAAAGATTAGTTTTTCTTCCAGGTTTTCGCTTCGGCTTCTTCACCGGCTTCCTCAATACTGAGGTGCTGACGATAGAGTCGGCCGTATTGTTCGGTGGGAACTTCGGCTTTTGGGTTGTAGTTGTAGGTGTCTGTTCCTCGGGCCTGGTAGACTTTGAAGTTCGGATTGATCGAGAGGTCGCACTTCACGTTGGTGGGGGAATAGCGAATAGTAAGACCGGCCCGGCGACGATCGGAGGGGTTTCCGGGAGAGCCGTGAATCAATTGATCGCTGTGAATGGAAATATCGCCGGCTTTCATCTTGATGTTTTCAACTGTGCTCAGATCAAAGCCGCTGGTGTCGCATTCCAGATCGAGGACAGAATCTCCGGCGCCTTCCAGTCGGTTATGCGTAAAGATGCCTCCTTTGTGGGATCCGGGAATGATTTCCATGGCACCGTTTTCTTTGTCCACATCATCGAAGGCGAGCCAGACAGTGAGAGAGGCGCGAGGATCGAGGGGCCAGTAATAGGCATCCTGATGCCAGGTAACGGATTCGAGAGAGCGGGGTTCCTTAATGAAAAAGTTGGAAGCCCAAAGATAGAAGTTCGGGCCGAGGAGGCACTCGACGTAATCGAGTATCTTTTCGTTCATGCAGATGTCGTAAAGGAAACGGCTGGCTTCGTGCCATTCTCTGATCTCTTTGGTGGTTTCTCCTTCTTCGAGTAGCTTCAATTCTTCAGCCAGTCCTTGATTGAGGGCTTCCAGTTCTGCAGCATTGAAAACGGGCAAGGCGTCAATGCAGCCTTTTCCATGGAATTGAGCGATTTGTGAGTCGGTAAGTGCTTTTGTCATTTTGAGTTTACGATTTTATTGGTAACCTATTAGGGAACCAATTCTTGTCAAATCGTATTTTTAGTCTTTTCATTAGGTGGTTCTGCCGAAAGGCTAATAGCTACCCAATGAACAGTTCTCCTTTATATTTGAAAATACGAGACCGGCTTTTATCGGACATTGCAACCGGGACGTTTCAAAATGGAAGTTTCATTCCAACGGAGAGAGAGCTTTCGGAGTTGTTTCAGGTTTCGCGCAAAACGATTCGATCCGCTTTGGCCGAGCTGGAAGAACAGGGTGTGTTGACCCGGGTTCAGGGACGAGGGACTCAAATCACTTACAATACAGTGGGCGTCTCGGCTCCGATGGATCTGATTGCTTTGGTAGCCAGTGCACAGTCGCCTTTTTTCAGAGAGTTCTACAGTTGTTTTGAAGAAGAGGCGGAGAAGCACGATTCATTGGTTATTTTTAAGGAGGATTCGAGGGGGCGGCTTTTTCGGAAAGAGGGATTGCTTCAGCGGTTTTTCCGCAAGGGGGTTCGCAACCTGGTGGTATGGCCTTACAACTTCGAGATCGATTTGGAGATGATTGATCGGGCCCGCGGTCTGGGAATGAATGTCGTCTTTTTTGATGAAGAGGTGGAGACGGAAAGTGCGGATGCGCTGCTGCTGGATAACAGGGAGAGTATGTCTCGTCTTTGCAGTGGGATGCTGGCGAAGCGAATCCCGAAGAGTAAAATCCTGTATCTAACTTTTTCTGACGTTTCCCTGAGAGCAGTGAGAGAACGAACCGATGTGTTTACTCAGAAGATCGGTGGCAGGTGTCTGGAGATCCCGTTTGCGTTTCAGTTGAATGGAGAACTGGAGTCTGCCCTGTCGGGACTAAGAAAAGAGCTGCCCAGAGGCGTTATCTGCGCCACGGCTGAGCTGGCGATCGCCTTGCGTGAGCTTCTCCTGAAATGGGGTATTCCAAAAGGGAAGGTGGCGATTGCCTGTATTGATGACCTCCCCGGAATGGACAGTCTGGGGATTACCCGCATCGCGCAACCGATGAAAAAGTTTGCGCGCTTGGCTTATGAGCTACTGAAAAAGCAGAATGAATCGGGCTCTGAATGGAAAGCGCAGGTGTATCGGTTAAAGGGTAAGTTGCTGAAAGGGTAGGAGTTTTGTTTTGTCCGCAGATAAGGAGGAATCTTTTGATGAGGCTTCTGAATGTTTTATCCGCAGATTTGAAATACCATTTACGCAGATTTTTTTGAAATGAAACAAGATACAGGTTCTTCTCTAATACTTTATGGTCCTCCGATGCTTGCTACTTTTTTGGCGGGAGTAATTGGTGCTTATCTGTTAGGTGATAAGTATAGAATCTGGCTTTTTTTGGTTGGGCTTTTGAGTGTAATAATTTTTGGTATGCTTTATCGGGTATTAATTGATAAGTCAGATTTTGTAGATAAGAATCTATTTAAAATCTCTATAGCATCTTGGCTTATCCTCTTTGTGTCGGCGATTAGTATCATTTGGTATTATTCGGTGTGGGGATAATAAAAGGAAGGGTGCGAAGTAGGAGAATCAAAAGAGAGACAACTTGAGTTCCTTCGTAATCTCAGTGCTCTTCGTGGCAAAAGATTTCTTTGGCTGTTTAATCTGTGTAAATGGCATTTCTAATCTGCGGATAACCTATTGTCTTTGAATCTGTGGATAGATAAGTTGTTTTTTGAATAAAGGGGCGATGGCGCTTTACAGCTTTTGTCTCTGAGGCTTTGATCGTTTGGAACTTTCAAAGTGACTATGAGTAACCCCTCGAATTCTTCTCCAAACATGGAGCATTTTCATATCTACGGAAACAGGCATGAATACTGTGCCTGGCCGTCTGTTACCAAGGCCAAGAATGGTGACATCTTAGTGAGTTTCTGTCGAACGGATGAACATATGGGACCTTCGGGTGCAATCTGGGTCGTTCGCTCAAGTGACAATGGAAAGACCTGGAGTTCACCGATTGTGGTTCGCGATACGTTGCTGGATGATCGGGAAGAGGGGATCACCACGTTGCGGGATGGCCGATTGATTATGCATGACTGGTCGACGTGTCATACAGATGAATCCTATTCTGCTATGGGTGAGTTTGCTTATGAACCCTGGGTTGTGGAGAAATGGAAACAGGAGGTGAATGGAATCGAGTACCGGGAAGCAGCTGATCTGCATGGTGGCTGGACGTTACTTTCGGAAGACAATGGCTCCACCTGGAATTTGATGGGTCGTGGTCCGGATTCTGTTCATGGTGGTATTCATTTGGCGAGTGGCGATGTGTTGGTGGCTTCTTATCGTGAGACGTGGCCGAATATCGATATCTGGAGCGCTTCGGAAAAAGATTTGAAATGGGAAAGACGATCCGTTTTCGAGCCATCAGGAGTGGTGGACAAGGATTCGAATGTTCCGGGAATACGATTTGGGGAACCGCATGTGGCTCAACTTCCGACAGGAAGAGTGATCTTAGGCCTGCGGGCAACTTCAGTTCCCTATGATGACAAGGGCGATAAGAACTTTTTCTATTTTGCCACTTCCGATGATGAGGGAAGAAGCTGGAGTGAAGCCCATAAAACGGAAATCTGGGGTTTTCCTCCGCATTTGCTGACGTTGTCCGATGGTCGTCTTCTCTGCACCTATGGGTACCGGCGCGAACCCTATGGGGAAAGGGCCTGCATCAGTGAAGACGGGATTACCTGGAAAAAGGAAAATGAGATTATCCTACGGGATGATGTGGATGGAATTGATCTCGGGTATCCGGCTTCGGTCGAGCTGGAGCCGGGCCGTATCCTCAGTGTGTATTATCAGTCGCCACATTCGGAACCGCCTTACCGCATGGATCCTCCGGATCCGATGCGGCCGAAGTCTGCTATATGGGGAACCATCTGGCAAATCGACTGAAGATAGGAAGAATTTCTATCCATCAGCTTTGTTCCGAGGTAGTCGATGGGCCTTTAGCCCTATCAACTAACTCGCGCCTCGCTGAGTGAATGAACTTCTCCCGATTTTCAATCGATTTGATTTCTATTTTTTAGAAGTAATTCTGAAAAGTGAAAATATTTTTGTTTTATCCGCAGATTTGAAATGCCATTTACGCAGATTAAACAGCCTAAGACATTCTTTTAACCACGAAGCAACTGTGTCATGAAACAAGCGAAAAGTTAGATTTTTTGAGTATCGATTGGATATGAATAAGTATCTTACGAATGGCCGCGACGATGGCAAC
>JANQKU010000214.1 GCA_028280955.1 Opitutaceae bacterium
GGCAGCGCATAGAATTTGCCAGGATGTTGACGGGCTGGGACGAGGAAGTCGCGGGCTCCTTCCGGTGAGGAGGAGGTTAGAATGGGAGTTTGAAATTCAGTAAAGCCTGCTTCGGTCATGCGTTTCCGAATGGAGCTGATGACATTGGAGCGCAGGAGAATATTGTTGTGCAGACGTTCGCGCCGCAGATCCAGAAAACGATATTTGAGGCGGGTATCTTCCGGGTATTCCGCTTCACCAAAAACGGGCATGGGCAATTCAGCAGCAGCGGATTGGACAGTCATTTCATCGACATGCACTTCGATTTCTCCGGTGTCGAGGTCCTGATTAACTGTATCGGTTGTTCGTTCCTCTACTCGACCCACAATGGTCACAACGCTTTCCGGGCTGACTTTTTCTGCTAAGGGAAAGGCGACACTGTCGGTATTGAAAACGCACTGGGTCAGTCCATAATTATCCCGAAGGTCGATAAAAAGGAGACCTCCATGGTCACGTTTGCGGTGAACCCAACCAGATAATTTTACGGTCTGGTCGGCATGTGTTTTGCGTAAATCGTTACAGCTATGTGTGCGATATGTGTGCATTATGTTGGGACGCTTTATAATAAACCGTTACAAACAATTACAAATTGTTACAAACGAGCTTGAGGCGGAAAAAGCACATGATCGGTCCAGATATGTCAAGTGATAGCTCTTAGGCATGATATCTTTCGCCTCCGAGCCCTGAAACCATCTTGGCAATGGCTATCGACTATTGTGAGCTAGAAATCTCTATTTTTTTATTTTCCCGGGCGGAACGATCTGCACAGAAACCGATGAGGTGTCCATTGATAGAGTCTTCGATATCGGTCGATGAAATAGAGGGTTTTTCTCCTCGAAGCACCCGTAAAAAATCAGGGACAATGCGGAGATCGCCTCCACCGTGACCTCCGGTTACACCGGTGGTATCTTCGTAACGGGTGGTATCGATGATCTTTTCGGAATATTCGTTTCCTGGGCTTGGGTCGATGTGTCGGATGACGAATCGAGCGTCTTCGAAAGATCCTTCGATCTCTCCGTGTGTTCCAATGAGGTGGAGTTTGCGGGAGCCTTTGGCGGCTCCTCCAACCAGATTGAGGGTAGCGGTGGATCCGTTTTCAAATTCAATAGCGACAGATTGATGATCGGCGATGTCGTTATCGCATTCCCAAACACAGCGTCCATAGGGACTGTCGGTTTTTAGGGAATTTATTTTTTCGTCAAGAGTCATTTCTTTGGTCGAGCTGACGGTATCCCAGGTGTAAGTTGACCAGCGGTCCGGATGATCGATGTAATGTTTTTTAGCGGAGTAGAGACAGTTTTCTTCAATGGAGCAATCGACGAGGCAACGGGTCCCGTGTCCTTCCGGCGCTTTGTCTGAGCGGAATTGAAAGATGCTGCCAAAACTGGCTACGCTGGTTGGACGAATGCCACTGTTCATCCAGGCGATCAGGTCGAGGTCATGGCAGGACTTGGCCATCAACATGCTGGATTTGCTGAAGGCAGTTTTTCCCCATTTTCCTCTAACAAAGGCAACGGCCATATGATGGTAGGAAACATGTTCGATAGCCTGGATGTTGATTAATTCGCCGATGGCCCCGTTGATCAATTGTTGACGGATAGCTGCATAAAAAGGGGTGTGGCGAAGAACGTGACAAATAGAGATTTTGCGGCCGCATTGGCGGGCTTGATTAACCAGTTGCCAAAGTTCCTCTTCACTTGTGGCGAAGGGTTTCTCCAGGAGAATGTCGTATCCGGCTTTCAACAAGGGAAGACTGGTGGGAACATGGTGCTGGTCCATGGTTCCATTAATGACAAAGTCAGCAATCCTGGATTTTTGCACGAGTTCATCGGTCGATTGGAAACAATGTTGGCTGGGAATTTGGTAGAGGTCAGCGGCTTTTTGCCTGCGAACAGCAATAGGTTCAACCACACCCACTATTTTCAATTCTTCAGGATGCTGCTGAGCATGAGAGGCATATTGCATGGCTCGGCTCCCAGCCCCGACGATAACAGCTTTGAGTTGTTTAGACATATTGAAGTGTAGATGATGGGTTATGGGTTTGTTGGTAAGATAGGAATGAAGTGGAGGATTATGTAGGTGAAGCTTTTTCTATTTGGGATGTCGTATTTATAATCAGAGGTAATCGATTGAGATGAGGCAGGTTATTTTGCGTAACAATGACATGCATTCTTGCGATTTTTTCCATTTATCCAAAGAAGAGTCCCATCGTATGAAGGATTTGATTCAATTGAAGGACGGAAATCTTGAATTTTCCCTGGATAACCAGCGGCTACATTTCGGGACGAAGTATCGGGAGACGAATGGTTGGGCTAAACTGGATCTGAAAGCAGGGCAGGAGACAGGGCAATTTTGTGCTGAAAAGAAAGGAGTCAGTGTTCAGTTAACTTTCTCAGATCGAAAAGATGGAAAGATTGACTATGAGGTGAACCTTAAAGCGGAGCACCCTACTAGACTTCGTCTGGAATTGATCTGGCCGGATGCGCAAGAACCTTTTCATCTGATTCCGGCCTGTCTTTTTGGTGACAACAATCACTCGATGGTTCGATCCAATGAATTTCCGACACTTCATGACGGTGAGGAAAATAATATAGCAGCAGCACCCCTTTGGGAGTTTCGGGCTGATAGGGCTTCGCATCCGGTGGCAATGATTTGCTGTGATCAAGGAGTGGCGGCGCTTTCCATCAATCCATACAGTGATTGCTCTGAAGTTCCTGAGGGGTTTGTGCGAAACGGACTCTTTGCGGCTTTGCCGGCAACGTTTGGTGTGAGTCTCGGCTACGGGAATGATCCGCTTACTTATGTAAACAAAACTCTGTTTACGCCTGCGACAGAGCAGCGGCTTTGTATGGCGAGTGCTAAGGGAAGACTTTATCTTCTAGAGGGGTCGGAACGCAGTCTGGCACATGAGGTAATCAGGGATCTCTATACGGAGAGCAGGAAAAAGCCAATTCATGAGAAAACTCCCCGTGAAGCTCTAGAGGCATTGGCCAATGCTTTTATCGAGGTGAATTGGAGTGAGGAATTTCAGAACTATACCAATATGCATTGCCGAGTGCCTACGGACCGGAAACTTCAAGCATGGCGACCCGTTTCGGAGATCGGTTGGAGTGGTGGGGGTGTTTTGGCCTACCCCTTTGCAGTGGCCAATGCAGTTTTGGAAGGACTACCCTGGCCTAAACCAGCGGAAAAAATTCTCGACGAAATCGCCGCAACCTGGTCCGAAACAAGTGGATTTCTTTCGGATGTAGCCGGAGCCAGTTTAGTCGGTGTTCCCGGGCAGGGGGGGCGCATTGTCGAAGGAGGGCAACTCAATGGCTGGTGGTCAGGCTTTATGCCGCATACGATGGATCGGCATTGCGCCTATACTAATGGCAATGCTGCGTATTATCTGTTGAAGACGGCTCGTTTTCTGAAAAGACGTGATGGCCAGAGTCGGACGGTCTGGGAAAAAGCAGCTTGTGCCGTTTGCGATACAGTTATCGAACTTCAACGTGAGGATGGCGCTTTCGGGTATCTCTTCAGCGCTGAAAAACGAGAGGTGGTTGATTGGGATGGTTTTGCCGGTTGCTGGTTTGCCGCAGCGATGCCTTTGGCGTATCAAGCAAGTGGTGACGAACGTTATCTGGAATCTGGTGGTAAGGCGATGAAGTTCTATGGAAAGGCGGTCCGTGAGCTCAATTGCTATGGCACTCCGATGGACACCTGGAAGAGTATTGATCAGGAGGGTGTGTTGGCTTTTATTCAGGCTGCCCAGCTATTGCATGAAGTGACCGGAGAAGAGGGATTTCTGAAGGATTTACGAGCAGGCGCTGATTATGAATTTCTCTGGCGTTATGCCTATAAGGCAAGGCCGGAATTTTCACCTCTGAAAGATTCAAAGTGGAATTCCTGTGGTGGGTCGGTCACGTCGGTTTCCAATCCTCACATTCATCCTATGGGGTTGGTGATTACCAGTGCTTTGCGTTACCTGGCAGAAAAAACAGGTGACGGCTATTATCAGGATCGGGCGGACGATGGAGTGGCCTGGGCTTTGAATACCCTGGAACTTTATCCTGAAGTAACGGGTTACGGTCGTTATGGGTTACTGTCAGAGCGGTTCTGCCCAAGTGATGGATTGGTGATTGAAACTTATGAAGACAGTGGTGAGGCCGCAAGTACCTGGTGGAGCTATAATGCCTGGGGTGCGGCTAATATCATGGAAGCTTTGAGCGAGCTGGTGTTAGCTGAAAAAACTGAAAGCTGATTTTGTGCTTTGCGAGAGGCTCTCATGGCCAAAGAACTTCGGAACTGAGTCTCAAAAATATTTCTGCTTGACTGAATCCCAATACACGAAAATATTTTCGTGTATTGGGATTCATATTTTAGTAATCACAAACAAATTCCTCAAGATTTATGAAAAAAATAACAGTAGCAAAAGGAGACGGAATTGGTCCGGAAATAATGGATGCCACGCTAAAAATCATTATGGCGGCTGGTGCACAGATCGAACTCGACGAAATAGAAGTAGGCGAGAAAGTTTACCTGGCAGGTAATACTTCGGGCATTGCACAAGAGTCATGGGATATTATCAGGCGAAACAAGGTATTTTTAAAAGCACCTATTACCACTCCGCAAGGTGGCGGTTATAAAAGCTTGAATGTCACCACCCGTAAGTTTTTAGGGCTTTATTCAAACGTACGGCCATGTATGAGTATGCACCCGTTTGTCAGCACTAAACATCCTGAAATGGACGTTGTCATAGTCAGGGAAAATGAGGAAGATCTCTACGCGGGCATCGAACATCAGCAAACGGATGAGGTTGTTCAATGCCTTAAATTAATCAGTCGTCCGGGTTGTGAAAAAATTGTTCGTTATGCCTTTGAGTATGCCAAACAATACGGCCGGAAAAAAGTAACCTGTTTTACCAAGGATAATATCATGAAACAAACCGATGGTTTGTTTCATAAGGTTTTTGATGAGGTGGCCAGTGAATACCCTGAGATTGAGAATGAACATTGGATTATTGATATAGGCGCCGCGAAAATGGCAGACAGACCAGAGATGTTTGATGTGATCGTTATGCCAAACCTGTATGGTGATGTCTTGTCAGACATAGCGGCTCAGATTGCCGGTTCAGTGGGACTGGCCGGTTCAGCAAATATCGGTGAAGAATGTGCCATGTTTGAGGCCATTCATGGTTCGGCCCCACGAAGAGCGGGACAGAATCTGGCAAACCCTTCAGGTCTCTTGCAGGGAGCTATATTAATGCTCAATCATATTGGGCAAACCGATGTGGCGGAAAAAGTGCAGAACGCCTGGTTAAGAACAATAGAGGACGGTGTACATACTTACGATATCTATAAAGAAGATAACAGTAAAGAAAAGGTAGGAACCAAAGAGTTTGCCGATGCTGTAATTGCCAATTTAGGCCAAAAACCAACGATACTCAAACCGGTTTCTTATGCGGGGGCGGGAGCTGCGCTTAAATTACCAAAATACCAACGGAAAACTCCTGCTAAAAAGGAATTGGTTGGAGTGGATATTTTTGTCAATTATACTGGCAGCAACCCCGATGAATTGGCTGGAATGTTGCAAAAAATAGAGAAAGATTGTGCTGCAGAACTCAGCATGATTACCAATAGGGGTATCAAGGTTTGGCCTGATGGTTTCGAAGAGACGTTTTGCACCGACCACTGGCGCTGCCGCTTCAAACCGGTTAAAGGTTCCTCAATGACAAAAGCGCTTATTGTGCAGATACTTTTGCAGGCTGAAAAATTGAAAATAGATACTATAAAAACAGAAAATTTATATGAATTTAATGGTACGGCGGGTTATTCGCTTGGGCAGGGTCAATAATTGAGTGGAGTAGTCCACATACATATCCGTGATTTAATTCTCTCATTGTCCGCAGGAAATAACCTGCGGACAATTGAATATCCAAGGAAGGATGGCTGAGTTATCCTCTGCTGCTCCAGTGCAGAGGTTTTGACGGATGAAGTCGGGCAATAAATTGGCAAAGGCTGATAAAGCCTTCCTATAAAATTACTGTGGATTTCCAGGTGAAATGATCTTGGAGAAGAGGACCAAAGAATAAAGTAAGAAATTAATTACACGAAAAAAAATTCGTAAATAATTTCAAATCTACTTGACTTAACATTTAATACACGAAATATATTTCGTGTATTAAGATTCATATAAAAGGAAAAGGAAAACAATGAAAGAAACAATAAATAGAATAAGAGCATCAAGTGGTGCTACTAAAAAGAGAAGATTTGCCAGGATACGTTCAGAACGCTCTGGCTTGGCTAAGAAACTGTGGTCCGATAGCAGTTATGATTCGTCCGGAAAGGTATTCTCCTTTCTGACTGTCGACCGGACATTGCTAGGTAGATAGTTCCTCAAATAGGAGAAGGAAAAAATGAACTATTTTAAATCTCAAAATTCCAATTTATTAATCAACTTAGTTCGGGTCGATCCGACGCCATCGATTTACGATTTCATCTGGAAAAAAACGAAAAACATTTTTCGTCGCTACCCCCGCCTGGAGGGTCTTAAAATTGACCTGAAAGGAGAAACTAGAGGAGAAACAACAGACTACACCGCCCGCACTCGCTTGGTGCTTCCTGGTTATGATCGCATTATTGAAAAGCGAGATCAGGATATTTTTACTGCGATTGCTCAAGTGATGGAAGTGGCTGATCGTCAGCTTCGCCGCCGCGCCCGACTGTTTAAAACGAAGCAACGCTTGGGAAATGTTCAAGCTCTCTGAAATGCCTAGGGGTAGGAAGAATAGCCGTCGCTCAATCGCAGGAGCGGCGGCATTCTCTTTAAAAGGAATCTTGTCAAAACCTAAAACTCAATTTATGAATGAAAAATCAGGTTATTAAATATGCGAATTATTCTTCGCTAGCACAAAAACGTGTCCTCACCTTTCCTCATATGAAAAAAACTGTTTTTTCCAATACTTCAGATTCATGGACGTTTTTTTCAAATCATGCTCATGTATTGTTATGTCTGCATCGCAATCCCGATAGCGTTTTGCGTCAAGTGGCGCTGGAGGTTGGTATAACGGAAAGGGCTGTTCAGAAAATTGTCGCCGAATTGGAAGCGGCCAATGTATTGAAGCGAACACGGGTGGGACGTTGTAATCGCTACACTATACGAAAAAATGCGAAATTACGCCATCCGATCGAATCTCACCGCAGTGTGGCTGATTTACTGGAATTTGTGCGATAAGAAGATTTCACCATAGTCAAATTCGAAACGTCTGCACAGATGATATTCATGCAGCTTCAACTGTCTGCCTCCTCAACATTATGGCAGGAGATTAGATGACCCCATGATTAATTTATTTATCTGCCAGTTCAAAACCTTCCGCCTCATCATGGATGACTTTTTCCTCATTTTCGATTCCGTGGGTGAGGGTTTCTAATTTTTTTCTGAATAGTAGAATCAAGGTTCCGAAAACAACACAAAAGGTGGCAATCCCCGTGAAGACAGCGTATTCTCCAAAGCTTTCAGCCGATTCTCCCAGAAACCCTGCCAGCTTACTTCCCAGTCCTGTCATGGCAAAATAAATACCCATCATAATGGAGGCGTATTTCAGAGGTGCCAGCTTAGTGATAAAGGAAAGTGCCACAGGTGAAAGACAGAGTTCACCGGTTGTGTGAAAAAGATAGGCCAGGACCAACCAGTACATGGCAGAAGATCCTGTGTTTTCATATTGGAGGGTGGCGCCTGTCATGAAAAAGAAGCCAGTTCCCATAATGATAAGTCCAAGGATCATTTTGAAGAGAGAAGAGGCATTTTTTCCTTTCAGTTTTCTGGTTGCCCAAAAACCAGCCACTGCTGTGCCCAAGAGGATAATAAAAACGGGATTCAAGGATTGGAACCATGAAGCAGGGACTTCCCAACCCATCAACATCCTATCGGTCTTTTCTTTAGCATAGATATTCATCAATCCTCCCGCCTGTTCAAAAGCTCCCCAGAAAATAATAACGAGGAAGAAAGAGAGTAATAGGACAATAACCCTGTCTTTTTCTATTTTAGTCAGAGGTTTTTTGTAGGCTGCCTGATCGGCTGTGTTATGAGAAGTTCCGATAAAATTACCTACGTCTTTCAAATATTTTTGGCCGTACACATAAACGAGCAGTCCCAAAAGCATCCCAATTCCGGCTAATCCAAAACCATAATGCCAACCATGGACTTCTCCAATATATCCGACAATTAAACTTGAAAGAAAGGCTCCCAAATTAATTCCAATATAAAAGATAGTGAATCCTTTGTCTCTTCTGATATCTCCTGCCTTATACAATCCACCCACCATGGTTGATATGTTTGGCTTGAGCATGCCTACGCCGAGGATGATGAGTATCAATCCGGTATAAAATGCCCAGAGTGTGTCAACTGCCAGAATGCCGTGCCCCATGACTAGTAGTACGGCACCTATCATCACGGCCTTTTTCTGACCCACAAGTTTATCGGCTATGATACCTCCAGGGATCGATAACAGATAAACCAACATGGTATACCACCCATACAATTGTAATGCTTCACCATTTGTCCACCCGAGTCCCGCATTGGTATCTGAGGTCTTGGCGACTAGGTATAAAACCAATATCGCTCTCATTCCATAAAAGGAAAAACGTTCCCACATCTCAGTAAAGAACAGGACAAAGAGTCCGATCGGATGACCAAATAATTCTTTTTTTTGCATGTTATTGGGGGACTTGCCTGGTTTGGCGTATTGGTTGCATGGTATAGAGAGAAAGTTTACCCTTCGGTATTTCCTTGAATTGGGCGAGCCTTCTTTTTGGAAAGAACAAGGCTTTTTGCAGTCAAAATCGTGGGTTGAGAATCAGAATGAATAATCAATGCGAATCCAGAAGGTGCGTCCGGGTTCATTCACACGTGTCGTTTGCACATAACCGGGGAGAGCGCTTCCTGCCCGACTGATGTGTTCGGCATAGGTTTTGTTGGAGAGGTTATCGATCCCTACTGAAAAACGTGATTGGTCTGTGAGCTGCCACGAACCGTTGAGAGACATGATCACAAAACCGGAAGAAGGACCAATGTCCTGGCCAACAATGTTCCCTTGATTCAGGGCAACTCGATTCTGCTCTGACACGCCACGAATGAGGATGCCACTACTCCATTTGGGTTTTGTATAGCTCACGCTAAGACGAGACTCAAGTGGCGGGATCTGAGCCAATGGCAGATTATCGGTTTCATTTGTTCCGTAGACATAAGCGAGGCTTGTATCCACTTTCCAGTGCTCATTTGGTTGCCAGAGCAGACCTGCTTCACTGCCCCATGTTTGAGCGGAGACACTCCGGGTAATTATGGTGGTTCTATTACCCATTTTTCCTGTTTTAGTATACCCGCTTTCTACTAATGCAAAATCATCAATATCGCTGTAGTAGGCTGAAAATATAAACTTCAATTTTCCAATTCGATGGGTAGCTCCAAAGTCTAGTTGAGTGGTTTTTTCCGGTTCATTGAGAAAAGCGCTGACACTGGAAATACTTTCGTTTCTAAAAAGTTCCCAATAATCGAGAAAGCGCTCGGTCCTCCCAATACCTGCATAGAGGCTGGTCGCATCATTGGGGAATTCATGTTCATAGCGAAGAAACCCACTGATTAAATCTTCGTTGCGTGTTGCGCCTGCCGTGGGATTTTGAACGTTGCTCATCATGCCTAATCGAACTGTTGAACGGTGATCTTCTGCTTCCCAGTAATCATTACGGAAACCTCTGATGATACGCTGAGTTTCTGAGAACTCATACTCGAATTCTCCAAAGAGTCCCCATTGACTGAACTGAGCATCACGGTTCCGATTCTGTAATTGATAAGGTATAGTGGTTTGATTGATGGATTTGCGGACAGAATGTCGATTGGTCTGATGGTCGAGACCGAGTTTGAAGGTGAGTTCCTGATTTGCTATGATGTCAAACTGTCCTTTTCCTGAAAGAGTGCGGCGGTCGGGGTTTTGTACAGTTGGGTTCGGCATCATGGGAGAGGACTGGAAAGATCGCAGGCTGTAATTGTCCATTACGTGATCGACATAATGATAACCAAAATCGAGCTCCAATTGCTTGAAGGAATCGGAGAGATTTTTACGTCGAAAGCGAAATGAGATGCTTTGGCGATCAAAGGCTACTCCATCCATCATGCGATCTGCATAAGCCGCTTCGCCGTCGCTTTGAATAAGCGAAAGCTGAACAAGAGTATCGGTATCAGGTGTCCAGCCTGCAGCTGTGTTAACACTCCAGCGCATGTGCTGAGAATGTACCGGGTTTCCTGCTCCGTCTTTATAGTTGTCTGATTTAGTCCGAGTAAGAGCAAGGCGGGCAAAGAAGTCTGGGGTGCCTATGCTGGTCTCGGCAGAGATATCGAAGCGCCCGAAGCTTCCGGCAGTCATATGGCTGTTCAGTGAAACTTCTTTATTGTCGAAACGGCGGATATCAGATTCGAAGAGAACGACTCCAGCAGAGTTTCCCGGGCCGTGGAGAACGGTCTGAGGGCCTTTTAGAATAGTTATTCGGTCATAGGTTGAAGGAAACACATAGGCCGTCGGAGGATCCATGCGATTACCGCAGCCACCGAGTATAGATTGTCCATTGGTGGATATGATAAGCCGTGAACCTGCCATACCTCTGAGAACGGGATCTCCATCGGTTCCCCCTTTACGGATAACTGAAAAACCGGGAATGGTTTTAAGATAATCAGCACCATCTTGAGCCGGTATGGGTTGGATAGGGATGTTTGCGTCGAGAACAACTTCAATTGGGTTTTCCAGTTGAACAGAGGTAATGATATAGGGTTCCAGTTTTACCGTTGTTTCCGTATGCTCGGTGCTGGAATTATCTGTTTGGGCTTTGACTTGG
>JANQKU010000247.1 GCA_028280955.1 Opitutaceae bacterium
GAGCACCAATAATCCTGCTCCAACGGACAGTATTGATGATGATGTCCCATTTTGAGATAAAAAAGAACTAATTTATAAAAAGAAAATTATGGCTACGAGTGAGATTCTCTTAATTCAACCCGTCGATGGTCTCGGTGGAGAAGGTGATCAGGTAGTGGTTCGTGCAGGTTATGCTCGGAACTATCTTCTTCCTAATAAGATTGCTGTTCCGTTGAACAACGCAAATCGCAAACATATCGAAGCACTAAAAAAAGCTCGTGTGGTTCGTGAAGCGCGTGACATGAAAAAGAGTCAAGAATTGGCGGAAAAACTTGGGCAACTGCACATAGCTATTGCGGTGAAAACCGGTGAGGGTGGAAAAATGTTCGGTGCTGTAACAGCGGCAAATCTCCACGAAAAGATTGCTGAAGCAGGGCTGGAGGTTGATAAGAAGAAGGTTCATCTCGCTGCTCCGATTAAGACGCTGGGGAAGCATTCCACAGTGATCAAACTTCATCCGGAAGTCTCTGTTGAGATGGAATTTGATGTTGTTTCGGAAAATCCGATCGAGGTAGCTCCTGAAGAGGAGTAGTCGCCGTATCGTCACTGTCACAGATCTATGTTGGACCCAAAAGGAACAAGTGTTGCAAGGGGTCGACAATCGGATTATGCAAAGAGAGGATCTTCTGAGGACGATGCTCAACTGATAGGGCGTTCTTTACCACATAGTCTGGAAGCAGAAGAGGGGATTTTAGCCTGCTGTTTGATGGATGGCCCGGATGTGCTCTCCCGTTGTCTGGAGCAAAAACTTCCGGCAGAAGCTTTTTATAGTCCTGCGCATCAGATAATCTTTAAGGCGCTTTGCTCCATTTATGATGACAAGGCTACGGTTGATCTGATCATTTTATGTGATGAACTCCGTAATCGCAATCAGTTGGAAGAAGTGGGCGGGATTGTCTATTTATCGGATCTGACCAACCGGATTGAGACAACAGCCCATGCAGGTCATTTTATTGAAATTGTTCGAGAGAAGTATTTGCTGCGTCGATTGATCCGGACCGCGACAAGCACGGTAGAAAAATGTTTTCACTATAACGAAGAAGGTCTTGAGGGTTTTATTGAAGAGATTGAGCAGGAGATCTTCAAGATCAGCGAAGATAGGATTTCTGACTCAGCCCAGCCGGTGAAAGAGTCGGTTGAGCAGGCAGTTAAACTGATTCATAAACTTATCGAAAGAAAGGGAGAAATAAGTGGTATCACCACAGGATTCATCGATCTGGATAAACTGACTTTTGGCTTACATCCTCAAGAAATGATCATTTTAGCAGCTCGGCCTTCAATGGGTAAAACCAGCCTGGCCTTGAATATGGCGGAAGCAGCGGTTTTTCCAAAAGATAAAGCCAGGGAGGCAGGATGTTTGTTTTTTAGTTTGGAAATGAGTGCGGAACAGTTGGCCATGCGTTTATTGACAAGTCGCGCAAGAGTCAGCGCTTTGCGCTTGCGAGATTCGATCCTTAGCAGGGATGAAATGGAGCGATTGGCAAGTGCTGCCATGGAGTTAAAATCGGGTCCTTTGTGGATTGATGATTCCGGGCATTTGACTATTGTCGAATTGCGGGCGAAGGCCCGTCGAGTTCATGCCAGGCATAACCTTAGCCTCATCGTGGTTGATTATTTACAGCTTATTTCCGGAACAGACAACAGAGTTGCCCGTGAGCAGCAGATTGCGGAAATATCCCGAGGACTAAAGGCAACGGCGAAGGAACTGAATGTGCCAATCGTGGTCTTAAGTCAGCTTAATCGTGAATCAGAAAAAGAAAAACGTCAGCCTCGTTTATCCGATCTTCGTGAATCGGGCTCCATTGAGCAGGATGCGGATGTTGTTCTTCTTTTGGCTCGACCAAAAGATACTCAGGATGAGTTTTCTGTGGCAACCGACCGAGCCGATTTAATTGTTGCCAAACAACGAAATGGCCCGGTAGGGGATATCAAATTAACATTCCGTAGAGAGATTACCCGCTTTGAAAATTTTACAGCGTCAGAATAATATTCATCATAGAACCTTTTTGTTTCTTACGGTCTTTTTATGTTCTTTATTGCTAGGAACATTTTCTTCCAGCTTGCACGGTCAGTTATCTGGATCTTCCGAGATTATCATTCGTAACGTTGATATTAAAATAAGCGGAGTGGCCAATGTTTCCGAAGCGATCGTTCGGGCCAATATCGCTTCCCGTCCAGGAATTCCTTACGATGAATTAGCGATAGATAGGGACATTCGTTCTCTCTATAAAACTGGTTTTTTTGAATTTATTGAAGTAAGTCGTGAATTGGTGGGGAGAGATGGGATTAACCTTGTTTTTGATGTTCGGCCGAAGTATCGGATTGCTTCCATTCGGTTTGATGGAAATCGGAAAATAAAGAATAAGGATTTAAAAGAAGAAATTACCATAGAAGAAAATCGGACGATTGATGAACGTACCATTAAGGAAGATTCCGAAAAGCTCCTAGAAGTATATCGGAAAAAAGGATTCTCCCAAGCGCGGGTTGATTATCTGATTGAACGGAATCCAAGTACGGGATTTGGGACGGTTATTTTTAAAATTGTTGAGGGAGGTAAAGTCCGGGTCAAAAAGATAAGATTTGTCGGGAATGAATCCATTCGGAACCGAACTCTCCGCCGGCAGATGGAAATCAAACAATGGTGGTTTATGTCTTTCTTGACGGGTAAAGGACGTTTTCTGGATGAAGAATTTGAAGATGACCTGGATATATTGCGGGATTATTACAGGGAGAAAGGGTTTCTGGATGTTGAGATTTCACAAAGTGACGTGACTTTTGCCTATCCATCGCGTGAAAAGATGGAAATTACCATCAAAGTAAATGAAGGTAGGCTCTATCGAGTGGGAGATATCACAATAACAGGCAATACGATCTTCCCACCGGAACTTCTATTCAGACGTGCTCTGGAAGTTAAAACCGGAGATGTGTTTGCACCTTCGAAACTGGATGATGATGTCGAGAGTCTTGATGATTTTTACGGAACGTTTGGTTATCTGGAAACCCGTGTTGCGTTGCTACGCTATCCTAACATCGAAACGGGTAATATCGACATTGAATATCAGATCCGGGAAAGTGAACGATTTTACGTAGAGTCCGTTATCATCGAAGGAAATACAAAGACAAAGAGCACAGTGATTATACGTGAATTGGCGATGGGTCCTGGGCGTGTTTTTGATACGGTGCTTATGGAAACAAGTAAGCAACGACTCGAGAATACACAGTTTTTTGGTTATGTAGGAATAGAGCCTGAAAGCACTAATATCCCTGGGCGAAAAAATTTAAAAGTGACAGTGACAGAGGGAGAAACGGGGACATTGCAATTTGGTGCTAGCTTTAGTCCTGTGGCAGAAGGATCTATTTTCGTCGAATTTCAACAAGGAAACTTTGATTTGTTTAATGCACGTTCAATGTTCCAGGGGGATGGTCAGAAGTTTAGAGTGAAGCTGGAAGTTGGGTCTGTTTTTAATCAAATGGTGCTGGGTTTTACGGAGCCTTGGCTTTTTGAAAGACGTATTTCGGCGGGCTTTAACCTTTATCGGACGGCAGCTGAGTATACCAGCACGTTTTATGATGAAACTCGATTTGGAGCTGAAGTTTTTTCGCGTTGGCGATTGATTGAATTGATATCAGCTCGCGTGGCTTTCCAGTATGAGGTGATTGATATCAATAATATCACAGAGGAGGCGGATCTTTTCATCCCAGGTATCAGGGAAATTGAGGGTGAAACTGCTGTGAAAAGGTTAATGCTGACCTTGAGGAGAGACAGCCGTAATCATTTGGTAACGCCTACTCGTGGGTTTCAGGTAGAAGGTAATTTTGGTATCACCGGTGGTTTTCTGGGGGGTGAGGTTGATTATTATCGATTGGAAGGAAAGCTTGAGAAGTACTTTTTACTTTCTAAAAAACGTAAACAAGTACTTACCTTGGCAGGTCACATAAGCGCTCTCCAAGAATTTGATGACACTGGGGATGTCCCTTATTATGATAAATATTACCTTGGAGGAGGGCTTGACTTAAGAGGATTTGATACAAATGAAGTGGGTCCCAAGACTTCTTTCGGAGCTCCCATTGGCGGAAAATCAATGGCCAGAGTAACGGCTGAGTATGCCTTTGATTTAGGAGGTGAGGTGCGCTTCGCTCTATTCTATGATGGTGGATTTGTGAATAAAGGTTCTTTTGACTATAACACGAGTGGTTATAATGATAACTACGGAGTTGGACTACGGCTGTTTATTCGAGGTTCTCCTCTTCGATTGGATTATGCGGTCCCTTTAACGACAGATCGATTCACGGATAAATCTGGACAATTCAATGTCAATTTCAGCAACAATTTTTAATTTTAACTCAAACTAAACTATGCATCTGAAGAAACTATTCATACTAGCAATAAGCCTTTGTGCTTTTGGGGCAACTGCCTGGGCTCAATCTGAGCTGAAAATTGTGACGGTCAACCTGGAGAAAGCGCTGGGTGGTTATTACAAGACTGATGAGGCTATTGAGAAATTACGTGTCGATCAGGACAAAGCGCTGGCCCAAATTGCAGAAATGCAAAAAGAGGGGGAAGCATTGATCGAGGAATACAAAGAGATGGATGAACAGTCCAAAAATGTGGCTTTGACTGAAAGTGCTCGGGCAAAAGCAACGGAAGATGCTCAGAAAAAATTTGAGGTTATTCGTAGCAAAGAACAAGAATTACAACAATTCTCCGCCAATGCTCAACGGGCTCTCGAACAAAGACAGCAGACACATCGCACACTTATGCTGGAGGAGATTCAAAAGGTCATTGATACTTTGGCCTATGAAAGAGAGGCAACTCTGGTTTTGGATGTGTCAGGACGTTCGACTATGGGTGCACCCGTAGTCCTTTATTCATCGGCTGCTTATGATATAACCGCCGATGTCTTAGCTATCTTGAATAAAGATAAACCGGTTGAGGTGGAAGCTGCTGCTGAGTAATCAATCGTTTTTGTTCAATGTTTTTCTCCAGCCCCGTTTCGGAAAGAAACGGGGTTTTTATTTGCTCCGTTTGGGGAAGTTTGTGAGTCTGCTCTTCATTCTTTCTCTTTTTTGCGGTTTCCTTTATTTTTGCAGCTGCTTGAATCCATATGCAGATCACTTTATCTCTTAATGAAATCATAGAGTTAATTGGCTCACCTGAAGTTAAAGGTTCGATTTCCGGATCCATAACCGGGATTGCTGCGCTTGAATCTGCTCAAGTCGGGGATTTATCCTTTTTGAGAGGGCGAAAGTATAGATCTTTAGTCGAAACGACCAAGGCTTCCGTTGTGATTGTGCCATTGGATTATGACAAGTCTCCTGGTGAAAATCAGGTTTACCTTTGGGTTGAAAATCCCTCTTATGCCGTTGGCAGAGTTTGTTCAAAACTCGAGCAGTTGCTTTGGCCAAAGCCAAAGCCGGGCGTTCATTCTACCGCGATTGTTGGTGACAATTGTAAAATTGATCCGTCTGCGACAATCGGGCCCCTTTGCGTGATTGAATCAGGTGTCCGGATCGGGGCAGGCAGTCATTTGCAGGCTTCAGTTTTTATTGGCCGCGAATGTGTGATTGGAACGAACTGTTGGCTAATGCCTCAAACGACAGTTCAGACAGAATGTGTGTTGAAAGATCGCATTCGATTACATTCAGGAGTGGTTATCGGGTCGGATGGTTTTGGTTATGAAACGATCGAAGGGCATCATGAAAAGGTTCCGCAGATTGGAAATGTCATTGTTGAGAGTGATGTGGAAATCGGTGCTAATTCGACGATTGATCGGGCACGGTTCAGCTCGACCGTTATAGGTGAAGGGACAAAAATTGATAACCAGGTACAAGTCGCCCACAATGTTGTGGTGGGAAAGTACTGTTTTCTCTGTGGGCAGGCGGGTATCTCCGGTAGCACGACACTAGGGAATTATGTGGTTTTGGCGGGACAAGCAGGTGTCGCGGATCATTTGACGATTGGAGATGAGACCATCATTGCCGGTGGTTGTTCGGTGAATCGAAATTTGCCTGTCAAGAGTTTTGTCAAAGGTCAGACAGCCTTACCTTATTCTCTTGAGCAGAGAATAAACGTTTTAAGAAAGCGTTTGCCCGAATTGTTCAAGCGTGTGGATCAACTGGAAAAAGGCGTTGATGGAGAAGGAATATCGAAACTTCACCCAGAAAAAACTTCTGATTGAAGAACATCCGAATTATTAGTGGTAATTCCCAGTAGATTTAAATGAATAATGCAAACCTCAGGATCTTCTCCGGTAACGCAAACCCTCAGTTATCGGAAGAAATTTGTCAGTTTATTGGAATACCGTTGGGTGATGCCACTGTCATGGTTTTCCCTGATGGAGAATCATTTGTGAAAATAAATGAAAATGTCCGAGGCCGGGATGTTTTTATTCTGCAGTCGACCTGCCCTCCAACCAATCATCATTTTATGGAAATGCTGATTATGATGGATGCTGCACGTCGGGCATCGGCGAAAAGAATTACCGCAGTGCTTCCATTTTATGGGTACGCTCGGCAAGACAGGAAGGATCAACCTCGGGTCCCGATCACGGCAAAATTAGTGGCGAATCTTTTAGTAGCTGCAGGAGCTGATCGCATTCTGACTATGGATCTGCATACTGGACAGATTCAGGGCTTTTTTGATATTCCGGTGGATCACCTGTATGCATCTCCGGTTTTTTATGATTATTTAAACAAGACACGAAGCAAAAAAATGGTAGTTGTCTCGCCTGATGTGGGAGGGGTGAAGATGGCAGCGGCTTATGCGGGTTTATTTGAGGCTGGGCTGGGATTTGTGGCAAAACGGAGAATAAATACCGCGACTGTCGAAGCCATCAATCTTGTCGGTGATGTTGAGGGATGTGACGTTTTGTTGGTCGATGATATTACGGAAACAGCGGGAACTTTAACAGCTGCGGCAAAGATGTGCCGGGAAAATGGAGCGGTAAATGTAAGGGCAGCGGTTACCCACTCCAATCTGACCGAAAAAGCCTATGAAAAACTGTCTTCCGGTCTGATTGATGAATTGATTACGACTAATACGATACAGGTTAATCCTAAGAATTTACCGATAACTGTATTGAGTGTTGCACAGTTACTCGGTGAGGCAATTATGCGGATTCACGGGAACAAAAGTGTAACAAGCCTTTTCAAAGTAAAAGGCTTTTAGTAAATAATTGTCCTTCTCAGGGACTGAGCCAATAGAACAATGTCAAAGTCAATTTCCATGAAATTAAAAATTCTTTTCGGATTTATCCTCTTAATGGTAGGATTTTACGGTGTGAACGTTTATTTAGGGGCAAAGGCTCCGGATGAACCGTCAATTGAAGACAATGAAGGAGTGAGTCAAGATGAGCCAACGGCATCATCGTCACCTATGGTAACGGTTGATAGATCTGTGATAGATCATGATAAATCAGTAGTTGTCACAAGTTATGCTGATAGTCTCGAAGGTATTCGACCTGCTGTTGTGAGTGTTTATTCTACAAAAGTTGTGAAGGGGCGAATAGACGGATTTCCTTTTGATGATCCTTTTTTTCGACGTTTTTTTGGTCCTCAGGGAACTCAACCAAAAGATCAAGTTCAACAAGGCTTGGGCTCAGGGGTGATTGTTTCGGCAGATGGCTATATCTTAACCAATAATCATGTGGTGGAAGAGGCGGATGAGATTAGGGTCGCCCTCAATGACGGGAGAGAAGTAGATGCACAAATTATCGGGACAGATCCACGCACAGATATCGCTGTTTTAAAAGTTGATGAAGCTGATTTGCCTCATGCAACGTTGGCTGACAGTGAATCTTTGCGAGTTGGCGATGTGGTTTTTGCTGTGGGGAATCCATTGGGAGTTGGACAAACGGTCACCATGGGGATCGTTTCTGCGACGGGTAGGTCAAATCTCCGTTTGATTGATGGCGGATATGAGAATTTTATTCAAACGGATGCTTCCATCAATCCTGGAAATTCAGGAGGGGCTTTGGTCGATGCGAAGGGCCGTGTTGTCGGTATCAACACTGCCATTGTATCGACTTCCAGGGGAAATATAGGTATTGGTTTTGCCGTTCCTATTAATTTGGCCGGTAGTATAATGGACAGCTTGATTGAGACAGGTTCTGTTCAGCGTGGCTTTCTCGGTGTGAGTATTCAGGATATGGATTCAGATTTAGCGGCTGGATTTGGTTTAGAAGATGAAAGGGGCGCTTTGGTTGTTGCCGTTAGTGAGAGAAGTCCGGCTGATAAAGCAGGTTTGCGTCATGGTGATGTCATTGTAAAAGTAGATGACCAATCCATTGATTCATCGAGTGATCTTCGTTTCACTATTGCGCAGATGGCTCCCGGTTCCGGTATTTCTTTAAGTTATTTGCGAGATGGGGAATTAAAGACAGTGGATGTTACCCTAGAAAATTTGGAAGAAAACACTGTCATTGGTTCCAGCGGAACGGTTCGACGTGATGCCATTCTGGAAGGTATTTTTATAGAGCCTTTGACCGATGCTCTTCGAGCAAGACTCAATGTTAATGAGGATGTAACAGGTGTGGTTGTGAAGGAGATTGATCCAGAATCTCCCTACCGACAGAATTTTGCTGTTGGCATGGTGATAGAACAGATTAACCGCAGACAGGTATCAGATTTAAAAACGGCCCAGAAAGCTATCAAAGAGGGTCGGAATCTGTTTTACATTAATATGCAAGGGGTTTCTCGTTATGTCACGATAACAGTGAAATAAGCAAAGACCTGATCCTTTATTTTTAAGACCGGGGAATTCTCCGGTCTTTTTTTTGGATGGTGAAGTTAGCTGCCTGGTTTTTCAACCGGAATTCGAGCTAATTCTTCGGGTAATTGATCCTTCGGATAGGTTGGGAAGCTGAGTTCGAGCAGGGATATAAAAGGGGTATCAAAAGAGGTCTGCCCATTACTTCTATCTACGAGAACAGCGATTCCGGCAACGTAACCACCTGCATTTCGAATAATATCAACAGTTTCTCGAACGCGACCTCCTCTGGTAACGACATCTTCCACAATGAGGATTTTTTCATCAGGAGCTATGTGAAAGCCTCTACGGAGGACGAGTTTATCGTCTACTTTTTCAGCGAAAATATACCGAGAATCTGTTTGGCGAGCAACTTCCTGTCCTAAAACAAGGCCACCCATGGCAGGCGCCAACACGGTGGAAAACTCTAGATCATTCAGCCTTTTAATAAGGAGCTCCGATAAGCGTTGCACTGCTTTCATGTTTTGTCCCACTTTGGCGCATTGAAAAAAATGCCCACTGTGCAGTCCTGAACGGAGAACAAAGTGCCCTTGGAGAAGGGCTTTTGTCTCCGTAAATATGTCGAGGATTTCTTGTTGTGTTTGCTCCATTGATTAAAAACTGCTAAAAATTTAAAGAAAACAGAATCATTTTTTGCGTCAAAGGAATGATTCGTTTACATAGTTACGATATGTGTAGAGATCAGGCCTTGGAAGATGAGCTTGGAGATATCCTGGAAAAAGGGATGAAACATGCCTGTATGACAGAGGAAGGCCTTGCTGTTGAAGCGGAGATTGACGTGATGAGGCTTAAGGATGCCCTTGATTATCGTTATGATCTGACGGGGAAGGATATGGAGGCGTTAGCTTCGGTGTTACAATTAAATTCTGTTGGCCTTCAGGTGGTGGCAGAGGAGCGTTACCCTTTACCTTCACCTTGTGGACTGCCTTTTTGTCTCCATGTTTTGGCCATGCCGTATGGCGTTGGAGTTGTTAATGCTTACATTGTTTCACGGTGTGGTGAATCTGAAGGAATTTTATTTGATAGTGGCGTTTCTTTTGAAGCGCTGGATCGGGTTTGGCCTGCTTCTATTAAAAAAGTTACTGACATTTTCATTACCCATTGGGATGCGGATCACCGTGGAGCTTGCGAGGCTGTTGCTCGACGGCAGGGGTTGCCCTATGTGTATGGTCCTTGCTGTGCGACCTTGCCGATGAGGGAATTGCAGGAAGGAAATGTTGTTTCATGTGGAGAATTTTCTGTGGAGACTCTTTCGACACCCGGGCATGCTCAGGCGCATAATTCTTATCTAGTTGGATTGACGGATAATCCGGGCATGACGAAACTATTGATCGCCGGAGATTTGTTTTTTGCGGGATCTATTGGAGGAGGATTTCATTCTTGCGATGAACTGCTCAAGCAAACCCGACGACTTTGGTCCGAACTTCCCTCAGAAACGGTGGTTGCACCTGGGCATGGGCCACTGACAACGATTGGGACTGAGCGAGAATTCAATCCTTTCAGCCAGTGAGTGGTGAAATACAGGCCAATGCAGCTACCAGAAGGATCGTGAAGGCTACGATGGTTGTTGTAAAGATTGACCCGAAGAGGAATAGAAGGCTTCTTCAATAAAGGAATAAGTGTCCTCTCAGAAATTGATGTGATAGAAGAGTTGGCGTTATTTACTCATTTAAATAAGGTATGGAGAATCGCCAAGGGTGAATCTATTTTTCTTGATTGAATATTGGTCGGGGTAGGCAGATTCGAACTGCCGGCCTCTACGTCCCGAACGTAGCGCTCTACCAGGCTAAGCTATACCCCGAATTAGAGAAATTTTCTACTAAAGCAGTTTTATTGAGAGAGGCAAGACGGATGAAGAAAGATTGTTACCTAAAAAAAATCCTTCGATATTATGTTTGAAGGGTGATGTTCCTTTTTGTGCGTATGGTTGCGGATTGTAACTTTTCGGACATTATCATAGAATTGGGCTTATCTTTGAATCGTTATGTATTATTAATTTTTTGGGAGACGTACGTGATATGAGTATTGATCCAAATCAGACTGTTGCTGTTTTGACAGGGGAGATTGTTACGGCTCCTGTTTCCTCTCCGGAGGAGAGATCGGATCTTTGGCAAGTCATTCGAGGGCAGGCTCGAAGAATCCGGGATATTTTTCCTGATGCGGTTCCTTTCGAAATGGATTTTTCCCGAAAGGATGGTTGGCAGCTTTTGCTGGCGCCGCCGAAGGTATGTGTTCGGATCGGCTTATTCCATCAAGCCGGAATTCGTTCTATGATGGAGGGTAAAGTGGATACTCGATTGGCCATAGCTGTGGGGCCTGCTGGTTTTGTGGAGGATCGTGTTTCCCAACAAGGGGAGGGATTGGTTTATCAGGATTCAGTAGAGGCTTTAGAGAGTATGTCTTCACGGGAACGATTAACGATCCGCCTATCAAATTTTGAGGCCGAGGTTCAGCATGCGGTTAAGGCAGTAGGAGCTTTGATCGATGCATTGACTTCAGAATGGACAAGTCGACAGGCTTTAGCTGTTTCCGGGGCTCTTATTGGAATGAAACACGAGTCAATTGCTTCGCTATGGCCGGAAAAGATATCTGCTCAGGCCGTCGGGAAGCATTTGGAGAGAGCCAATTGGTGGGCTTTGACTCAGGGGATTGAGTATCTCGAATCTCTTCTGGCAAAGAATGAGTAGCTATCTTTTTTGTGCTCTTGTCGGAGAGAATTTATTTTCTATTGCGAAATGAGGGGAGTTCTTAGAATAAAGCGTTCGAAGATGGCCCACTGTAAAAAAAATGGATTTTCGATTCTCGAGTTGATGACAGTTGTCGCAATTATCGGTCTTCTCATAGCCATTCTGGTTCCGACAGTGGCTTCAGTTAGAAATACAGCCCAGAAGGCAAAGTCCAAGGTGCAATTTAGCCAATGGGTTATTGCGATGGAGGCTTTTCGACAGGAATATGGTTATTATCCGAATGTGCTTACTTCTGGTTTACTGGATCCTCAGAAGTTTGTTCGTGAAATGACAGGTTTGGAAATTGATGGAACTGAACCGGTGGTTACTTATGGGAATGTAAAAAAAATACGGTTTTATGATTTCACTCCGGAGGTATTGGTCCAGACGAGTGGCCAATCTATTGTGGATAATGCACTGACGAATACTGGTGCCCGCATTATTGATGGTTTTGAAAATACAGAGATCGGTGTGGTGATGGATTTAGATTATGATGGGCAAGTAACGATAACAACTGCTGATACTGTCAGAGCAGGTATCAATCCTGCCGGAGGAACAGGTGTATCTCCTGTGGGTGCCGATACCATTGTTCGCAATGGCATTGTTTTCTTCACTGCAGGTTCTGGTGGCCCTGCAGAAGATTTGTTGAAATCCTGGGAGTAGCTCATCTAGAGAAGGTCGTCGAAAAAGGGATTGAAGGGAGGTTATCTTTATCCGTGTGGATGTGATTTGCGCTTGCCAAGGGTATAATGTTCTCTAGAGAACTTCGTCTCCTTATGATTTTGTAAGGAGTTATTGGTCTGTTTTTTCAGATTAATTTTGTTCTTTTTGCGCCTCTCTAGCTCAATCGGTAGAGCAGTTGACTCTTAATCAATTGGTTCGGGGTTCGAGTCCCCGGGGGGGTACCAGGAATAGATAGGCCGGTGTAGCTCAATTGGTAGAGCAACTGATTTGTAATCAGTAGGTTGCGGGTTCGAGTCCCATCACCGGCTCCATTCTGACTTTGTCTCAAGAAGAACCTAGAAAAGAAGGGAAAGGGGCTGAAGAGAATACTCTTTTCTTTCTTGTCGGGTAGAGGGCAAGGCTGGTAACAGTATTTTTTGGTATATTGCCCGATGGTGTAGTGGTAGCACAAACGACTCTGACTCGTTTAGCCATGGTTCGAATCCATGTCGGGCAACCAAGGAATGCTGTGAGGAAATAGACTCGGGTTAACTGTAATCGATCGCCGGAGGCAGCTGTCTCAAAGCATTTTTTCATTTTTTTCATCTGAAGAAGAATAAAAATTATAACTGCTCTAATTCTCTCTTTACAAGGGGTTGACCATACTGTTGGCTCTCCGATTCCCATAAATTGCAACATGCAAAAAACAAGAAAATCAGTCGCAAAGCGTTTTAAGATTACCGGGTCCGGTAAGCTTTCGCGTCGCTCACCAGGTCAGCGCCATATGATGTCGAGTAAATCGGTAAAACAAAAGCGTCGAAACGGTAAGGACAAACTCGTCGCTCCAGGGCATACAAAAGCCCTATTGAAGACACTGCCGTCGGGAGTCGCACGATAACGCTTAAAAATCATATTTAACCATTCAGGTAAAATCTACGAGGCGACCTGATGGTTTAAAACCCAAATGAGAAGATAAAACATGCCTAGAGTCAGAAATTCACCAGCATCCCGTAAACGGCGTAAGAAAGTTCTGAAGAGAGCCAAAGGCTACTTTGGAAATAAATCCCGTCTGTTTCGCTACGCAAAAGAAGCGGTCGATCATGCTCTTCAGTATGCATACAATGATCGTCGTAAGAAAAAGAGCACTTGGAGGTCTCTCTGGATTGTTCGAATCAACGCTGCTTGTCGTCTAAATGGCATCAGTTACAGTCGTTTTATCGAAGGAATGACTGCAGCGGGAATCGAACTGAACCGGAAGGTTCTAGCGGATATTGCCGTTCGTGATGAAGTCGCCTTTAAAGGCTTGGTCGAACAAGCACAGGCTGCGTTGAAAGCCAAATCTTCTAGCTAAGAGGTATTAATTGGATAACAACGCGAGCCGGAACAGGCTCGTCTTCCTCAGAATCCATTTTTAAAGGAGGTCGAGTTAATTGCTCGGCCTCCTTTTTGTTTCGTTCCAACCTCTTATTGTATCGCGGAAAGTTCTTTTTACCGATTCTTTTTAACCAGCAAATTTGATAGAAACTCTGATCCGATGGTCAGTTGAATACATTTTCGAATATTATGGAGCAAAACCTCAACCGTCTTATCGAAAAAGCACGACAGGAAATTGATTCTGTCCAGACACGAGCTGATTTCGAAGCCTTTAAGGCCCGATTTGTCGGTCCCAAGGGAGATCTAACCCAGATAATGAAGGGGATGGGGCAGTTGTCCAAAGAAGAACGTCCGGCTGCCGGTCGTTTGATCAATCGTGCTAAGACGACTTTGCAGGAATTATTTGATGACGTTTTAGGGCGTATCGAGAATGAAGAACTGGCTGCAAAATTGGGCCCGCCCATTGATCCTTCTCTTCCCAGCCCAGATGGAGCTCCAGGCGGTTATCATCCTCTCACTTTGGTTCGTGAAGAAATCTCCCGAATTTTTAAACGGGTTGGTTTTGTGGTGGCTGAAGGGACAGAGGTTGAAACGGAATATTTCTGTTTCGATGCTTTAAATACTCCGTCTGATCATCCGGCCCGCGATTCACAGGATACGTTTTATTTTCCAGATGAAGCTCGATTTGGAAATGTTTCAAAAAAGGAAGATGAGAGGTACCTTCTCAGAACCCATACTTCTTCCGTGCAGATTCGAACGATGCTTGAGCAAGAGCCTCCCGTTCGAATTATTTCTCCTGGCCGATGTTTTCGTCGAGATACGATGGACGCAACCCATAGCGCCAATTTTCAGCAAATTGAAGGCCTCTATGTAGATAAGAATGTGACGGTAAGGGATCTTAAGGCTTTATTGGATTATTTCTTTGAATCTTTATTGGG
>JANQKU010000277.1 GCA_028280955.1 Opitutaceae bacterium
GTCGGTTTCCCATTGAGCTTTGCCAGGAAATAATCACGGCAGATGGCTTGAATCATCTGAAAGGTTTCGTAGTCGGGTTCTCCGTAATTGTGCAGATCTTCCGCAAAATCATACAGGTCCTGTGCACGGGAATTGATGGATTTCAAGAAGGTGAGTTCTTCCTCAGTGAAGTAGGTCGATGGCTCTCTGTTTCCTTCGCTATAAAGCCGGACAGCTTTATCGTAGATGGGTTTTAACTTTTGTTGGTAATTGTAGTGGTTCATGGAGTATGAAAAATAGGTCGATATTTAAAACTTTCCTTTTTTGATAGAGCTGAACTACCTTTTTGTAAATAGGCCTAAGACGATTTTTAAGCTTTTGCCGGAAAGAATTGTTGCTCAGATAAGATCAACACTACTTGACAATGCGAAAATCAATTTGCCGTTTAAAGCGGTCAACCCGTTCGGTGACAACGGTAATTTTTTGACCGACTACATAACTTTTTCGGGAACGACGGCCCACTAGGGTGTTGCTCTTGGGGTCGAGTCGGTAGAGGTCTCCCCGCAGGGTGGAAACGTGGACCATGCCAAAGGCCATTGATTCAACCAGTTCAACAAAGAGGCCGTGGTTGCGAATTTCGGTAATGACGGCCTCGAATTTGGTCTTTTTGGATTTGTTTAGCTCGCGTTCAAAAAATTCGATGAGTTTTATTTTAATAGATTCCCTTTCAGCTTCAGTGCTATTTTGTTCGGTCAGGCTAAGGTGTTCTCCCAGGCTCTGTACTTTGGAAGCTTTGTAATTGATGGAGGCTCCGGCCACAGGTGGGTGGTTATGAATTTTGGTCAGATAGGTGGCAAAGACTCGATGGGTGACAAGATCCGAGTAGCGCCGGATAGGGGAGGTGAAGTGGGTGTAGTTTTGCTTATGCAGTCCGTAGTGACCGTCGGGAGAGGAACGATAACAGGCTCGTTTCATACTACGGAGAAATTGAACTTTGAGCAGATGGCCCTGAGGATGTGTTTGGATGACTTTGAGCAGTCGGACAACTTCTTTACGATTGGTGAGGTCTCCAGCTTTGAGTCCAAATGAGCGGAGATGTTCACGTAGTTCCTGGAGTTTTTCTTCATCAGGTTTGTCGTGAACGCGATAGACGCAGGGCATTCGGGCATCTTTTAATTCTTTGGCCACAACTTCATTGGCAATGAGCATGAACTCTTCAATCAGTTGATGGCTTTCGTCCTGTTCGATACGTTCGAGGCGATCGGCATAGCCTTTTTCATCAACGAATATTTTTGTCTCCGGCATGTCGAGATCGAGGCTTCCTTTGCGCATGCGATCTGTTCGCAATTTTGAGGCAAAGGACCAAAGGAGTCGTATCCATTTTTGCAGGTCGTTGAGTTCTTTTTTGGAAAGTGTCTGAAGGGCTCTTCCAGTGGAACCTGTTTGATGAGCGGGAGGGAGGGGAAGATTCTTGATTTTCTCGAGATCATCTTCTTTTAAAAAGGCGTATGCCTGATGGTAGGTCAGACGCTTGGAGCTCCGAATGACAGAATTGGCGAATTCTATATTTTTAATCTTTTTTTCCTTAGAGAAGGTGAGGAGGATAGTTTTAGTGAGACGGTCCGTTCCTTCTTTTAGGCTGCAGAGTCCGTTTGAAAGGACTTGTGGGAGCATCGGAATGACACTACCCACCAGGTAGGTAGAGTTTCCGCGCTTATGGGCTTCGTTATCGAGGACAGAACCGGGATGAACATAAGCGCTGACGTCTGCAATATGGATACCTATCCGGTATTCTTTTTTATCGAGAACTTCGACGGATAGGGCATCGTCAAAGTCTTTGGCATCGTCCGGATCGATGGTAAAGGTAGGGATGGATCTGAGGTCGAGCCTGTTTTTGCGATCTTTAGCCTGGACGGTGCCGGCAATAGAGGCAGCGGCGGCAGAAACGGAGTTGGGGAATTCTGTCTCGAGATTGAACTTATGGTAGATCCCTTTGAGTTCGGCTTGAGGTTCATAGGTTCGACCCAGTTTTTCGATAATTTCACCTTCGGGATTGATGTGCCTCTGGGTCCATTCGTGAAGTTGAACCACGACTTTGTCTCCAATAGCCGGACGTGGCTTGAGTTTTGATTTAGCGGGGTCGGGAACGTAAATATCGCTGATGATTCTGGGATCATCCGGGACGACAAAATAGAAGAGTCTGGATTTTTGAAGGTTTCCGACGAGGGTGGTGTGTGCTCTTTCCAGTATCCGAATGACCCTGCCGGTGGGCTCATCAGTCTTTTGATTTGTAGGTTGTTTTCTTCGATGATTGGATTGTTTTCGTTGTTTGACTTCATAGTGGGTATGCAGCCGGACAACTACGTGATCACCGTGCATGGCTACGCCGGTATCTTCGGCGTAGATCTGGATTTTGGGTTGTTTAACATCATCGTCGGGAATGAGAAAAGCAGAGCCAGTCTGGCGAAACATGATGTGCCCAGTGATAAGATCGGCATCCTGGGGCAGACAGAAACAATCCTTTTTGATGCGGACGATTTCCCCTTTTCCAAGAAGGCGTTTCAGCTCAAAATCCAGGTTTCGCTGATCTTTCTTTTTAAGGCGGAGGTAGTCTGCCAGTTGATCTGAATTCAGGGGAACGTAATCGGCTTCCCGCATTAAATTCAGAATAGGTGATTTTAGTTTCATTTAAGGATTTTGTTAAGACTGCGTTTTGAGTGGATTTGCCCACTGCATCTGCTAAGAATATGTATCAATGAAAATCGTTCATGCAGCAAGTGAGATGTTTCCCCTAGTCAAAACTGGTGGATTAGCGGATGCCGTAGGGGCTCTAAGCAAGGCGTTAGCTGGATTTGGCCATGAGGTGGCTGTCTTCCTGCCGGGGTATAGGGCTGTGTTAAAGCATCCGATGTTTGCCAAGGCTGCCAGGCGTTTGATGATTCAGGTTGAATTGGGCGATGAATTTTTACAGGCAGATGTCTATACGCTTTCTCTGGGAAAGAAGCTCACCCTTTATGTTATTCGCAGGGATGAATTTTATGACAGATCTCATCCATATGGGGGTGAGGGTAGGGATTACGATGATAATGACTGTCGTTTTATCTATTTCTGTAAAGCTGTAGTTGAGGTTCTGAGGATCGTCGATTTCAAGGCGGATGTGGTGCATTGCCACGATTGGCAGACCGGTTTGTTGCCGGTTTTGTTGCGGATGGAGGAGAGAAAACTACAGGATACGCTGGCCTTAAAAACAGTGCTAACGATCCATAATATTGCGTTTCAGGGGGTCTTCCCGAACAAGTCTTTTTCTCTGACGAATCTTCCTGAAGATTTGATGGGTATCGATGGGATCGAATTTTATGGGCAGATCAATATGCTCAAGGGGGGTATTGTGTTTGCGGATAATGTCACAACTGTGAGCCCGAACTATAGTAAAGAAATTCAGAGTTCCAAGTTTGGCTGTGGTCTGGAGGGAGTCGTTCGGACGAGAGCTGATGATTTGGTTGGCTTCATCAATGGTGTGGATACGGAGGTGTGGAATCCCAAAACGGATCCTCTTCTTCCGGCGAATTATTCCGTTGTATCGTTGAAGGGGAAGAGCGCTTGTCGGCGAAACCTTTTGGGAAAAAACGGATTTTCCGCGGACTATGAGGGGCCGATTTATGGAATGGTTTGTCGTCTGGCTGAACAGAAGGGGATCGATTTGTTGTTATCGGTTAGAGAATTCTTCATCAAAGAAGATTGTCGTTTAATCATTCTGGGTTCCGGTGATGGAAAGTATGAAGAGGCTTTGCGCAAGCTGGCGGAGGCTCATCCCAATAAAATTGCCCTTTCAACTGCATTGGATGAAGAGGCCAGCCATTTGATTGAAGCGGGTTCTGATTTTTTTCTGATGCCTTCGATTTTTGAACCTTGTGGCCTTAATCAGATGTACAGCCAGTTGTATGGGACAATTCCTTTGGTTTCGAAAGTAGGAGGGTTGGTTGATACGGTGGTTGATATCGAAAAAGAGGCTACCAAGGGAACAGGTTTAATGTTTGCCCCCAAGACTCGGGATTTTCGTAAAGCCTTACAGGAGTCGCTCCAATTGTTTCAGGATAAGGCGAAAATGAACCAGGTAATAAAAAGAGGGATGAAACAGGATTTTTCCTGGGAAAAGGCCGCAAGGGCTTATGAAAATCTTTATCAGGATATGATTTAGGAAGGCTATGAGGCTCTCTTTCGGTTAGCTTCTTGTGAAAGCTCCGTACTAATATTGACTATTCAACCTGATTAACTCAATTTAAAAGGCTACTCATTTTTTATTTAACCTTAACTAATCAACTCTATGGCCACCGCATTTCCTGATATTATCTCCGCAGTTGGAAACACTCCCCTCATTAAGCTCAATCGCATTGCTTCCGGATTAGAAGCAAATATCTATGTGAAGTGTGAATTCTTTAATCCTCTGGCCAGTGTAAAGGATCGCATCGGTAAAGCGATGATCGAGGCCGCTGAACGCGATGGCAAATTGGGCGCTGGTAGTGTAGTGGTTGAGCCGACATCCGGAAATACTGGGATTGCGCTGGCTTTTGTTTGTGCCTCGAAGGGGTACCGCTGTATTTTAGTCATGCCTGATACGATGTCGATGGAACGACGTGTTCTCCTGCGCATGCTTGGCGCTGAGATCGTTCTGACTCCTGGGGCGGAAGGGATGAAAGGCGCTATAGCCAGATCTGAAGCAATTGCCAATGAGGTTGGTGACAAGGCTTTTATTCCGAGTCAGTTTGACAATCCGGCCAACCCGGAGGTTCATCGCAAGACGACAGCTGAAGAAATATGGGAAGCAACGGAGGGCAAGATTGATGCTTTTGTGGCAGGTGTGGGAACAGGTGGAACCATCACTGGAGTGGCGGAGGTGATCAAATCCCGTCGCGATCTCTTATCGGTGGCGGTTGAGCCTGAGGCCAGTCCTGTCATTTCTGGAGGAAAACCGGGTCCTCATAAAATTCAAGGAATTGGGGCTGGGTTTATTCCGGGGAACTTGAATGAATCGATTGTGGATGAAGTTCTAAAGGTCGATAATGATACTGCTTTTGAAATGGCCCGAAAGGTCTCCTTAACGGATGGATTGGCTGTGGGGATTTCGTCCGGCGCTACCATTTCGGCTGCTCTGACCTTAGCAGAACGTGCTGATATGGCGGGTAAGACAATCGTTTGTGTTGCTGCCAGCCCAAGTGAGCGCTACCTCAGCACACCGCTGGCAGAAGCTGCCCGTGAAGAGGTTGCTAATTAACCTTTAACTCCGCTAAAGTTTTTCTACAAAGAGTGGAGGTTTTCCTCCACTCTTTTTTATTTTTTTATTTGGCGCAAAATATCCGGTTTGTTTGAAAGGTGATGTTTCGAGTTGCGCCGTTTTAAATTTGCCTCAATTTAGGCCATTCACCTCCAAATGCTATGAGTATGGGCAAGAGTTTATTTGAAAAAGTATGGGACGCACACGCGGTGCGTGAGCTTTCCAATGGCCAGACACAATTGCTAATTGGCACACATCTCATTCATGAGGTTACCAGTCCACAAGCTTTCGGGATGCTTCGTGATTTGGGTTTGAAAGTGGCTTATCCTCATCGGACTTTTGCGACGGTAGATCATATCGTGCCGACAGATCAAAGGGTGCAGCCTTTTGCGGATCCTTTGGCGGATGCCATGATCAGGGAACTAGACAAAAATTGTAAGGAATTTGGTATTACTTATTTTGATATCGCCTCAGGAGACCAGGGCATTGTGCATGTGGTCGGTCCAGAGCAGGGAATCACCCAGCCAGGGACAACCATTGCCTGTGGCGATTCCCATACCTCAACTCACGGAGCCTTCGGCGCGATTGCCTTTGGGATCGGAACGACGCAGATCCGCGATGTGCTGGCGACACAGACGATAGCTCTGAGTCCGTTGAAGGTACGTCGGATCAATGTGAATGGCCATCTTCGTCCGGGTGTTTATGCCAAGGATGTTATCTTACATATTATACGTCAATGGGGTGTGAATGGAGGGACCGGTTTTGCGTATGAATATGGTGGTGACGTTTTTGATCGGTTCTCGATGGAAGAACGGATGACGGTTTGTAATATGTCGATCGAAGGCGGCGCTCGTGCGGGATATGTTAATCCGGATGAAACGACGTTTGCGTATTTAAAAGGGCGTCGTTATTCTCCTCAAGGTGCAGAATGGGATGAGGCGGTGGAGCGTTGGAAGGGCTTTGCCAGTGATCCGGATTGTCGTTATGATGATGTAGTCAATATCAAAGCAGAGGATATTGCGCCAACGGTGACGTGGGGAATTAATCCAGGGCAGGCGATTTCTATAGAGCAGAAAATTCCCACTCCGGAATCTGTTCCGGCAGAAGAAAAAGATGTTACAGAAGAGGCGTTGGCCTACATGCAACTTCCGGGGGGAGAGCCAATCGCAGGAACCCCCATCGATGTGGCTTTTATCGGAAGTTGTACCAATGGTCGTTTGAGTGATTTTGTGGAGGCGGCCGAATATCTTAAGGGACATCGGGTGGCAACAGGGGTAAAAGCGATTGCGGTTCCAGGTTCTCAGCGGGTGGATGTTCTTTGTAAAGAGCGAGGACTCGATAAAATATTTGAAGAAGCGGGTTTCGAATGGCGGGAGGCGGGATGTTCCATGTGTCTGGCGATGAATCCGGATAAATTGGTCGGTCAACAATTATGTGCGAGCTCCAGTAATCGTAATTTTAAGGGACGACAGGGAAGCCCGACTGGTAGAACGATTTTGATGAGCCCTGTAATGGTCGCAGCGGCAGCGGTCACAGGTAAGATTAGTGATGCGCGCAAGATTTTCGGCGTTCAGGAATTAGTAGAGGTTTAAGAATTAAAAATGGCTCTTGAAAAAATAACAGAGGTGAGTGGAAGAGGTGTTTCCGTTCCAGGTGATGCAATTGACACGGACAGAATCATACCGGCCCGTTTCATGAAATGCGTAACGTTTGATGGCCTGGGAGAGTATCTTTTCTATGATGTGCGCAAAAATGAAGATGGCACAGATACGGAACATCCTTTGAATGATCCACGTTATTCGGGTGCGACTATTCTTTTGTCGGGAGATAACTTCGGTTGTGGCAGCTCGAGAGAACATGCACCGCAGGCTTTGTATCGCTATGGATTTCGGGGCATCATTGCGGAGAGTTTTGCCGAAATCTTTTTCGGTAATTGTACGACTTTGGGAATTCCCTGTTTTAGCGCCTCAAAGGAGGCTATTGCCAGAATAGTTTCTGCCGTAGAAAAAGATCCTGCTGTCGAAATAACGATGGATGTTTCGGCTCAAGAAATTCGTTTCGCAGGTGAAACGGTAAAGGCTTTTATTCGAGATACAGCTCTTAGTGGTCTGGTAAATGGACAATGGGATGCTATTGGTGAATTATTGGAAGCTAAGAAAGAGGTTGAGGTTGTTTCATCAAGGCTACCTTATTTTGCTGCTTAATGGTTTTTTCGTCGTTGTTTTCAATTTTATAGGGAACTTTGCTATCAAAATGAAATCAAAGAAGTTACCGATGCATTTGTTTTCTAAAACCCTCTCTTAGTTATTGTATGTGGGAAATTCTTAAAGGAGCCGGTATTTTTGTTTATCCATTGGGAATATGTTCGCTGGTTGGAGCGTTTATTATCTTTGAACGTTTGTATTCATTAAGACGTACTGCTATCATTCCTGAGCAATTGGTGTCAGCGATTGTTTCTGGAGAAAAGATCAAGGGTGGAGATGATTCCGTTTTAGCGCGTATCCTGGCATTTTCGGAGGCTCATCAGAAGGATTCGGGAGCTGTCAAAGCGTTTGGGCGATTGGAGATTAACCGGATGGAGCGAGGGTTGGTTTTTGTCGAAATTATTATTGGAGCTGCTCCACTTCTTGGACTTCTGGGAACGGTAACTGGATTGGTGACTGTTTTTGGAAATATTTCTCCGGATACGGGATTACCTGATCAGGCTGCTTTTACGCAGGGTATTGCCCTTGCTTTAACGACAACGGTATTGGGTATGGCGGTGGCGATACCATGTTTGGTTGGCAATGGATACCTACAGCGAAAGGTGGAGACATATGCTATCCAGATTGATTCGTTATTGGAACGTCTGGATGCGCAAAGCAGGACGCAATGAGTTTACTTGCCCGTCGGCGCCGAAAGGCGGAAATCAATATCGTCCCATTGATTGATGTGCTGACGATACTGATTTTTTTCTTTCTCGTCAGTATGCAATTCAGGGAGATGCAAACACTCAATTTAACACTGCCGGATGTTGAGACCGCGGGAAAAAATGATTTTGCCAGTCCTATGGTCATCGCGATTGATAATGAAGAAAATCTTTATGTAAATGGAACAGCCGCTTCGGATGAAATACTGGGAGAGCTTGTGAAGATTGTCAGTGACCAGAGTACGGACATTACTGTTTTGATTAAGGCGGACGAAGAAACACCTCTCAACAAAGTTACCTTTGTGATGGATACGTGTCGCAAAGTAGGATTAAATAAGATCCGCTTACAATCCAGATAGTTTAGTTGTTATTCTTTGATTTTGCGGTATAAAAAGGCGTCTAGAAAGTATTAGTAAAGATGTCAGATTCGCGTATCATTGCCATAACGGGTGTTACCCGTGGTTTGGGGGCTGCTTTAGTTGATTTTTTTGTGAAAGAGGGACACAGGGTTTGTGGCTGTGGACGATCAAGCGAAGGTGTGGCAGAGTTGAATGAGAAACATGGAAGTTCTCACGATTTTTCAGTAGTGAATGTTGCCAGGAATGATGATGTTAAAAATTGGGCCACACGCTTGATTAAGGAAGGAAAAACCCCTGATATTCTCATTAATAATGCCGCGTTGATCAATGTATCTGCCACTTTGTGGAAAGTCCCTGAAGAAGAATTTTCACAATTGATAGATGTAAATATTAAGGGTGTTTATTATTCGATTCGATGGTTTGTTCCGGCGATGATTGAGCGAGGTTCCGGTGTTATCGTTAATTTCAGTTCAGGTTGGGGTCGTTCTGTGTCACCGGAAGTCGCCCCATACTGTAGCTCAAAGTGGGCAATAGAGGGTCTTTCAAAAGCTCTGGCTGAAGAGATTCCACAGGGAATGGCAGTTATTCCTTTGAATCCCGGTATCATTGATACGGATATGCTGCGCTCTTGTTTTGCGGCTGGCGCCGGTAATTTTCCCAAGGCAGAGGAATGGGCCACTCGCGCAGCTCCCTTTATTCTCAATCTCGGCCCTAAAGACAACGGACAGTCGCTTTCAGTTTCTTAGCTCTTATTCTTTTTTATGGCTATCCAATAGAATTGTGACAGGACCATTGTTGATCAGTTGGACATCCATATGAGCACCAAATTCGCCTGTGTGGACAGGACGTTGCGTCAATCTTTCCAGTAATTGAATGCTGTTTTGATAGAGTGGGATGGCATGGCTGGGTTTTGCGGCATCATTGAAGGAGGGACGATTTCCTTTTCGATTATTTGCCAAAAGGGTGAATTGGCTGATGAGAAGAATATCACCTTTGGTCTCGATGATAGATCGATTCATGGCACCTTCGTCATCTTCAAAGATACGCAATCGAGCGATTTTTCCACAGATCCACTCTGCATCTATAATAGAGTCTTTCTGGTGGATTCCCAGAAAAACGACGAAGCCAGTGGAAGAATGGACCGTTTCAGCATCATTGATTGTTACGGATGCTTTATGAACGCGTTGAATGACTGCTTTCATATGAGTGGAGTACTGCTTTGTGTTAAAATTATGTCAAATTTCGAAAAAATGGGAGATGTTACCAATGGGAAGAATAAAGCCAGCAGATCAATCAATATGTCTGTGGTCTGCCCATTTTTTGCTCTATCCCAAAAAATTAAGAAAGCTTAACGAAAAAGGACTATAGATCTTCGTCGGAAATCCGATCTTGATCATACGGACAAAGTGGTAAGCAACCACTTATTGACATAGTATGAATAGTAGTAGCCAAAAATTTCGCGTAATGATCGTTGAAGATTCAAAGCAAACCAGTGATCGGCTGGTTGCGGATCTGACTGCTCATTGTCCGGAAGTTAAAATTGTGGGTGTTGCCGCTACCTATCCTAAAGGTCTTGAACTTTTTAGCCAAGAACGCCCAGATGCTGCTCTTCTCGATATACACATGCCGGAGGGGAATGGGATTTCTCTGTTGAAGCATATCAAAAAGGAGATGCCGGAATGCATGGTGGTGATGCTGACAAATCTTGATTTTCCTGAATTTAGGAAAGAATGCGCTATTCATGGTGCCGAAGCATTCTTTCACAAATCTGATGATTTCGAAAAGGTCCCCGGATTTGTTGGGGGAATGGCCTCCATGCACATGCTTCAGTCTCAGTCAGCTAGTTGATAGAGCTTGAAAGAGAAAAAGTCGATGAATGCCTTTTTACTCTTTCAGCATAATGGCTTCGTCGACGTCGGCATCGTAATTGACACCTGAGAGACCAAAGCCAAACAGTCGTAGGAATTCTTTTTTATAACCGGCCATGTCCGACTTCTCATAGAGATTTTCTGTAGTGATTTCGGGCCAGATTTCTGCCACTGCAGATTGAACTTCCGATTTCATTTCCAGGTTATCGATTCGAGCTCTACCTTCGTCATCAAATACTAAAGCAGTTCCACTGAAAAGTTGTGTGCGAAAGAGGCGATCGATTTGCTCAATACAGCCTTCATGAAGGCCTTTTTCTTTCATTACTTTGTAGAGAATCGAGATATAGAGGGGAACGACAGGGATAGCAGAGCTGGATTGAGTGACCAGGGCTTTGTTGACAGAGATAAAAGCAGAACCGTGGTGATTTTTCAGAAGAGCATCAATTCGTTTTGCAGCTGCACGGAGATCTTTTTTGGCGCTTCCGATCGTGCCATTTGTATAGATGGGCCAGGTGACTTCCGGGCCAATATAGTCATAGGCAACGGAAGTGGCTCCTTCGTCGATAAGACCGGCATGGTCGAGAGCTTTAATCCATCTCTCCCAGTCATCGCCACCCATCACGGCAACGGTATCGGCAATTTCTTCATCGGTAGCGGCTTCAATGGTGATGTCACTGATAATATCTTTGTCGGTATCGACTGTTTTACCAGTGAAGGTTTGTCCAATGGGTTTGATGACGGATTTGTGAACAGCGCCTGTCTCCGGATGGATTCGTCGAGGAGAACCGAGTGAATAGATGATAAGATCGATTTTTCCCAAGTCTTCTTTGACCTTGTGGATAACCGCTTCTTTAATTTCGTCCGAAAAGGCGTCTCCATTGAAATTTGCAGCGTAGAGACCTTCTGCTCTAGCCTTTTCGGTGAATGCGATGGTGTTGTAGTAACCGGAGGTGGCTGTGCGCCCATTGGCGGGTTCTCTTTCGAAGAAAACACCAATGGTGGAGGCTTGTGATCCAAAGGCTGCCGTGATTCGGCTGGCCAAGCCATACCCTTGTGAGGCTCCGATGATGAGGACATTTTTGGCTCCATCAATAGGCCCTTTGCTTTTAACGTAGTCAATCTGCTCTTGGACATGAGCAGCACATCCTTCCGGATGTGAGGTTATGCATACAAATCCACGGATCTTTGGTTTGATGATCATAGAAGGGGAATCTTGTTATTTGAGAGAAGTTGGTCGAGAAAAACTTTGATGGTCTGATTCTGTGCTTTTGCTATGTAAAAACATCCTGCCCAGTGCACCGAGGATGAGAATAAGGGCAATAATGGACAGAATTTTCCGTTCTTGTCTGGTCAAGGATAAGGACATGGTGTTTCCCAAGATAAGGAAATTTGGTAGCAAAAGGTTTTAATAAGGCAAGTTGATAGCGCGTGGATTTCCGTTTTTCTCTAATTGCGGTTTTCTTTTTGTCGGCTAGAGTAGTGGGAATATTCTTTCAGGCATATCCTCTTGTCTTACATTAAAATGAGTATGCGTATCCTTAAGTCTCTCTTTATTCTTTTAACGTTATCCTTTCTGTCAGGTCGGGCGAATCCCGTGGAGACGGATTATGTGACGGCCGAGCTTATCTCAGAAAATGAAACCATTCGGGAAGGGGAGAGCTTTTGGGTAGCCCTTCGTTTAGAAATGAAGGAGCATTGGCATACCTACTGGAAAAATCCGGGAGATTCCGGGTTAGCCACCACGATTGAATGGGATTTGCCTGATGGTTTTTCGGCTGGACCTATCGTATGGCCTACACCGCAGAAGATTGAGCTTCCTCCGTTTATGACGTATGGTTACGAGGGAGAAATCTTTCTGTTGGTTCGAATGAATGCTCCGGCTGTCCTGGAGAAAGGGCAGGAGATAACTTTAAAGGCACGTGTTGATTGGCTTGCCTGTAAAGAATTCTGTATTCCAGGTGAAGCTAACCTTTCAGTGATTCTCCGTGCAACTGACAAAGAAAAGATCGTTGATCTGCAATGGCAGGAGAGTTTTGCGAAGGCTCGGTTGAATATCCCAGTCGAAAATGTCGGTTGGCCAGTTCAAGCTTCCAGGGTGGGGGAGAAGATCGCTTTGTCGGTTGAACTGCCTGATGGCGCCAATGTCAGTGAAGAGGTGGTCTATTTTTTTGCTGAAGAAGCCGGTATAGTGGAACCAGCCGCTCCGCAGGAAGTGTCTTTTGACGACAAACACCTACAGATTCTCTTAACGCTTGCGGAAGATCTGGAAGAGCCCGTTTCGGCGTTGAAAGGCGTTCTTTTTTCACCTGAAGGTTTTGGAGAAAACATTCCTTTGCATGCCGTCGTCCTTTCGGCAGAGGTTGATGCAGGAGGTCCAATGATAGCACTTAAGGATGGGTTTCCAGGTAGTTCGGGTTCTACCATAAGTATTTGGACTGCGATTGCTTTTGCTTTAGTGGGAGGGTTGATCTTAAATTTAATGCCCTGTGTCTTTCCGGTCCTTTCGATTAAGATTCTCTCCTTTGTCCAACAGTCCGGAGAAGATCATTCGAAGGTTATCAAGCATGGGGTGGTTTTTGCCTTAGGTGTTTTGGTCAGTTTCTGGGCTTTAGCGGGGTTGTTGATTTTTCTCAGATCGCAGGGAGAAGCCTTAGGGTGGGGCTATCAACTGCAGTCACCTTTATTTGTCATGGCGGTTGGAGGGTTGCTCTTTGTTCTGGCCCTTAGCTTGCTGGGTGTTTTTGAAGTGGGTGGTTCGTTGATCAGTTTGGCTGGAAAAACTAAAAATGATGGATATTCGGGTTCCTTTTTTACAGGAATTTTGGCAACGATTGTAGCGACACCTTGTACCGCGCCGTTTATGGGCTCGGCTTTAGCTTTTGCACTGACTCAGCCAGCAGGTGTCTCTTTGATTGTTTTTTCGGCTCTGGGAATTGGAATGGCAACGCCTTACTTGATTTTATCTATTTTCCCGTCACTGCTTAGGCTTTTACCCAGGCCGGGCGCTTGGATGGAGACTTTTAAGCAGGTGATGGCATTTCCTTTGATTGCGACGTTAATCTGGCTGATCCTGGTTTTAGGTTACCAGGTAGGGATTGATGGTATTTTCCGTTTTTTGTTTGCTTTATTGGCTCTTGCCATTGCGGCTTGGGTGATGGGTCGATGGAATGTTCCTGTCAAAAAATTATGGGTACGGAATTTGGCAAAAGCATGGGTTTTTCTTTTTGCAGTGCTGGCCTTTTGGTTGGGTAAGGAAGCTTCGGGTTTTCAGATTAATGAAGAAACTTCTCTAAGCAGCGCCGACAACCACGGAGTGCAGTGGGAAGTGTTTTCGGATGAAAAAGTGACGGAATTAAGGAGAGAAGGAAAGCCAGTCTTTATTGATTTTACAGCGGCCTGGTGTTTGACCTGCAAAGCTAATGAACTCGCCGTCTTTAGTTCCTCAGAGGTTCGGGACCGTTTTAAAGAACTTGGATTTACCATGCTGAAGGCGGACTGGACCCGACGGAATTCTGAAATTACGGAAGCATTGGCCAGTTACGGACGAACGGGCGTTCCGTTGTATGTGCTTTATGGATCTCAATCAGAAGATGATCCGGTCATTTTACCTCAGATTTTAACACCTGGCATTGTTCTGGAAGAACTGAATAAGTTATAGGTAATCTTCGAGTTTTTGCCAAAGAGGTATGGGGATATCCTCTGGTCGGTTTCGAGAAGAAAAACCTTCTTCTCTTAGATGGTTCAACCACTTATCTCGTGGTTCTTCTGGAAAGGTTTTTAGGGTTGATCCGATCTGTTTACGCCGATGCTGAAACAGGTTGCGAATTCGTTTTTTAGTGATTTCCGAAAAAAGGAAAATATCTTTCTTTTTTTGCAAACAAAGGAGACTGGAGCCAACATCAGGTTTAGGATAAAAACAGGAGGCAGCTACATTGTGCCCCAAATGTATATGATACGCTGATTGGAGAAAGATACTGATGGCTCCGAATTGTTTACTTCCTTCGGTGGAACAGTATCTTTGGGCCGCTTCTTTTTGAAGCATGAGAACCATGGTATCGGGAGGATTCTGATTGAGGACTTTGTCGATCCATGGAGTCGAGATAGCATAGGGAAGATTGGCAACGATCTTAAAGGATTGATCTGATGACGGAAGAAAGCCGGCCAGTGGATGATCGAGAGCATCTCCTTCCATTAAATGGAGGCGGCGATTTGCCAGTGGGATCGTTTCCTCCAGGTAGTTAAAAAGGGTTTTATCCCGTTCGATGGCATAAACGGTTGCACCTGTCTCGAGAAGGGAGATTGTTAATGTCCCTAACCCTGGACCTATTTCAATGATGATGTCCTCCTTGGATACATTTGCCAGTTCAATCGATTTGCGAACGATGTTTCCATCGATGAGGAAATTTTGCCCCAATCGGTGATTGGGGGTATGACCAAGTTTTTCGAGCAGTTGACAGGTCGCTGAGGGCGTCAATGTCATGCTTTTCATCAGACAGAGTGAAAATCCTGAATCAGGTCGAATGGTTTGGGTGTCCGCATAAGGGCTTCTCCTACAAGGATCGCATCGGCGCCTGCTTCTTTAGCTCGTGTGGCATCCTCTTTGGTGAAAATACCACTTTCACTGATGGTAATGATTCCATTTGGAATTTGTGGGATCAGTCGTTCGCTAATAGCCAAATCAGTTTTAAAGATGGCGAGATCTCGGTTGTTGATACCAATGATCTTAGCATTTGCTGTGAGCGCTCGTTCCAAATCGTTTTCATTGTGGATTTCAAAGAGACAGGACAAGCCCACCAGTGAAGCAGTTTCATGGAGTACTTTTATTTCGTTATCAGAGAGAGCCCGAACAATAATGAGAATAGCGCTTGCTCCGACGAGAGCGGCCTCAATGATTTGGACCGGATGGACCATGAAATCTTTTCGTAAACAGGGGGTGAGGATATTTTGAGCGGAGAATTGATCAGTGACGTTTTTTAGGTCTGAAAGATGTCCTCCAAAATATTTTTCATCCGTTAAGACCGAGAGAGCGTCTGCGCCTGCCTTGGCATACAAATTGGCTTGTTCCTTAGCGTCTGCCCCTGCTGAAATTGATCCGGCCGAAGGGGATTTACGTTTTATCTCAGCAATGACGGACAGGTGCTTGGGATTAGCAAGCGCTTCCAAAAAAGAGGGACGTTGCAGGACGGCCGGTTTTAGTTCTTTCAGCTCATTATTGGTTACCGCCCGTATGAACGGTTCGATTTCTTTACGTTTCCAGGTTATGATTTCAGTGAGCTTATCCATTAGGTATTGGGTTAGAGCACATTTAGTCTTAATTGTCTTCTAGGTGAAGACCGATCATCAAGCAGCGCGATAAGACTAAAAATACTCTATAGGTTGAGGAGAGAGGAAACTTTTGCTGGATGAAAGAAAAAAATAGGTGTCCTTTTCAGGAGGACTGTTTTATTTCGAGACAATGAGTGCTGTGAATGAACTTCGTGAAATTGTCGCTAAATTACGTGGACCCGGTGGTTGTCCATGGGATCAAGAGCAGGACCACAGGTCTTTGCGTATCTGTCTTGTCGAAGAATGTTGTGAGCTACTTGATACGATTGATCGCCTTGATATGGATCATATGCGGGAGGAACTAGGGGATGTTTTGCTACAGGTTCTCTTTCATGCTCAGTTGGCAGAAGAGGCGGGTCTTTTCGATTTAGAGATGGTGGCGAGAGAGATTAATGAAAAATTAATACGGCGCCATCCCCATGTCTTTGGTGAGAATAAACTTTCCACCAGTGACGAAGTGCTTGTTCAATGGGATCAGATTAAAAAATCAGAGAAAAAGAATGGAAACCCGTCAGAGGGGCTTTTTAAAGAATTGCCTTCTGTTTTGCCGGCCCTTTTGCAGACAACAGAAGTGATTAAGCAGATCGAAAAAAAGAATCTGGAGGTTGGAGACGTTTTTGCAGGAGAGGGCATAAAAGATCGTTCGGATAGCTTAACGGAGGAAGAAGCTGGGAAGCGTCTTTTTGAAATAGCTGCTGCTTGTCGACGAGCGGGGATTGATCCCGAGTCTGCATTGAGAGATTATACGAGAAAGGTCACTGAGTTGATTGAAGAGCATCATAGAACTTTTTAGACAGTCTTTTAGATGAAAGAAGTGTCGGAAGTTGAAAAATTATTGGTCAGGATTTCTCCCTGGTTAGAGCCTTTTTGCGCTTTCCTGGCCGGTGAACGCAGGCTTTCAGAGAATACTCTGAGAAATTACCGACACGCCGTGATTGAATTTTTTAGCTGGTTGGAGAAGCAGAAACGCTGGAAGAATGATTTGGATCTCATTTTAGCGAGAGATTTGAGGGATTATCTGATTGAGGCCCAACGTTCTATTTCGAAGCGAACCTTACATAATCGATTGTCTGGTTTGAGATCGTTTTTTCGTTACTGGAGGAAAATGGGCAAGTTGGAGCAAAATCCTGCTATTGGAATTGTTCTTCCTAAACTGAGTCGGCCTTTGCCCAAATTTCTGACGGAGAAGCAGATCAAGCTGTTGTTAAGCGGGCCTTTACGTTTGTTGGAAAACGAGTCCATTGCTGCTTTCGTTGCCTGGAGAGACCGTTTAGTGATGGAATTGTTGTACGGTGGTGGTTTGCGGGTGAGTGAATTGGTCGGCTTGAATTATGGAAAGATTGATTTTCAATCGGGGGTTGCCCGAGTCATGGGGAAGGGGAAGAAGGAACGTCTTTGTCCTTTAGGTAAAGTGGCCATGGTGGTTCTCAATAAATTTAAAACTGATTTTGCCCAAAAAACAGGTTATGAAGATCCGGTTGTGGTGACTCCTCAGCAGAAGAGACTTTCGGCGAGACAGGTGCAATTGCTCTTGAAGCGTTATCTTGCGTTAGCTGATTTGCCGGCTGACATAACTCCGCATAAAATAAGGCACTCCTATGCAACACATTTGTTAGATAATGGTGCAGATTTGCGTTTGGTGCAGGATCTTCTTGGGCATGCCAGCCTTTCGACGACTCAGGTATACACACATGTCAGTATAGGAAGGCTACAGGAATCGTATCGCAAAGCACATCCTAGAGCTTAGCCTAGTTCCTCGTTTGGGAAATCGTTGTAGGAGATTGTCGTTGACTTAAGATGACACCGAGAAGAGTGATGCCTCCTCCAACTATGGCCAGGATTGAAGGAATTTCTCTTAACCAGATAAAGGCGATGATGAGAGAAAGTATGGGAATAAAGAAAAGAAACCGGGAGGTCCGTGCTGCTGATAGATGTTTCATGGCCAGAGCAAAAGTGATATAGGCGATCGCTCCGGGAAAAATACCAAGGTAAAGGATGGATAAGGTGGAAGAGAGTGAGGCCTGTTCGATGCTTGTTCTCAGTCCAGGGAAGAAAAAAAACATGAAGAGAGTTCCTGTCCACATAGTCCAGGCTGAGACGGTGTATCCACTGTAAGTTTTGAGAAGAGATTTTTGTAGTAAAATGGTGGTTGTTCCTGAGAGAGAGGAAAGAATACCCCAGGCGACTCCAATAGATAAAGTCAGGCCACCTCCTTCTCCAAAAGAAATGAGAGCTATACCAGGGATACAGAGAGCGAGACCGATCCAGGTGCCTCTTTCCGGGGCTTCTTTCAGAGTAAGAGGTGCTAGAAAACCGGTAATGACTGGAACCAGACTGACGATAAAGCTGGTTGAGCCGGCACTGATCGTTTGCTCGGCATAGTTGATGGATATGGTATAGACGGGGACGCACATAAATCCGGTTAAAAAGATATGTGGCCAATCTCTCTTTTGAGGTAATTCAGGACGCCAAAACAGACAGAGAAAAAGCGTTGCGAGAGAAGCAATTCCATAACGTAGAAGACCTAGATGTTCCGGAGAATAACTTTCAAGTGCTGCTCGAATGCCTGAAAATGCCGAAGCCCATAAAATGAGGGTTATGGTAATAAAAAATCCGGCGGATATATTGAGGCGTTTCATGTGCGAACCGAAAAGATGGCCGTGCACATCTGCCAAGTCGATAGGAATGCTCTAAATAATGAGAGACTTTCTCCTATCTAAAGTTTGAACGGATAAGTGATTTTGTTTGGGACAGTCTCTAAGATAAGAGGAGGATGTAAGATTTAACTTTTGTTGTGTGAAGATTTGAGGCGACTTAACTACCTTGTGGCGCTGGCCAAACTTGAGGGAAAAAGGGTCCGTCAAAGGGAGTTCCGGGTTTTGCGTCTGGTCCTAATAGAGGGACATTGGCGTGACGGTTTCCTTTTTTGCCTTGTTCGATCTTTTTATGTGGATCAATTCGGCCACGATAATAGGTGCCCAATGGCATATAGTGGATGATGATGGATCGTCTTGGTTTAGAGGAAAGATTGGGGCCTGACCCATGCACACAGAGGCTGTGATGAATGCTCCCTTCTCCTGCTTTAAGAATGCAGGGTTCATCGATCCATTCTTTCCCTGCGGATAATTGATCCTTGAGGGCATCCAGGTCTTTAAGGTGGAAATTTTCAGCGTTCTTATTCAATCCCCACTCATGGGATTGCACGATTGTCCTCATGCCGCCGTTGTGAAGATCTGTATCTTGCAAGGCGATCCAGAGAGTACACATGTTGATAGAACTGGATACTTGCCAGTGGGCATAATCCTGATGCCATCCGATATTGGCTCCACTGAAATTTTCTCCTTCATCTCCAACGCCAGGTTTCACCACAACTTGATCGTGCCAGATACGTGCACCTGGACTCCCCATGAGACTGGCCGCCATTTTACCTAAAGAAGGTGATAGAACCAACGAACGGATGGTGTTATTTAACCACCATCCATTATTAACTTTTCGAATGTCCGGACTATTTAAGTCGTATTCATAAACTCGATCATAAGGGTAGATATCATTATCATAATCTTTTTCAAAGATTCGATCGACTTCGAGATTGAGAATAGAAATTTGTTCTTCTGAAAGTAAAGGGGCTGTTCTGAGATATCCTCTTTCTTGGTATTCCTTGAGAATGTTATCAGTTATTTCGTAAGGTTTAGTGGTTAAGTGGGTCATAGTAATTATTATAAAACGGTAATATTCGGCTGAAAGGTATTGCTCATATCATTGATCTTTTCTAGAGATGGAATTGACTCGATAACGCCGAGTTTTGTCGTGGATAAAGAGGCTGCTATGATCGCTCTTTCCACTGATTTTTTTAAGTCTTTCTTTTGAACGTAAGTTGTTAGAAATGCGCCGCTAAAGATGTCGCCAGCTCCGGTTGAATCGACAGCTGTTACGTCGGGAGTGGACAAGTGCAAAATTTGATCATTGTCTGTGATGACCGCGCCTTGATTGCCCAGGGTAATAATGACTTTCCCTACACCACGGTTTTGTAGCCACCGAGCGGCTTCGCAGGCTTGTTGAGGAGTTTCGACTTTTATTCCAGTCAGTATGCTGGCTTCAGTTTCGTTTGGTTTGATGATATCGATTGCCTGATAAACGTCATCGGGTAGGGGAATGGCTGGAGCAGGATCAAGATAAGTGGGAATGCCCCATTCTTTGCATTTTTTGAGAGATTGGAAGACCATGTCATGGTCATTCTCCAATTGGAAGCCGGCGATGCCTGTGCTGTGAATGGTTGCTTCTGCCTGGAGAAAATCTGCAAAAGCATAGTTAAGATTGGCCCCTAAAACAACGGATATTAAATTATTACCTCCTTTATCTATCAGGATGACGCTAACGCCGGTTGATTCTTTGGTGTCTATCCGTATATTCTCTTTGGAAATTTTCAGTTTATCGTATAAGGCCAAAGCGTCTTCTCCGTATTTATCCTGCCCTATACTTCCCAGGAATGAAACATTCCCCCCGAAGGAAGCTGCCGCGATGGCTTGATTGGAGCCTTTTCCTCCATAACTTTCTTTGAATTCATCGGCCATGATGGTCTCTCCCACCGTGGGGTGATTATCTCCCTTAAAAAAGAAACCCACATTATAACTTCCAATAATTGCAATTTTCTCTGGCATGGTGTGTTTTCAGGTTAATAGGTTGTTATTTTCTGTGTATAGAGTAAGTGGTTACGCTTAAAGAGCTTCATAAAAACTTTCGGTGATAATATGAAGAACTCTTTTCCAGTCAGACATGGGGATATCTTCGCTGACCTGGAGCATATAGGGGCGGCTCTTGGCGGCTTTTTTTCGTAGTTGGTGGATACGTGTTTTTATTTCTTCGTCAGGGAGACTACTCCAGTTTGCAGGAAAATTGGGTAGGACGACAAGGTCGGGAAAGGCTTGCATGGCCTCATCCAGCCAAAAACTCCCACCCATTTCAGGAGAGGAGATTGATTCTATCACATCAAAACCGGATTGGTTAATGAGGGAAACCAATGGTTTGATGCGTCCATCCATATGGACGATGTAGGGTTTATCGCAGGATCGAGTTTGTTGTGAATGCTTTTGGTAATAGGGAAGACAGTATTCTTGATAGAGTGCAGGTGGGGTCATGTCGGCTGTCACATTATCCGGTTGCCAAAGTACTTCCACTTGAGAATTGAGTGCGATTTCAAAAATCTCGTCCATTTTGTTATCCAAGATTTCGATAGTATTTTTAATCACTTCAGGGAAATCATATAGATCCAAGAGGAATTTTTGAGGTCCGACCAATTCAATGAGAAGTTTTTGATAAGGATTTCGATCGAGACGTCCGATGACGATTCCATCATTTCCTAAATTTGAAATTCGTTGAGAAATCATTTCTTCATTACTGCGTGGGATGGATCGTTCTATAATGTATTGCAGAATTTCGTAGTCCTTAACCTCTTCGAGGTAGTGTTTGCAGATATGCTCGCTACCTGTTCCTGAAGAGTCTTCCATAATCTCTTGGGAGATTAAACCCACTGGGGTGTCGAACTCTCTTTTTTCGATTCTTTGCCCGTCTTTCCAGGTATGGCGGACGCGGAATTCAACATTGGAAACTTCGGTTTGAAAACCTGGAAGGATATGCCAGGGAGGAGGCAGCATGGTAACGACGGGGACATAGTCGATGATACCCATTCCCGAATTTCGGATTGATCGTTCGATTTCACCTTTTGGTAAATAACGAGTGTAGATGCTCAGGGGGAGTTGTTCCGGCATTTCGTTCCGATAAACTGCCAGCATGCGATCATGAAGAGAATGGGTATTCATAGATTAGATGAAGGATTCTACCGCTAAATTTTATCGACCTCCATAGATGATCGTCTTAAATAAATAGAGAATACTATCAGAATGAAGAGTAGATCCCTGCCGAATATTTTTCTGAATTATTACCATACGCCAAGTCCATGGAGCTTAGAGGCATTTTCTTGTATTACCAGGGCTGGCCATTTTCTGGCAGGGCCGGATTATAAAATGAAGCGAACTTCCATGCCGGGGCATGAATTGTTTTTATGTCTCAAGGGCAGAGGCTATCTTGAACAATCGGGTAACTATGAATCCGTCAGTGCAGGTCAAATTGGCTGGTTGAATGTCAATCATCCGCATGCCCATTGGGCAGATAGGGAAGATCCATGGGAAGTTTATTGGTTAAGAGTTCAGGGAAGCCAGATTGAGGCGACCTATAAGATACTCTCAACCATGCTACCATGTCTGGTCTTTAATTTTACGTCTGTGGAACGTATTGGCGAAGAGTACGAATCGGTTTTTGAGATTATGAGAGAGCGGCCCAAAATAGCAGAAGCCAGGTTGAATGCTTCAATGGCGGCTTTAATTGCTTTATTATTTGAAAGTTTGAATGAAGAGCCCAGTTATCCTACCTATTCGACTGGCATTGGAAAATGTGTCGATGCGATGCGTTTTGCTTATCACAAACCATGGAAGATTGCGGAGTTAGCTCGTTTGAGTGGGATGAGTGAACCTCATTTATTCAGGGTCTTTAAAAAAGAAACTGGATTGAGCCCGATGGTATGGCTGAGGAGAGAACGTATGAACCATGCCAAAAGACGATTGGTCGAAACGAATGATTCGATTGCTGAAATTGCGGAACAGGTGGGCTTTGAGGATCCTTTTTATTTTAGTCGAGAATTTAAGCGTGTCTCGGAGCTTTCTCCACGTGCTTTCAGAGAGTCTGAAGTCAGGCATAGTTCGATTCTGAATACGAAAAAAGGAAACTGATCAGGTTAATTGTTACCAAGTGGGTTTTGGTGATTCAGTTTTTTTTCAGAATCATGGCATGTCCTCATGAGGTAGCCTTTGTTGGTTCCTCCTACCGCAATAAATTTTCCGTCTTTTTCGAAAGAGATAACATGATCAAACCAGTCTTCCTCTTGAGTTGGTAGGCCTCCAATATCAGTCCATGTTTTTCCGTAATCATTGGAATGATACAGGCTCTTTTTTCCCGTATAGGCTGTTAAAACAACCTTTCCATTGCCCAAGTTAACAAGATCATCAGTGGCATCACTGATGATTCCTAAATCTTCCCAGGTTAGACCATTGTCATCGCTACGGAAGAGTCTTCCGGCTTTATCTCCCTGGAGAATGATTCCTTTTCCGAGGTACTCTGTGGCATACAAATCTGTGTCGCTGAGATGTCGTTTGGTTTCCCAGGTTTGGCCGTCATCGGTGCTGATGTAAATGGTGCCAGCCCATCCATTAGCGAGGATACCGTTTTCTATTTTTGTCAGACGGTAGAGAGCTCGGTCTGAGATGGCTCCGACGTCGGTCCAGGTTTTACCGCCATCAGTCGAACGAATAATATGGCCTCCGGTTGATTCGGCGGTTGCCACCAGGACAGTTCCGCTGTTGGTGACGGTTAAACTGTAGGCATTGGCGAATCCTTCAGTGTTCCTGGATTCAGACACATTTCCTAAATCCTGCCAGGTCTCTCCGTAATCTTCTGTTTTCCAGACGTGGGTATTATGGCCTTCCAGAAGGTACCCAATGCCGTCTTTATATCCGGCGATACAGGTGATGTAGCCTCTGTCGGTGACGATACCAATTGTCTTCCAGGAGTTTCCCTCATCTTCACTTTTGTAAACAATACGAGCGGTGGGATTGCGGGTTCCGGCAAGAACGACTCCATTTCCCAGATAATCGATGGCGTCTATTCGTCCTCCAACGGTTAGAGGTTCTGCGGTGGCGCACCAGATCTTACCAATGGTGGAGTCTTCCATTTCTGTCGCTGCCAGGTGGGTGTATGCGATGAGGCTCAAAAATGTGACGATGACACAAAGGATAAGGTTGGATCGTGTTTTATGGAATTTCATTATGAAATGAAGGGTTGTCAGAAGTGTCTGTTCGGTCGTTGGTTGAATTTGGACTAAGCTGGGAGAGGTGTTCTAAGGATTAAAAAGATCATTGCGGCGATCATCGTTGAGATAGTCCCTTACAGGTTGAACAGGGTATCCGCTGCTGCGAGGTTTTTTCCATTCGCAGGGTATCTTGATTCGAGCCAGTCCCATTCCTTCGAAGTGTCCGGCATTGCCAAGAATTGTGCTATCGGGATGGATGATGGCGGATTGTCCAAACATCATGCCAGCTTGCCAGTGAGTATTGGCCGGGCGGCCATAACTTGATCGGACAAGGTAGGATTGTGTATCCATAGCTCTAGTTTTGATCAGGGATTCGTTGGCTGGTTCATGATCCGCTCGTTGAAGAGATGGGAAAAAAATGATGTCGACTTTCTGTCGACTTAGTTCGGTAAAAATTTCAGGGAAATAAATATCATAACAGATGACGATGCCGATTTTCCCGATTGCAGTCTCAAATGTCTTAATGGCATTACCGGCGACAAGGGAGAGCTGTTCTCTTTCACTGACGGTTGGCTGGATTTTGTCATAGTAGCCAATATCCAGCCCATCAGGTCCGATGAGATAGGCTCGATTGAAGAAGCTATCTTCGTATTTTTCGAGGAGGGGTAGGATGATATAAGAGTGGTGTTTTAAGGCTAATGATTGGACTTTCTGATGAATATGGTCGGCATTTTTACTGACTTCATGCATAGCGTTATCAGAGAGACCAAAGACGTTAAAATATTCCGGGAGGCAGGCTGCTGCTGCGCCAAGGTTTAAGGCATCTTCAAGATATTGGAACCCTGCTGTAATACTTTTTTCGTTATTTTGATGAGATTTCTCATCAAAATAAGGTGGTTGGATACTCGCTATCGTATGCCAATTCATTGAGTTGTAGTGAGGTTTTTGATCGTTTGTATCAGAATATTGGGGTAGTCAGTCAGAATGCCTCGCAGTCCCATTGCGATATATCGCCGATTATCCTCGTCGGTATTGGAATAAAACATGTTGGCACATAGGCCATTTTCCTGAATGGCCTGACAGAGTTCAGGAGTGGTGCTTTGGCGGCCGGGTTGAATGAATGTCAGACCAAGATCTACATGTTTTTTGAGATCTTCCGGGGTTAGTTTCCATTGATCTTCGAGAACACATATTTCGATTTGCGGATTGATAGCCCGGATCTGATGCACTTCCTGAAATGTGCTGACAGTTAGGTAACTGGAATCGTAAAGGTCATAGGAATGGAAAAGGTGGCAGATTTTTGTTAAAAGAGGTTCCACTGTATCGTAAAGTTGGATGTTTAATCCAACTTTCCCTTTGGTTTCCTGGAGAACTTCTTCGAAGGTAGGAATGATAGTATCCGAATAGGCTGGTTCTGATAGGCGCTGACCTGTTGCATGGGCTCCTTGATAATGAGAGGCATTGAGTTGTCTTAATTCTTTTAAAGTAAAATTTCGAAGGGGTCCTGTTCCATTGGTCGTTCGGTCAACTGTTTCGTCATGCAAAATGATGGGGACATGGTCGCTTGTTCCTCGAATGTCGAATTCAATAAGATCGACGTTCAGCTCGATGGCTTTGGCAAAGGCGAGAAGGGTGTTTTCCGGATATTTTCCTGAAAATCCTCGATGAGCAGTGACCACGACTCTTTGAGGGTCTTCATAGAGAGATTTTAAGGTTTTTGCCATTGGCGAGAGTCGGCTGGGTTTAAAAAGAAGGCTAGAGGATAGAGTTCTTTGAAATGGAGAAAAGCAAATTAGGCTTTAATTCGCTTCTTTCTGCCATCATTAGTTTGATTTCTGAAACAGCTTTCTGGACTGGAATATTTTATGTTTGTGGGTATGATGAGAGTTTTTAGTAACCCCAAGAAATTGTACCCCCAAAATAATAATCTCTATGAATAGTAAGTTTTATCTTATCACCCGGCTTCTTCTAGCTGTTCTTCTTTTGGTTTTCGGTCTAAATAAATTTTTTCATTATATGCCTATGCCAGAGCTTCAAGGCTCGGCGGGAGAAGTCATGATGGGTTTTGCGAAGGCAGGTTATATCTTTCCGGCAGTTGGCCTGATTGAGACAATAGTGGGATTCCTTCTTTTAATAAATCGTTTTTCCGCTTTGGCGCTTATCCTCATGGCTCCGATTACAGTGAATATGTTGTTGTTTCATCTCTATCATGACCTCGGTGGAATTGTTGCAGCTGCGGTAATAGGGGTTCTCAATATAGTGCTTTTATTTGCCTACAAACCTTCCTATGCAGGTGTTCTTGCTGTAAATTCCGAGATGTGTTCGTGTTCGGAGGACAGAGCAGAGGAGACGGAATAAATCTCTTAGAGACTGTCTTTTAACTATGAGTTTGAGGATGGCGTTTTGCCTGTCCTCGAACTGATGTGAGTTTATTCCGTGAAATTGCCTACGGGAATGGCAATGTTTCCTCTGATGGCTTTGGAGTGACAAGGTTTCGATATTCTGTCGCTTTGCCAATAGCTGTTTCAAGGTCTTTGTCCATGACACAGAAATGCCCCATCTTACGGCCTGGTCGAGCCTGTGCTTTTCCGTAAAGGTGGAGTTTTACCTTTGGGTCCTGCAGAAGTTTTGCCCAGGCTGGTTCTCCATTCTGCCAAGCGTCTCCAAGTATATTAACCATGACGGTTGGTTTAAGCAGATCAGTCGAGCCCAAGGGTAGGTTACAGATACTGCGAATATGTTGCTCAAACTGGTTGGTGATGCATCCATCAAAGGTATAATGTCCGGAATTATGGGGGCGAGGAGCTAATTCGTTGACGACAATATTTCCATCTGATGTGAGGAACATCTCGACTGCGATCAACCCCACGACTTCAAGCTGGTTGGCAATTTGTAGAGCCAGGGTTTCGGCTTCTTTTGCTGTTTTTTCAGAAATGCGACCGGGAGCAATGCTCAGATCGAGAATATGATGGGTGTGAATATTTTCGGCGACAGGAAAGGTGCATGATTCACCTCTTTCGTTACGGGCACAGATAACGGACAGCTCCAGGTCGAATTGAACCCATTTTTCCAATACGGCTTTGGGAGCAGAGAATTGCGACCAGATATTCCCTAAATTATTATCAGAGGAGGAGAGTTTTATTTGACCTTTTCCATCGTAGCCAAAGTCAGCGGTCTTTAAGACGCAAGGGGTGCCAATCTTTGCCACAGCAGCTTCTAATTCTTCCAGAGAGGTTACAATTTCAAAAGGGGCATGTGGGATGTTGTTTGTGCGAAGAAAGATTTTTTCTCTTTCTCTGTTTTGACAGGTATAGAGAACTTTAGAAGAGGGATGGAGAGGGCGATGTTTGGCGGCGAACTCAATGGTTGAACTGGGTATGTTTTCAAATTCGTAAGTGAGAATGTCTACATTCTGGATAAAATCTTTGAGCGCTTCTTTATCCTCATAAGGGGCGTTGATTTCACGATCTGCTATCTGGCCTGCCGGACAATTGGGAGAGGGTTCAAAGATGTGAATGGTATAACCCATTTTGCGGGCAGCGATTCCGGTCATGCGACCGAGTTGTCCACCGCCAAAAATGCCGATAGTTTTACCGGGAATAATCATTGCGCCTGGATCTTTCGGGTTCAGGGAAGTTTGGCCTGAAGGACCTGGTTTGTTTGAGTCTTACGAA
>JANQKU010000022.1 GCA_028280955.1 Opitutaceae bacterium
GAATCCTTGGTGCAGGATTGGCACTCGGAATGTATAAGACTATAACACTAGCACTAGGATTACCGATCTTGATAGGTTCACTCTGCTGGTTGCTTTTATCGGAGCGGACCTATCGAAAAGAAAAAGAAGAATTGAAAAAGAAGATCAAAGAATCAGAACGCAGTGTGTATGAGGATCGAGGCATTTTGAAATTCTAAGGGTTGAACCAAACGATGTAGTCAACTCTACCTTTAAAAGTTTTGATAGCGGCTATAACGCCCATCTTCATAGCATTTCGACTGCTTAGTTGGATAACCGTCTAATCCGAAAGGGGAGGCAGCGCAACCAACCCCGAGCATTGCAAAGAGAATCAGGATAAGTCCGAGGATAAGTTTTTCTTCGGTTTTCATATTCGAGAAATGACCGAATGAAGCCATTAAGAATGGCGGAAAAATGGCGGAGCAAAAATATCCTTCTTTTTATAGTTCAATTTAAATCCCTAAAATAAATATATAAAAAATTGTCATTTAAAGATTTAAGTGGCGGAGAGGGAGGGATTCGAACCCCCGGTGCCGTTACCAGCACACCTGATTTCGAGTCAGGCACATTCGACCACTCTGCCACCTCTCCAGAATGCAAAGCCACAGATTGGTTAGATGAGTGGAAAAAGAAAGAAAATTTTTGGCTAAGTGATGGATAAAAAAGCCATGCTTTAGGCAGCATGGCTTTTAGGAAAAGTTCTGAAAAAAAATAGCTAGCGGTTTACCGTAAAGGCAAAAGGTAGTTCCATTTTAGTGTTTACTGTTTTGCCATCCTTTTCGCCGGGAGTGAACTTCCAGAGTCTAATGGCAGTTAGGGCAGCTTCATCAAATTCTCTATTGGTCGATTTTACAACTCTCGCACTACGAACGTTACCTTTATTATCGACGACGAATCTGACAGTTACTTCTCCAGATATTCCTTCTCGTTTCAGTCGATATGGATGAACGGGGGCAACTTGATGGACTGGGTTGGGTATTTGATCGAGATCGGCCAAATCGAAAACCATGTCCTCCATTGCGTTGAAATTGAATGTAAAACCTCCACCTAAATTATTTCCAGCTCCACCATCTCCAGCGTCCATCGCAACTTCGAGCTGAGCTAGAGAAAGAGGTGGCGGTTTCTCTTCTAATTCGGGTTCTTCTTCTTCTTGCTCTTCTTGAGGAGGCGGAGGTGTCTCTTCTGGAGGAGGTGGTGGTGGTGGCAATGCTTGATCAATCAGACTAACCCTTTTCTTAAATTCGAAGCCACTGATCAACTGAGTGAGAGGTAACATGAAAAAGAGGATCGCAGTTATGATAACTGCACCGCTGAGAGAGCGTGCAGGTGATTGTTTGCGGCTGGTTGTTTTGTAGACTGTTTTCACGATGAGATAGAATCTTACTTGTTGGTGATATTAGATCACTGCCTAAAGGGGTTATTCTGCAATTTCTCGTTTTTTATTAAAGTGCTGCAGGGTCATACTCTCGAGTCTGACCAAAACTGCCTCAAAATGATTCTTTTTTTGCTGAACATGATAAACGAGAAAATAACCAGGTATGGCTAGGAATAGGCCCATTTGCGTTGTGATAAGGGCGACGGAGATACCATCTGCGACCATGTCAGTGGTACTTTCGGAACCTCCAACAGAAATGCCTTCGAATGTGGTTAACATACCTAACACAGTTCCAAGCAGTCCCAGAAGTGGAGCGGCATTTACTAAAATACTCAGGACGACAATGCCTTGTTTAATGCGGGGTACTTCTGAAAGTCGGACTTCGTCAAAGCGAGTTTGGACGTCTGAGAGTGACTTAACATCCTGTTGAGTGTAGCGAACGATTTCTCCAATTTGACCTTTTGCTTGATCAGGGTTTTGCACGGATTTTTCGCAATCTTCCTGGCTTGCTCCTGAAATATGTGATTTCTTAAAGAAGAAAATCATGCTAAGTCCCTGACCATAAATGATTAATCCTAAGATGAAGAGGGGTATCATTACCCATCCTCCATCGAAAATAATATTAAATATATCCAGTAGGGATGTGTCTTCCATGGTTATGCTTGGGAGGAAATTAGAAAAATTTGAGGTATTGATTTCAGAGTAGAACCTAAGTATTTTCTCTAGGAGGGTCAACTGTATGAAGAGGTTTTGGTTTAGAAAACATCATCATAGTTGTTCCATCTAGGAAAACCTTTTGGAGCAGTGAAGGGGTCATTAATCGGACCCTGAGATATTTAAGTCAAGAAAGGACTCTTGTCTTGGGTGGTAAACCGAAAAAAAGAATTTTTCTTCGGGCAGCCTTTATTAGAAGGGATTATTTTAAGAAAGAGGTTGTTTTTTAAGGAAGTGGGATTGGGCTGAAAATGGTGAAGAGATGGGTGGTGCACTTGGGAATTCGTAAGAGCCATTGGATTGTAATTCTGTAGCGTTTCCGGTATCGGCCCACAGATGAGGGAAAAAGTCCTCGATTAAACGTTTTCTCAAAATGGCATCTTCGATGGGAAAGAGAACTTCTATGCGGCGGAAAAAATTTCGGGGCATCCAATCAGCACTCCCAAGATAAATTTCCGGTTGTCCATCGGCATTGTGAAAATAGAGGACTCGAGGATGTTCGAGAAAACGACCGACAATACTTCGGATACGGATGTTTTCGCTGATTCCTTTAAGGCCGGGGACAAGCCCGCAGATGCCTCGGACGATGAGATCGATCTGAACGCCTGCCTGGGAGGCTTGGTAAAGATTGTTGATGGTTTCTTTATCGATGAGGCTATTTACTTGAACCTGAATATGGGCTGGTTTTCCTTTTGCTGCGTTATGCGTTTCCCTTTGGATTAGTTTTTGGATTTGGCTATGAAGATTATAAGGAGCAACCAAGAGGTGTTTGAATTGATGAGGACGACCATAACCGGTCATACTATTGAAGAGAAGTGCTACTTCGTTTGTGATGTATTCTCGAGCAGTAAAGAAGCTGAAATCAGTATAAAGGCGGGCTGTTTTGGGGTTGTAATTTCCAGTTCCCAGATGTGCGAGATGCTGCAACCCTTTGGAGGTTTTGCGTATGATAAGGCAGCACTTACAATGTACCTTTAAGCCGACAATTCCATAAACAACATGGACGCCTGCTTCTTCCATTTGTCTTGCCCATTGGATGTTATTGGCTTCATCAAAACGTGCTTTTAATTCAATGAGGGCGGTTACTTGTTTCCCGTTTTGCGAAGCCCTGATGAGCGCCCGGATGATAGGTGAATCGCCACTTGTGCGGTAGAGGGTTTGTTTAATGGCGTAGACGTTTGGATCTATGCCAGCCTGTTCGATAAAATCGATAACAGGCTGAAAAGATTCGTATGGATGGTGGAGAAGGATGTCATCCTGGCTGACCGTTTCCAAGATATTCTTTTTGTTCTCGAGTTTTGAGGGAATGGCAGGTGTAAAGGGTTTATCTTTGAGACTTGGACGGTCAATTGCTTCATAAACACTAAATAGACGAAGGAGGTTGAGCGGGCCGGAAATTTGGAAAACATATTCTTTGGGTAGTTTCACGTTATCGAGAAGTGCTTTGAAGAGTTTTTCATCTACACCTGTTTCGATTTCCAGACGGACAGCGGCGCCTCTTCGTAAATTGCGAAGCTCCTCTTCAATTTTCATCAGCAGATTTTCAGCTTCCTCCTCATCTATGTAGAGATCACTGTTTCGTGTAATGCGAAATGCTTTTGCCGAGAGTATTCTGCATCCTGGAAAGAGTTTATCTGCACAAAGTTTAATAACTTCGCTTAAAAAGATATATCGACGAGGTCCGGTATCTCCCGGTTGGATTCGAACGAGCCGAGGAAGTATCCGCGGGACTGGAAGGATAGCGATCTGAGATTTTATTTTTGGTGTATCTGGGTAATCTAGCTCGACGAGAACATTGAGAGTTTTATTCCCGATTTGAGGGAAGGGGTGGGAGGGATCTACTGCGAGGGGAGTTAAGACGGGAAAAACTTGTTTTTCGAAATATCGCTTTAACCAGACCAATTCTTTTGGGGTGAGCTCACTGGCTGTTTTAAAGTGGATACGTTCTTTCTTAAGGCTGGGGATCAGAATATCGTGCCAGCAGCGGTATTGATCTTCAACCAGAGAGGCGACCACTGAATGAATGCGCCTGAGTTGTTCTCTGGGATCGAGGCCATCGGCGCTCTTTTCGTTAACTTCTGATTCCGCTTGCTGGATCAGGCCGGCGACTCGTATCTCAAAAAATTCATCGAGATTCGAGCTCACAATAGCGAGAAATTTCAGTCGCTCAAGAAGAGGGGTCCTCTCGCAGAAGGCCTGTTGGAGCACACGACGGTTAAAAGCCAGCCAGCTGAGTTCCCGGTTGAAATAAGGATATGGTTGAATTTTAGCTGAGGTTTTTTTTGAAGATGACTTGGCGTTTTCGACCATGTGGATGACTGCGGAAGAGTTAATCTTCTGTTAAGATAGATAATCGATGTTGATTTCAGTTAGATTTGTTGAGATAAGAGCATAATCAAGGTAATCGATTAACTTATTGAGACGAATAAAAGGAGTCCACGAATAATTTGTTAGGATTTTGCGTGTAATTCGTGAAATGAATGCTAGCGTCGTGCGCTATTCAAATTTCACCAAAAAGAAATAAGTATGAATTTCCCGGTTTTTGAGCCGGATAGACCTGCTGATATCAGTTTATAAACATCTGAAATACTATTTTAAGCTATGGGAAGCGGCGATGACTCAAATCCCAACGAAGGTGATAGCAATTGGTCTTTAATTAAGAGACTGTTGGCCCTTAGTTGGATTTATAGAAGGGCTTGTGTGAAAGTTTTGGCTCTCCAGGTAATTCTGTTAAGTGTGGGGCTGGCTGGTCTCAGCATGGCGGGGTTGGGTATAGATGTGATTCATCATGAAGTAGATCCATCTTATCGAAGTCCAAACTACCCCTTCGGAATGGAGTTGCCGACGGACTGGGAAAGCATGACGAAGATTGGATTCATTGCGGGATTTATTTTTCTCCTGGCTGCAGTCAGGGCTTTCTTAAACTATCTGTATTCTGTTTCAGTCGCTCGTCTGGTCCACCTTGAGATTATGGTGAACTTGAGAAGCCAGGTTTACGAAAAGTTGCAGCAATTGAGTTTTCGTTTTTTTGACTCAAATGCGAGCGGAGCGATTATTAATCGTGTCACTGGAGATGTCAATGGCGTGCAGATTTTCGTGAATGGTGTGCTCATTCAAAGTATTATCATGTTATTGTCTCTTGGGGTCTATCTGGTTTATATGATTAATCTCAGTGTTTCATTGACCCTGGCTTGTTTGGTCACGATTCCCGTATTATGGGTGCTTTCTATTTGGTTCTCTCGTTCCATCCGGCCGGCCCACATAAAGAATCGGCAATTATACGACGCATTGGTTCTGAGGTTATCAGAGAGTATTAAGGGAGTACACTCTATCAAAGGATTTGGTCGAGAGGAGGAAATGAGAGAACAATTCAGTGCTACCAATAGGCGCTATCGTCGCCAGCAACGGAAAATTTTTTGGAGAGTCAGTCTCTATTCTCCAACAGTGGGTTTTCTGACTCAGGTAAGTATGACTATTTTATTGGGCTATGGTGGTTATCTCGTTTTTCAGGGACAATTGGCTATGGGGACTGGATTGGTCGTTTTTGCCGGATTGTTGCAGCAATTTTCTGGTCAGGTTTCTAACTTTGCTAATATTGCCAATAGTATTCAGGCGAGTCTTACAGGGGCGAGACGAGTTTTTGAGATTTTGGATGCTCCGGTAGAGGTGAAATCTCGAGCAAATGCGATTCGCTTGAAGGATTCAAAAGGCGCTGTTTCTTTCGAAAACATTGGGTTTGAATATAAAGAGATGCAACCGACTTTGAAAAACATCAATTTTTCGGTAGAACCCGGTGAATGTGTGGCAATTGTCGGAGCGACGGGTTCCGGGAAGAGTGCGTTGATGGGGCTGATTCCCCGTTTTTATGATGTGACAAGTGGCCGAATCTTATTTGATGGGCATGATCTTCGAGACCTTAATCTAGATGATTTGAGGAAGAGTATTGGTATCGTTTTTCAGGAGAGTTTTCTTTTTAGCAATACAGTAATGGCGAATATTTCTTTCGGGTATCCAGATGCGACGAGGGAGCAGGTCGAAGCTGCAGCGAAGGTGGCCGCCGCGCATGATTTCATTATGGAGATGCCGAAGGGATATGACACCATTTTGGATGAGTCCGGAACTAACCTTTCAGGTGGTCAAAGACAGCGCCTGGCAATCGCCCGGGCAATTTTGTTGGAACCATCTGTGTTATTGTTGGATGATCCGACAGCGGCGATCGATCCTGAGACAGAGCAGGAAATTTTGGAAGCAATGGACAGGGCTATTTCAGGACGGACGACTTTCGTCGTTGCCCACAGGTTAAGTACCTTAAAGAGGGCCGATAAGATCATAGTTTTAGATAGAGGTAGAGTTGTGCAGATAGGAAACCATACTGACTTGATCGATCGATCGGGACTGTATCAGCGATTGGCCAAACTACAGATTGTAGATGACATCCGAGAGAGGGAGCAGCTCTTGAATGAGGTGAAATCCGAAACCACGAAATGAAAAATTCGCCAAACAGTGTAGGCCTTACGGCAGCCAAAACCAACACCAAGGAATCTCAACAGAGGCCGCTAGATTTTAACCTGATCAAGCGTTTATTTGGATACACGAGGAAGTATCGCTGGCGTCGTAATGCCCTTATTTTACTGACAATCATTCGGGCGTGTCAGCTGCCTTTGCTGGCTTGGGCTATTGGTCGGGCCATTAGTGGACCCATTGCCCACAATGAAACAGATGGGTTGTTCATTGCGGTGATAGCTTATCTCGGTTTGGCTGTTTTTACGGATGTGGTGTTCCATTTTCGTCAAAGATATGCCTTGGAATTGGGTGAATCTGTCGTTTCAGATCTCAGAAACGAACTCTACCGGCATCTTCAGCGTATGCCGATGGCGTTCTTTAATCAGACAAAAGTGGGTCGAATTATCAGTCGAATGACTTCTGACATCGAGTCCGTTAGGGTTGGAGTCCAGGATGTGTTTTTTGTTAGTCTGGTTCAAGGGGGACAGATGATTGTCGCATCGGTTCTGATGATTTATTATGACTGGGTTTTATTTTCCATCATTGTCGCGATGGCCCCCGTCTTGTGGTACCTCAATCGTGAATTTCGTAGAAAATTGAGCATAGGGACTCGAAATGTTCAGGAAAGTTTTAGCCGCGTCACTTCAACCATCGCAGAGTCTGTCAGTGGTATTCGAGTGACTCAGGGGTTTGTGCGGCAGGGAACGAATGCCGGGATTTTCAGACATTTGATCGCGGATCATTCGCGCTATAATATGGCGGTTTCTCGAACCTCTGCTCTATTGTCACCACTTTTGGAGATGAACAGCCAGTTCTTCATTTCCATGTTATTGGTTTTTGGAGGGTATCGAGTACTGCATCCGGGAACGGGGACGGATATCGGTGATCTGATTCAATTCTTCTTTCTAACAAATATCTTTTTCACACCTATTCAGACATTGGGAGTGCAATTTAATGCGGCTCTTACCTCAATGGCTGGGGCAGAAAGAGTTTTTAATTTACTGGATAGGCCTCCTGAGTGGGAGGATGCAAAAGAGGCAAAGGAACTGCCACCTGTGGTGGGTAGGATTGAATTCCGTAACCTCAGTTTTGAATATGTCTCGGGTCGTCCCGTCCTAAATGACATCAGTTTTGTGGCTGAGCCGGGGCAGACGATTGCGTTAGTCGGTCATACGGGTAGCGGAAAAAGTTCGATCATCAATCTCATTTCAAAATTCTATCTCCCCACTGAGGGAAAATTGTTGATTGATGGGAGAGATATTCGGGAGGTGACGGGTGATTCCCTTCATCAACAGATGGGAATCGTGCTGCAACAGAACTTCCTTTTTGGAGGAACGATTCTGGAAAACATTCGATTTGGCCGACCGGATGCTACAGATGAAGAAGTAATGGATGCTGTAAGAGCTCTCGATTGTTTTGATTTAATTGCGTTGCTCCCTCAGGGGTTTTCAACGGTTGTGGGAGAAAGTGGAAGTGGCATTTCGTTGGGACAAAGGCAATTGGTTTGTTTTGCACGGGCAATGTTAGCCAATCCTCGGATTTTAATTTTGGATGAAGCAACCAGTTCAATTGATACGATGACGGAGGCGTGTCTTCAAAAAGCACTTACAACTCTGTTAAAAGGTCGTACCAGTTTTGTTGTGGCACATCGACTCAGTACGATTCGCAATGCTGATCAGGTTCTGGTTTTAGACCATGGCCGAATCATTGAACGAGGGACTCACGATGAATTGATCGGGCTCGAAGGAGTGTATGAAAACCTTTATCGACAATTTAGCCAAAGCCGAGAAAAGTAGATATTTTCAGGAACCGAGAGAAATTTTTATCGTAAAAGGAGTGTCAAAATATCATTATTTGATTTGATTGCAGGTTTTTGAATCGTCCGACAATATTGATTGAAAAGAGGTAAAGAAGTCTTTGCGGAAAAGAAAATATCACTTTTTTTTCTAATTTTGCATTGATTATATGGCCTAATGAGCTAAGACGGAGATCTATGGCAAAATCATCATCACCCAAAAAAGCAAATGCAGCGTTTATGAAGCCAGTCACCCCTGACGCTAAATTAGCTGCAATCGTAGGCTCCGCTCCATTACCCCGTACTGAAATTACCAAGAAATTATGGGTTTATATTAAGGCAAATAATCTTCAGAATCCTAAAAAGAAGACTGAGATTATTGCCGATGCTAAGCTCAAGGAAATCTTTGATGGTAAATCATCTGTGACTATGTTTGAAATGACCAAACATGTTTCAGGTCATATTCAGTCGTAGTTTCCTGGACGAATTTGTAAACAGCCTGTCTCTTACGAGGCAGGCTGTTTGGTTTTATACCCTAAAAGGTTGAGAGGCCGGTGGCTTCTTGCATTCGATAAAACCAATATTTCCACATTAGGGTCGCGCCAGTTTCCCCCAGTGTCGAATAGTCGAGGGTAAAAGTCTCTTCTCCCTGATTAGTCCAAATTTTGTTATAAAAGTTTGTAAACTGAGTGACTAATTCAGGTGTATTCTCAATGAGTAAATTAGCTTCCGCATTTAATTCTCTCAAATTTCTTCGAGTCCAATTGGCAGATCCAAGAAAAAGAATATTTTTATTTGTATTTTTATTATAAATACAAATAGCTTTCCCGTGAAACTGTTCTCCATGAGTCGCGGCCCATCGAACGGTAATCTCGTATTTTGAGGAAAGTTTCATCAGCTCGGCGGCGACAGGTCGATTGGGGATACCCGGTTTTGAACGGCCAAAAGCATCGTTGTTAGCATCGAGGATGAGCTTTACAGATGCTCCATTTTTGGCGGCTTGTTTGATGGCTTTAATAACATTTCTTTCGCTGAGATAGAAAAGGGCGATGTAAATCTCGTCGCCTCTGCCGGATTGAGAAAGCTGTGAGATAAGTTCTTGATGGATTTTTCCTTCAGTTAACCAAGTGATTTGGGGAGAAGGAATGATTGGAATGCTCGAAGGTGAGAGAGATGAACTTGCGGCTAAGATTTCTGCTGCTGTCTTTGTGAAAGTATCAGACTCGTTTTGCAGAAGGTTTGTTTCAACGTTGCTGGACCATGAAGCGAGAGAGAGTTCGGATCGCAGCGCATCGAGGCAGATGGAACTTTGGACGTGAATTGCCAGGTTGTGGTGGAAGGCACTGCCGTCGGCAGGGTTTAAACTGCCAACGATCATTTCAATGCCATTTTGAGCTGACTGTGTAATGATCACTTTTCGGTGATTTGCTTTGAAGTAAAGCAGACGCCCTAATTGCTGTAGTGATATTTTGGGCTCGTTAGCATCAAAAGGGTTACTGACGTATGGCTTTTGAATTAAACCGATTTTTGAGAGAAACCAATGAAGGGCTTTCCCATAGGTTTTTGCATAGGTTGCATAAAGAAAGTTTGAGTCTGGAAATCGATTCAGGTCTGTAAAGACAACCGGGATGCCCACACTGGCCATCTGTTGAAAGAATGGTGGCTCGTGGGTACCGTAGACCCGATTGATAGGATCTGTAACGACAATAATAGGCAGGTCTGGGTAGTTTTGCTTTTTTTTGATGAGGGCTGTGGCCAGTTCCTCAGATAGTTTACGATAATTTTCTGTGGAAGTTCCCTTCCATGGATTCCAGAGGAAAAAATCGAGATAGATGAATTGATCTGCTTGATCGATAGATTTTAGAATTTGATCAAAGATATGATGAGAGAGAATTTTTTCGTTGTTTGCCGGATTGGTAATGGTGGAGTCGATCAGGAGTTTTAGCTGATTCGGGAGAATGGGGCGGGCTTTACTTCTCGTGTTAAAACCTGGAGGAGGGGGTGGTTGCCGATGGATCAAGAAGGGCCCCAGTACTAAACAAAGAAGGAGGAAGAGCACACCGTGTCTTTTTCGAAAACGATAACGACGAAATTGCTTATTGTCTGGTTTTGTCATAAAGTTGCTCGATAAGTGATGAGAGAGTGTTCTTCGCCGGCAGGTTCAGAGGAGAAATCTCCAAAGGTCTCGATGTTTTTGAATCCAGCTTTTTCAAGCAGCAGGAGAAACTCATTTTTAAAATACCAACGGACATACATCCGTCGAAGTTCTGTTTCCAAGAGTTTACCTTCAGGTGAGAGAACTTCGTAACGATTCCATATAGTGAGGAGTTGTTCTTGTCGGGCTGTGGCGACAGCTTCATGGCAAAGAATCTGAGCGTTGTCTTCTGAACGAATGGTATTTTTGCGGAGTCGCCAGGTATTTTCACTTTCGTCGCTTTGGAGGGAGGACCATGGAACAAAGGTGCTGATGATTAGTTGACCATTTTTGTTCAGATGATTGCGAAAGTTGGTAAGGGCCTGATCTGCTTCTTTACGCAGGGTCAAAAGTTGAAAAGAAAAGCCGGGAAGAAAGATGGTGTTGTATTTTTCAGGCAATGACATTTCTTCCATCTTTTGGTGATGGAGGATGGGATTAAGGCCTGAGGATTTAGCATTTTGTACGCAGAGATTAAGCATTGTTTGGGAGGCATCAAGGCCTTCGATATCCCAGCCTTGTTGACAGAGAGGAACAAGTATCCTTCCGGTGCCACAGGCCACTTCAAGGGTTTTGCCTTCCTTTTCGGAGAGTAACCAACTGTAAAAGGCTTCGTCATCGTACTCATTTTCCCAGATGAGGTCATAAAGTTTGGCTTCGAGCCCTTCGTAGTTTACTGTTTGCATGGGATTACATTATCAGAATAAGGGACTATTTCGAAACCGAAGGGAAGAGCTACCATACACCCAGTTTTTCAAGTTGTTTGGTAGCAGTGCCAGCCCAATCGCGATTGGCGGCAGGACTAGCTGGGCTGGGATGAAGAATCCGACCAATACGAAGATCAAAACCCACCAATGCTTCTTTTAAACGGGTTTCAGCAAACCCGCCGACACCGATAGCCCATTGGGGTTGGAGGGTTTTTATCACGGATCTGAGATGTTCGTCGCAGAGTTTATTCAAGGGTGTTGATTCTTTGCTGGGGAGTTTATCGGGTGTTCGGTTACGGCCGGTTTCTTCCATAAAAACAAGTGGGCAATAGTTGAGAACAAAATGTTGATCAAAGAAGGCATCTGCGTTTTCAAATTTGTCGGCAAAGAGTCCCCAAAGGCGGCGGCCACTTACTTCTGAGCGTTGGCAGTCAAATCCTTCTATTGGGCGTTTGGGGTGTTCTTTCCTGGGTTTTTCAACAGGAGCGGAAAGTTTCATCCAATCTTTTGCGGCGGAAATTTCTCCGAAGGGAATGCCTATTTGCGCCATACCCCATGGTCCCGGATTCATTCCCATAAATAATATATGAGCCGTAGGCTTGGCATATTGCTCAATGTAGCTTTTGTGGGAATGCCAGGCGTATTCGAGTGGATTGTATACGTGAGTGATGGGGTCTGCAAAAGAGAGCTTTCCCGTTGCTTTGCGCAGTTTTTGGGCTGCTTTGGTTAAGGATTGGATCAGTTCTCCACGGTTGGACATAAAAGAGATAGGCTGAGGGTAAATGAGAGAGTGAAAACGAAGAGAATAGAGTGAAGGTAATTTTTGATTTCGCTTGGTAGCAATAATCGATTCTGTGCTTTCCTCAATGTGGAAAAAACAAGAATACGGACAGATAGCTGTCTAATTTGTCAGGGATTTTGATTAGGTGAAGAATAAAGGTGCCTTTTCTGTTTTTTAAAATTTGATGAAAGAAGATGTTTAACTTCAGAGGTCGAAACAACCGATTCTGCTCTAGAGCGGGAAGTATCCTGTTTTTTGTCATTGTAGGCATTGGGAGCGCTTGGTCTAAAGGGGATGAGAGAATCATTACTGTTTTTGCGGCTGCCAGTCTCACAGATGTGATGGGGGAGGTTGCCGAAATGTTTACCGAAAAATCCAGTATCAGAGTACGCTTTAATTTTGCGGGATCACCTGTCTTGGCTCGGCAAATTGCCTCGGGTGCACCGGCTGATGTTTTTTTTCCGGCTGATGAAGAAAAGATGGATCGAATCATGTCCTTGGGGCTGCTTTATGACGAAACTCGAATGTCGATTTTATCGAATCGATTGATTGTGGTGGTTCCAGAGGATTCTGATTGGGAAATGGAGAGGGTATCGGACTTAACGGAGCCAAACATCCATCGAATGGCTCTGGCAAATCCGGAAACAGTTCCCGCAGGGATTTATGCCAGACGTTATTTTGAATCGATGGAACTTTGGGAGGCTATTCGCCCGAAGGTGATCCCTACCGCAAATGTGAGAGCAGCTCTGGCAGCAGTAAGGGCTGGCAATGTGGACGCAGGAGTTGTCTATCGAAGTGATATTTTTTCTACTGTTGGTGTAAAAGTTTTGTGGGAAATTCCTGAGAAGGAAGAATGGAGTATTTCGTATCCGGTGGCGGTCTTAAAAACTGTGAAAGACAAGAAGGGGGCCGTTGCTTTGCTTGAGTTTATGGCCGGAGAGGATGCACGGATGATTTTCCAGCGTTTTGGATTCGAATTGCCTGTGAAGCAAAATCCAAGGTAGTTTGCTTGTTTGAATGGAAACAGATACTTGGCAGATCATACGTCTAAGTGTGAGTGTAGCGGGTCTCAGTACGTTGGTAATTCTGCCGTTTGCTGTATCCTTAGCTTGGTGCCTTGCTCGTTATGATTGGCGAGGGAAGTCATTGGTCGAGACTTTGGTTTCTCTACCGTTAGTTATTCCACCAGTTGCGACGGGATTGATTTTATTGGGATTAATGGGGAGGAAAGGATTCTTAGGCAGCATTTTATATGACGTTTTTGGACTGGAGATCGTTTTTACATGGAAAGCGGCGGTTTTAGCGGCGATTGTCATGTCTTTTCCACTGTTGGTTCGATCAGCCCGTTCAGCCTTTGAGGAGGTTGATCCGAGGTTGGAGCAGATTGCGCAGACTTTAGGGGCAGGGCGCTGGAGAGTTTTCTTTACCATTACAATACCTTTAGCTTCTCGGGGGATTATCGGAGGGTCTGTTTTGGCCTTTGCCCGAGCGTTGGGGGAGTTTGGTGCGACCATTTTGGTGGCGGGAAATATTCCGGGAGAAACGGCTACTTTGTCCTTATCCATCTATAGTCTCGTGGAACTGGGTAAGGATGCAGAAGCTTTTCGGTTAATGATGGCTTCAGTCGCTATTGCATTTGTGGCTGTTTGGTTGAGTGAATGGATTTTACGTTCCAAATCGGCTTCGAGGAGGCGAAGGGTATGAAACTACAGATAAAAAAAGTGTGCTTACCTTTAGCGGATTATAAGTTAACTATTGATATTACGCTAAGAGGAAAGATCGTTGCCATTTATGGACCATCTGGAGCGGGCAAAACAACTTTGCTGGATGTGATCATTGGTCTTCGAAAAATGTCGTCGGCCTATATTCAATTAGGAGAACGTGTTTTGCAGGATACTGAAAATGGTCTTTTTGTGCCTGTTCAAAAAAGACGTGTCGGCTACGTCCCACAAGAGGGAGGTCTTTTCCCTCATTTGTCAGTCACTAAGAATCTCACATACGGTTGTGAAGAAAAGAGCACGCGTCCGGAAGCTTTCTCGTTTTCACATGTTGTGGAAGTCATGAAACTGGCTCATCTGCTCAAAAGAAATACCCATGCGCTGTCTGGAGGAGAGAGACAACGCGTTGCTTTGGGCAGGGCTTTACTGTCTTTTCCGGAGTTGCTCCTTCTGGATGAGCCGATGGGCAGCCTGGATAGGGAACTTAAGGGAAGAATTATTCCTTACCTTCATAAAATTCGGGATGAATTTGGGGTTCCCATACTTTACGTTACCCATTCTTCTTCAGAGGTAATGGCTTTATGTGATGAGGTCGTTGTAATGGCTTCCGGGGAGATCGTGCAGCAGGGGAAACCGGAGGACCTTTTTGTGGAATCAGGAGAGAAAAGTTACTCTCTTGGGGGACCTCGATAAATGGGTGGAATTCGAGGAGGATTTGGACTGGCCAGAGGGTTTTATTTCCTCCAAGGTCCCCCCTTACCCCGTGCTCCCCATTGGGAGAAGCATATGAATTAACCCAAAATAAATCTAAAAACAAATGAACTTATTTCAATGGCTACCACAAGCTGTTCTAAGTGATATACCTGCCGTTTACTACCTGGCTCCGATCGGAGGTATTCTGGCCTTACTTATGGCACGAACATTCAGTGCTTCGGTCATGAAACGTTCTGAAGGTGACGATGAGATGATTCGAATCGCTCAAGCAGTCCGTGAAGGTGCGATCGCTTACCTGAAGCGACAATACAAAGTCGTTAGTATGGTCTTCATCTTTTTGGTGGTTTTTTTAGGCTTTCTTGCCTGGCTTGGCTTGCAACCAGGGTTAACTATGTTGGGTGTTCCGATTGCCGGACTTCTATCCGGTTTGTGCGGTTGGTTTGGGATGAAGATGGCGACGAATGCTTCTGCACGGACAACCTATGCGGTTAAGAATTCTTTAAATGAGGGATTAACGGTTGCTTTTCGTTCCGGTGCGGTAATGGGACTCAATGTTGTTGGATTTGCCATATTGGATGTCTCTTTTTGGTTTTTTATTCTCAATGCCTTTGGTGAAAGTTTTGGAATCACAGGCGGGATTACAGAATTAACCACTATTATGCTCAGTTTTGGAATGGGGGCTTCAACTCAAGCTTTGTTTGCCCGTGTGGGTGGTGGTATTTATACGAAGGCTGCTGATGTGGGCGCAGATTTGGTGGGCAAAGTAGAGGCTGGTATCCCGGAAGACGATGCCCGTAATCCTGCGACTATTGCGGACAATGTGGGTGATAATGTAGGTGATGTTGCCGGTATGGGCGCAGATTTGTATGAATCTTACTACGGTTCTATCCTCGCGACAATGGCTCTTGGGGCAGCCGCAGCCGTGTCTGTCCTGGGTTTAGGTGATGAAACGATGGCTTTTGGCTTGAAGTTAGCGGTGGCTCCACTGGCCCTTGCCGGATTGGGTATCCTTTGTTCGGTTCTCGGCATTTTTACGGTGAAAGCTAAAGAAGGAGCTAGTTTTGCTTCCTTACTGAAAAGTTTGCATGGAGGTGTTTATGCGGCTTCGGCATTGATTATCATTGGTTCGGTGGGGTTGCTTTATTTCTTGTTCAATGGAGATGAAAATCTCGTTTCGGCTGGAACATCCTGGTGGCGTCTGGGTGGTTCGATTGTCTTTGGGTTGGCCGCTGGCTTGGTTATCGCTTATGCGACGGAGTACTACACATCGTATGAGCATAGGCCAACTAAGGGCATTGCGACTCAGGCTCTGACAGGGCCGGCGACTGTCATTATTGCAGGTATTGCTGAAGGGATGAAATCAACCTGGGCTTCTCTTTTGACAGTTGTTGTCGCGATTTCAGGTTCCTTTGCTTTTGCCGGTGGTGCAGAGAGTTTTCTGATGGGGCTTTATGGCGTAGGGATTGCTGCCGTTGGGATGCTTTCGACTCTTGGCATTACATTGGCCACAGATGCGTACGGACCGATTGCAGATAATGCCGGAGGCAATGCTGAAATGACAGGTCAACCACCGGAAGTGAGGGAAAGAACGGATCTTCTCGATTCTTTGGGTAATACCACAGCAGCGACAGGAAAGGGTTTTGCCATTGGATCGGCCGCATTAACGGCGATGGCTCTTTTAGCTGCCTATGTGCAAGTTGTGCAGACGCAGCTTACCCGACAGTCATCCGATTTTGCTGCGGAAGTTGCAGTGGAGGTTTCTGAACCATCAGCTGTCTATAGTGGGCATGGTGTTTTTGCGGTTGTTTTCCCTGGTTCGGATGAAAATGAGGCTTCTTATACTGACGGTGCTCTCTATGTTGATCGAGATCAAATGAGTCGAAAGGAATTCTTGGAAATAGAGCCGGGAGATGTTTTTTCGGCCACAGTCATTGGTTCTGATCCAGCTTCAGCAAGCGAGTATGTGGTTCAGCTATCGGATGGTTCTTCAATCTTTACTTTGGTATCTGCGTCGCAGGCCTCGATTGAGCAGATCCTCGATTTTTATCGTGTCAGCCTGACCAATCCAAAAGTTCTCGGCGGGTTGTTTATCGGTGTGCTGCTGGCCTTTCTTTTTTGTGCTTTGACCATGAATGCAGTGGGGCGTGCTGCCTATGAAATGATGAATGAATGCCGTCGTCAGTTCGGTAAGATGAGAGATGCTTTTCGCAAGCAGGGCATGAGTGAAGAGGATATTGCAAATCCTCAAAGTTGGCCGAAACAGGTCAGTTCTGAAGGCGTTAATTATCCTGATTATGCCACTTGCGTTTCGATCTCTACCAGTGGAGCACAGAAGGAAATGGTTGTTCCTGCTTTGTTGGCGATCACTTGTCCGGTTGCGCTCGGATTATTCCTGGGAGTTGCTGGTGTTATGGGAATGCTAGCAGGTGGTCTGGTATCCGGTTTTGCCGTTGCGATCTTTATGGCAAATGCCGGTGGGGCCTGGGATAATGCAAAGAAGCTTCTTGAATCTTATGGAAGCATCACGGCTGCTGATTTTCAGAAGAATCTGGTAACTCAAAAAACAGTCCCTGAAGAAATTCGTCAGTCAATTGCAGATCGTGCGACTGAACTCGTTAATTCAGGTAATGGAGATGCCATTGTCTATGGAAAGGGCTCAGACGATCATAAAGCAACAGTTGTCGGAGATACTGTTGGTGATCCTTTTAAGGATACATCAGGTCCATCGCTCAATATTCTGATCAAACTGATCTCAATCGTCTCAGTCGTTTTTGCCGGATTGATTGTGAAATATGGTTCTGTCTTCGGCAGCCTGATCGGTCTTGATTGAGAGTTTTGTGTCTTATTTTTTTCAAAGAGGCAGTTCAGAAATGAGCTGCCTCTTTTTTGATTGGATCTGTTTACTTGCAGGTGTCTCAAGAAAATGTGGAAAGAGACCAGTGGAAGGTTTTGTCCCTTTGGATGGTCAACCACCCATAGCTGGATGGTGATCCGCCTCGCGGATAGCTGATGGATCCTGGGTTTAACCATTTGATACCTTTCCACATTTCATCACGTGGTTCATGGGTGTGCCCATGTAGAATAACATCGACTTTTGGGGGTGGTTTGGTTGGTGGTAGGTGAACAAGAAAGAAACGTATTCCGGCTTGTGTGATCAGAAGATGCTTTCTCCAAAGGAAGGGAGAGTCGCAGTTTCCTTCAATGGTTTTGAGAGGAATGTTGAATTTTTCTAGAGGGAGAAGTGTTTTAGGGGAGCAAACATCGCCCAGATGCCATATTTCGTCTGCGAGACAAAGTTCGTTCAGTAAGAAGGAGGGGAGTTTGTTATGGGTATCTGAGAGGACGGCTATTTTCAAGGTAAGAGGCGGTGCTATTGATGGGATGGAAACTTTGAGGGAACATTGAGTTTTCTAAGTTCGGGCTTGCGGAGGTGGATCAGCTCCTTAGACAGTTTTCCTTTAAGACAGAAAAGATCCATTATTTGAAACAATGAGTAAACCTGATACTGAAAAATTCGAATTCCAGGCGGAAATAAAGCAAGTCCTCGATATTGTCGTCAATTCGCTCTACACGGAAAAGGAGATTTTCGTGCGTGAATTGGTTTCAAACGCTTCTGATGCGTTGGAGAAATTTCGGCATTTGCATCTGACAGAGAGTGAAGTTTTCGATGATCAACTCGAGTTGGAAATTAAGATTTCGGCTGATGAGGACGCCAAAACGCTTACCATAGAAGATTCCGGTGTTGGCATGACACGTGACGAAATGATGGAGAATCTTGGAACAATTGCGCACTCCGGTTCTAAGAAATTTCTTCAATCAATTGCCGAAGGTGGTGAGAAAAATACCAACCTTATCGGACAATTTGGAGTTGGTTTTTACAGCGCTTTTATGGTGGCTAAAAAGGTGAGTGTATCCAGCCGTTCCTGGCATTTGGAGGGAAAGGGTCATTGCTGGAGTAGTGATGGGTCCGGTAGCTATGAGATCGAAGAGATTGAAGGACAGAGCCGGGGCACCAAGATTGTCATTGCCCTAAAAGAGGGATGTGAGGAGTTTGCCAAGACAGATCGAATCAAGTCTATCCTGACACAGTATTCGAGTTTTGTGCCTTATCCGATTAAGCTGGGAGAGGATCATATCAATACCGTTCAGGCCCTTTGGTTGCGGAGCAAGAATGAGATCAAGGATGAAGAATATACCGAATTTTATAAATACCAGGCCAATGCCTTTGATGAGCCACGTTACCGGTTGCATTTCAGTGCGGATGCGCCTTTAGCGATTAATTCCCTGGTGTTTGTTCCCAAGACAAACCCGGAGAATTTTGGGTTTGGGCGGTCAGAACCTGGGGTGGCTCTCTATTGCCGTAAGGTGTTAATCGAATCCCAGCCCAAAGATTTGCTGCCGGAGTGGTTGCGCTTTCTGAAAGGTGTGGTGGATAGTGAGGATCTTCCTTTGAATATTTCTCGTGAAACCATGCAGGACCGGAGCCTGGTCCAGAAATTAAATCAGGTCATCACGAAGCGCTTTCTTAAGTTCCTCGAAGAAGAGGCTAAAAAACGTGAGCCGGAATTTCTGGAATTTTACAAAGAATTTTCTGTTTTTCTTAAAGAGGGTGTTGCCACAGATTTTACCCACCGCAACCAGTTGGCCAAGCTATTGCGTTTTGAATCTTCTGTGACGGAGACTGAGAAGGTCACCAGTCTGGGTGACTATATTTCCCGGATGAAAGATGGACAGGAGGAGATTTACTATTTGATTGGCGCTAAACGGGAATCAGTTGATGAGGCTCCTTATATGGAGGCTTTCAAAGCCCGGAATCTGGAGGTGCTTTATCTTTATGAGGCCGTTGATGAGTTTGTCATGAACAATCTGACGGAATTCGAAGGGAAAAAGCTGGTGTCAGCGGATCAGGCGGATGTGAAACTGGATGACGTTAAACCGCCGGAGGTGGAAGGGGCTCTGCAAGAAGAGGAAACCAAGGCTTTGTGTGATTGGCTTAAAGAAATTCTGGGAGACAGAGTAGGAGAGGTGAAGGACAGCGCTCGGTTGGTGGATAGTCCGGCTCTTGTTTTGAATGCCGATGGTATGAGCGCTCAGATGCGACATATGAT
>JANQKU010000024.1 GCA_028280955.1 Opitutaceae bacterium
CTGGAGACAGAGGAGGCATAAAATCCCAATGGCCCAATTACCCAGAGAACGGCGTGTCTTGGCGTCTTTCCAGATTTGTAAAAGAAAACCAAACAACCCTATAACCACGGCGACTGCTCCGACGCGATGGGCAAAATGAATGCCGATGCGAAAATCCCATTGGGATGGGATCAACATTAATATTCCGTCTGGTATAAGAGGAAAAGTCATGATTGCCAGTCCTGCATAGCTGTGCCGCATGACAGCTCCAAGTATCAATTGGATGCCGATACAACCACAGGCAATGATCCCCCATGTTTTAAGTGATTGGTTCGGTTCGTGGGAAAGGCCGGCTTGGCGTTCGATCCATGAGCGAGAACTGGCGACCGCGATAGCGACCAGGATACAGAGAAAAATTTGAGCGGTGCAGGCATGAGTGACGGCAAAGAACTGTGCGATCAAATTGTGCTCGGTGAGGATATTCAGTTGATCGAGTCTGACGCGTGCGCCACCCAGAACTCCCTGCAAAATGACAAGGAGCAGTGCGATCCTTCCAAGTCTTCTGAGCCATGGGCGCTCTTCGCGCACCAAAAACCAGAAAAAAATGATTGTCGTGAGAAACCCCACGATCATGCCGAGAAGGCGATGGCTGTGCTCCGCCATTTTATCCGGTTCGGTCAGCCAACCTTCCGGATTGATGGATCCATTTGAAAGAGGCCAGTCTAGAAAGGCCATTCCGGCCCGGATGCTGGTAGTGATGCCACCAGCGTAAAGTAAAAGAGTCGTCCAAACCAATGCGAAGATACAGAACCAGGCCAGGAAGGGCTTGTAAGCGGGTGTTCGATGTTTGTGGAAGAAAGAATCCATTAGAGAATAAAATAATAAAAGTAGTTTTAGTATTTATCGTTGTTCAGGCTGCAATGATTTTCCGGCTCAATAATAAAGACTAAAACCGCTCTAGAAACGAAGCTATCTCACTGATGGCTGCAATCGTTTTGACAAAATTTCTTTTCCGAGCTGTTTAAGTGATATGAGCTATTTAGAGCGTGTTCGAAAAATAAATCTCTCTTTTATCTTGATTACAATTGTTATGATTGGGGTAGGTTACGGTTGTTCCAAGCCGCAATCGGCACCTCGTAAAGAAGTAAAAGGACATTTATTACTGGGTCAGGTTGTTTCCATCTACAAAGAGCGTAGTTCTTTGCTGGTTAAGCATGAAGCCATCGAAGATTACATGCCAGCTATGACCATGGAGTTATCAGTCAGCCGTGGCGATTTAGGTGCGGTTAAAGAGGGGATGTTTATTCGGGCACGAATAGTGGAATTGGAAGATGGGGGGTTTGGGCTGGAAGATATTTGGCCGGACGACCCGGAAGCGGATCGAATCATGAATGAAGTGAATCGAGGATTGCGTAAAGACACGGCTGCCAGAGGGCGGAAACCCTATCGAGATTTGGGAGAAATGATCCCTGAGTTTGCTCTCTACAATCAGGATAATGAAGTGGTTCAACCAAGTCAGTTTGCTGGCAAGCAAATGGTAGTTAACTTTATCTATACGCGGTGCCCGGATGCAACGATGTGCCCGGCTTCAATGGTCAAGATGACCCAGATTCAACGAGAGGCGGCGGAGTTGAGTGTATCTGATCTGGAGTTGATTTCCATTACGCTTGATCCGGAATACGATACGCCGGGTGTGTTGCACGAATACGCTATGGCTCGCGGTATCGATACCACAAATTTCTCGTTTCTGACCGGACCTGAATACGCTATCAGTGACTTGATGAAGCAATTAGGTGTTTTGTCTTTTCCTGAAGGCGAGTTTTACCGTCATTCTTTGGCAACGCTTCTAATCAGTAGGGAGGGAACGATTGTTTATCGGGAAGAGGGTAGTAAGTGGAAACCGGAGAACTTTGTGGCAAAGTTGCAGAAGGATATTCCAGAGTCGGGATAGATAGATTTTTGCTTAACTTTTGAGCTTTTGAATGGTCTCTGCCAGTTCACGACCAAGATTGAGAACTGCCTGATGATCCCTTTCGTTGCGTAAAGATCCATCGCCATTAAAAGCTTCATAGGCTTTTCGAATAGTCTTTTGTTTCGGTAAAACTGTAACTCCTATATTTCCAAGAAGCATCCGTAGAAAAACTAATCCTCTCATGCCGCCAAGAGCCCCGGGTGAAGCGGACATAATTCCAGCTACCTTACCCTGATAAGCGACCAGAGGTGGTTCCTCTTCGGACTCGCTTCGAGAAGCCCAGTCAATGGCATTTTTCAAAAGAGGCGTGAAAGAGCTGTTATATTCGGGTGAGGCGATGAGAAACCCATCATTCTCCATCAAGAGATGTTTAAACACTAATGCTTCAGATGGGATGCCTTCAGTTTCTTCCAGGTCCTGATTAAAAAGAGGCATAGGGTAGTCAACTAAGTCGACGATGTTTACATCCGCGCCGACTTCTTTGGCGCCAGCTGCAGCAATGCGAACGAGCTGTGAGTTGTAAGAGGCTCTTCGAGCGCTCCCGGAAAAGGCAAGGATCTTAGGCATTTATTGGACGGTTTAACGATTTAATATAAACAATTATGGTGTCTGTTGTAAATCATAGGATCAATTCTACGGGTCCGATTAAGCCGGATGGCATTTGAGCGCCGTTGTATTCGTTGGCCATGCTGTTGGTTACGCGAACTTCCAGTTGATGGAGGCCGGATATGGTTTCGCTTCCCAGATCGAAATGATAGGGGGACCACATGCGAACCCCCTTTGATTCTCCATCTACAAAAACTTCTGCAATGTCACCCACTTGACCGAGATCTAACGAAACATTTGTGGCCTCTGTCGGCACTTCTATGGCTGTTCGATAAACAAGAGTTCCGGTAAAGAGTTCAAACCCCCTGCATTGTGCCCAATTGGCTGGAGCGGGGACATCGATTGGTTCGCCATTTTCCGTTTGAACCGTCCAGGTTGTCTTCAGTGGAAGTGATTTCCTGGATTCTTCCTGAGGAATGATCGGGTAAAAAAAACTGTTCGGATCAACCACTAAAATACGACTCTCTCGATGCCCCAGTTTTAGATGAATTAAGATGCCATCCTCTGTTTCTTGAGCTGGGCAAGGTTCTCTTTCACCGGTCAAGGGATTCCAGTATTCCAGAGAACCCCTTATCTGAATTTTTAAATTTCCCTCGATTTGGTTTTCGCCTTCGTTGACCAAGAGATAAAAGTCGAATCCCTCTTTTTGCATATGGATAAAGCGTAAATCGTTGTGTGAGGGTTCCAAGGTTACATCCGGTGAGATAGTAGAGCTCAGTTTTTCCAACAGTTGCTCCGGATCGATGAATTGGATGATGTTACCACCGTTTTTTTCAAACTGGCTCAACTTTTTTTCTGATTCTTCGGAAAGAACTGGGTCACCATCAACGATGATCGTTTTGTAATTTTGACTGCCGATGGAAAGAAATTCGTCTTGTAGTTTTGATGTGGATACGGATGAATTATCGATATAGAGGAAATCAATCTGCTTTTGATAAAGCACTTTAGCAGTTGCCCAGGGGAGATCGTTTCCATCTCCAAGAATGGCCAAGTCGCAGATATGTTTTCCTTCGCTGAGCAACCAGCAGAGTCGTTTGGAATATTGAGCAATATGATGGAAATAGGGCCACCATACATTGTGGATTCCTATGTCGGGTTCGCTTTCCCAAGCTCGACGATCCCGGATAGAATAAAAGACCGCGTGTGCGTTGATGAGGTTATTCCCTCTGACGAAATGCCAGTCATAGAGCCACTTCAGTTCGCTACAGGTCATGCGCCAGCCGTAAGCCCCTCCAATCTCGGTCAAAATTCGTTTTCTTTGGTAAAGACGGGCTCCGCTGGTGGCTGCTTTGGCAGTGACGCTTTGGACACCTTCAAGTGCACCAGAAGAGTTTGGCAGGATTTCTCTCCAGACGATGTCTTGCCCGGGAATTTGAAAGACACTGAGGGCTGTCATTTCATTACCATTGGAAGGATGTCCGGTGAAGGCAATTCCGTGATCTCTACACCATTTGGATTGAGCTTCGTAGAAAACGATTCTTTGTCGGTCATGCACGGCTTTGGTATAGTGCTGACGAAATTCCTCCGTTCCTTGGTCGTATTCGACCCACAAGGACGGAAGCCATATTCGAGGGTCGAAATCCCATTGAGTTTCCAACCACTCCACAAAGCCGGGGGTAAACGGTTTGGCGTTTTCAAAACGGTGAGGACCGCGGCCCATAGGCCCTGGTTCATCCGTAAACATGGCGATGACGGTGGAGCCAAAGTATTCGCTTAAATGTTTATAGTATTGATCATGGGTGAGGTGGAGAAAGCACGCCACCGCTTCGGGATTGAGGATATCGCCGGAAGGAGGAGCCGTGGCATGTCCCGTTTCTTCATCCGCCAGAACTCCTCTAATATGCCCGGCGCTGCAAGCGTTCCAGACACTCATTGCTTTCCAATTGCCTTCAGTTACTTCAATATGAAGGATATCATGAGGTTCCACTTCCAAAAGCCGAAGAGTGGAGGTATCTATCTTTCCTTCGGTTGTCACTTGGCCAAGCACAGTGCAGACATGCTTATCCATCAAAGAGCGTGATGTCTCAGGTTTCCAATAGCCGGACCACGGTCCTGTAATGTCTTTTTCGACCAGGCCGATACATTGGCTGGCATATGCGGGATTTTCTTTGATTACTGCTCCATTGGCAGAGCCGGAAGGATAGCAACCTTCGTCATAGAGAATGACCTTCATTTCCAATTTGGCACATTCCTCGACCACTAGACGAATGAGCCGGAAATATTCTTCCGTCAGGTAACCGATTTTCGGCGCAAGCCCAACTCTTGGATGAGGAACGACGCCGCCAAAACCTGCTTTGTGAAATTCGTGTAACTGGCGAATCAGCTCGGTATCTTCCAGATCATCATTCCAGAACCAGAGAGGAATGATCCCGAATTCAGTGGGTGGGTTTTGAAACGTCTTGAAAGTGGTATCCATCGAAAGCGAGAGAAATCACAGATCAATTTGTCTCGGATGGAAAATACTTTCTGCACAGTTTCTTAAGCTGCAAGTGGTAGAGATCGTTGTAAGACTTGTCATTAGCCCGTAATAAATCTCATAGCTTTTTCCGCAAAACGCAGTCCTTTTAAAGGTGTTCTCCAACTAATCCTTCTTTTTTCAGCCATTCACCCATCATTTCGGTCAGTTGTTGGGTAAGTTTTCTGGATTCGGGTACAACATGCCCTGATTCATGCCAAATCAGTTCTTTCGGTTCGCCTGCCGCGTGAAATAGTTTATCGATCCCTTCTTTTGCAATGCGTTCGTCGTTTTTGCCATTTATCATGAGGAAAGGACGTGGCGCTATATTTTTAACCCAATTGAGCGGTTCAACAGGCAATACTAATAGCTCTACCAGCCAGCCGGCAAATTTTTGCGCAATCTCAGGTTTCCAGTCAAGGTCGTGCGAGATAAGTAGTGAAATGTCTCCCCCAGCATACATCGAAACAACAGCTTTTGCTCTTTCATCAAGTGCTCCGGCAGCAATCGCAAAAAATGCTCCGAAGCTCCCACCTGCAAAAATGATCTGCTCTGGGTTAACTTCTTCCAATGTCAGTAGGTGGTCGGTCATTAGCATGACCGCAGAGACAGAATCAAAGATCGCGCGTCTCATAGCCGGGATTTCACTCAGGAATTCGAAAGGTGGTACCTTCCTTTTTTTGCCTTCATAAGGATAATCCATGGTCATTACCACTAACTTATTGGCAATCTCTGTTTCACCGACAAGGTCGACAACATCCTTACCGGTCACCAGTCCGCCCAGAAGTATGACCGCCGGAGAAGGTTCATCGGAAAGAGGTATCCTCAGGTAACAATTCAGATCCGGTCTGCCATTTCGTTTTAGTATTATATTATAAGTGGAAGAGCTATCGTCTGAAGATATTAGAATGGATTCGGTGGAAATATACTTTTCATATCCCTCAAGTAATAACGCCTGATGATCTCCTCTAACGTAGTATAATGTTCTGATAGCGACAGCGCCCAAAAAAATCAAAAACGTGGCATAAACAATACGTAGTATTTTACGTTTTCCAGGTTTCATATGGTTTTAATTATCCACGGGGTTCACAGATATTGCAACTATCTGTCGTCGTATAAATTTGTTCTTTTTTGGCTGAAAATGTCTCGATTCATTCTATTCAAAATAAACGGACTGGTATCTTTTTCTGTGAGTCTAGATATGCCACTTTTTTCGATGCATTGCCTTGGTGCTGAATTCGCCTAACTCCTTTTTTAAACAAATGGAAGCTATGGTCATGGCTATGAGTAGTAGGTAGATAATTCCAAATAAAACCCAAAAAATTGAAGGGGAAAGTGGGTGATGAGTGGCAAATGCAGCGACAAAATTTTTGAAAGAATGTGAATCCGGGTAATGTATCCATATTTTAGTGATCCATGCTAATAATATCAGTAGAAATATCCATACGTAGTTTCGCCGAAACCGTTTTAAAATAGCGTTTTTTTTACTGATCTTAAAAGTGGGAAGCATGAGGTCTTCCGACATGATTCTTCGCCAGTCGCCTTGCAGTATCTTGTCTTCTTGCATCACCATGGGCATGATAAAATGTGCTTCGAGCATTCTTACTCTGGCTCGAAAAGCATCATAGTATCGATACCTTCTTGCTTCGATGGATAAGAGCAAAAATGCCAGAAAATTGGCGAACAGGAAAATCAGGGGTGTGTTGCTTGGACTTCCCAGTCCGAAGGTGAGCATCCCTGTGCATCCCAGAATGGCCCAGTTGGTTGTCACATCCAATCGTTGTCGCCATATCATTATGCGTCCAAGTTCACCTCGATAAAAATGAACCATGACCGCATAATAATCTTTTGGCTCAGAGTGAGAATTTACGATTTCATTCATCTTCTTTTAAAAGGAAACTGACTTGTCTTCAGAGATAGTTTTCTCTGATGGAGTGATTACCCGTTTCATTTGGCAAACTATTTTCTCTGGATCATTTAAACGGAGTTTTTCTACTGTGCTAGTTTCTTTATTCGCATGCTATCGGCAATGGTAGTGTTTTAATAGTATTCTGGGAGATAAGCACACGCTTGATCGAAGAGTTCTTGCTCCATATGCGGCTTGGTTTGCGCAAGGAATTAAAATGGATCCCATTCATAAATAAGAGCGTGGAAAATTCGAGGACTGCAACATCTCTCGAAATTCATTCAAGTAGAGAAGAATGGATAGGGAGGTAATAATCGGCATCTTCTGATAGAAAACATCGTGAGGGCAAATTGTATTGCTTTCTTGTAGGATGTCTTTTTTTTACAAAAAACGAAATTTTATGGGGAAACTTAAGCTATTAACGTTGCTTGGCCTAAAATCAATTTATGAGGGATGTGAGTTGATCTCGGGCCGCAGAAAAAAAGGAAAACACATACAGAAACTCACTATAGAGGAAGGAGAATTGGGTTTAGGAAATACTTGCTTGGACCCAAATGTTGAAAGGGTTTTTTCGTGTGATATGTATGATTTTAAGAGAGATGTGAATAGGCTGGACCCCCGCATTGCCTCTAGGAACGTATTCTTGGGGTTTCATTATACCATGGGATCCCTTATAAAGCTGCAAATCATTCTAAGAGGGCTTCCAGTTAATTCACTTTCTGAATATTGCTTCATTGATCTAGGAGGAGGAAAAGGGGGGCCAGCCATTGAAGCCAGTCTTCTTGGGTGTGGCAAAGCTGTTAGTGTAGAATATTCGGAGCCTCTTTGCGGCATAGCTCGAAAAAATTTGCGGGTGCTTGAGGAGAAATACCGTAAGGGAATGGGGATAGATGTTATCTGTAAAGACGCGTCCCTTTACCGGTTCCCGAAATGCCCTCTCATTATTTATATGTACAACCCTTTCAAGGGACCGGTGATGCAACGGGTAGCGCAAAACATTCAAGATCAAGTGACGCCGGGATCCTTTGTTATTTATTCAAATCCTCTATATGCAGATATTCTAGAGAAAGCGACGAACCTGAAGAGAATGTATAAGGAAATCAACAAAAGCTACCGACTGTATAGTGTCGAAAAGTAGTTCCAAGGTGTTCTCATGGAAGGGAAACAAGAGGCGCATCGCGCCGAGTATGTGGTCGCAAGGGTTCCAATGAGTATGCGAGGTAGTAGGCAAGTAGATCGATTGGAAGACATAGGGAATGATATTCTGGAGATGAAAATAGAGAATAATTGGTTGGTACTCTCGGAAAAGCCTCGGTATGACAATATCCAGTGAAGAAGATAAACTTCGACAGATGAGGGCTCTGGTCAGATTGGATCTAGAAGTATGGTTTCGATTTTATGCGGCAATCCGAAACGAGAAAATGATAAGTGTTTTTATGCCAAAATACTTATCATTTATAAGTCATTAAATATAAACTCTTTAGAATGGCACGCCCGTAGGGAATCGAACCCCAAACCTCTTGATTCGTAGTCAAGCGCTCTATCCAATTGAGCTACGGGCGCACTTAATGGAAAAG